>NZ_JAKJTJ010000023.1:0-320616 GCF_050337905.1 Vibrio clamense | reverse complement strand
CTATTACCGTTACCATTACGGGCGTGAATGATGCCGCAGTCATTACGGGTGTCGATACAGGTGCCGTAATTGAAGATGCCGCCAACCCAACGCTCAGTGATTCGGGCAAGTTGGAGATCACTGATGTTGATGGCACTGACGAAGCGAAGTTTGATATTAGCAGTGTCGCACCTGCCACTGACGCACTTGGCAGTATCACCATTGATGAATTAGGCAACTGGGATTACTCCGTCGCCAATGACAAAGTACAGTATCTAGGAGAAGGTGAGACAAAATCAGAACAGTTCACCGTCAAATCGCTAGACGGTACCGAACACACCATCACAGTGACCATTACTGGCGTGAATGATGATGCTCAATTCTCAAATATCAGTAGCCGAGATTTAGTTGAAACCGATGCCGTTTTATCAACATCGGGAGATTTAGATGTCGTTGATGTGGACGGTGATAATACAATTCAACCTATTGTTAATCAGGCTGGCAACTATGGCATCTTCAATATCAATAGTGCTGGAGTGTGGACCTTTGTCGCGAAGGAAACCTTCGATTACCTAAATGTAGATGATGCACCTTTAGTCGATGTTTTCACCGTGAAATCAGCGGACGGAACCGAAACGAATATAACCGTAACCATAAGTGGAACCAATGATGCCCCTGTCGCGACGGCAGATGTTTCGTCACTGGGAGAAGATAGTCCGTCTGTTGTTGTGGATGTGCTTTCAAATGATACCGATGTAGATAACTCAAATCTCACCATTACTTCTGCAACCATTACTTTACTTGATGGCAGTGGTTCCGATCTAAAAGGTCGAGTTGAAATTATCGATAATAAGCTGACATTTTTCACCGATGGTCAGTTTGATTACCTCAACGATAACCAAACCGCTGACGTTCAAATTCAATATGTGATCAGTGATGGTAAAGGCGGAACGGATACTGAAACGTTAACGATTACAGTCAATGGTTCTAACGATGCGGCTGTGATCGACGGTGATTTGGTTAAAGTTTTACAAGAAACCGACGCTGCACTTTCGACTAGTGGCGATTTGACTAACCTTGATGTTGATAATGCCAATGAATTTAAGGCCCAAACCAATGCAGGGCAATACGGAACATTCAGCATCGATACGTCTGGCCACTGGACTTTTGATGCTCACAGCGCTTATGACAACCTGAATACCACAAGCGCACCTCTTGTTAGTGAATTCACAGTGACTGCCGTGGATGGAACGACTCAAATTGTTAAGGTCACGATTGAAGGCACCAATGACGGTCCCGTGGCTTATGATTCAACAGAAAGCACAACAGAGAATCTAATATTATCATCTCAAGTAACTGATGCTTTTGATGTTGATGGCACGATCGCCAATTATCAATTGGTGTCTAGTGTTGGCAAAGGGCATTTAGACTTTAATGCGAATGGTAGTTTTGATTTTGATCCGCAGAATGCT
The DNA here is from genome assembly GCF_050337905.1 of Vibrio clamense. Taxonomy (NCBI): domain Bacteria; kingdom Pseudomonadati; phylum Pseudomonadota; class Gammaproteobacteria; order Vibrionales; family Vibrionaceae; genus Vibrio; species Vibrio clamense. The sequence continues at coordinate 319,165 of NZ_JAKJTJ010000023.1, read as the reverse complement.
TTTGATCACCTCAAAGTTGGTGTTCAAGAGACGGTCACCTTCACTTATACCGCCACCGACAATAGTGGTACCGCGAGTGAGATCCAAACCGTAACGATAACAGTTACAGGCCAGAATGATGCACCACATGCCGTTGTGGGTTCCCTTGCTGAAACCGTGCAAGAAGATAACATCTACTCGGCAACTGGCACTCTAATAGCACAAGATGTTGATGATGGCGCAACTCATACGTGGCGCATGGTCGGTCTCACCGATAGTGAATTTGGAGAAATCTCGATTACAACCGCTGGTGTGTGGACCTATACCTTAGATAACGTTGCCGCTCAAAAATTAGCAGAAGGTGAAACGCGGACTGAAACCTTTGCGGTTGAGGTGGATGACGGTCTAGGCGGAACTCGCCAGGAAAATATTGTAATCAGCATCAAAGGAACCAATGATCTGCCCGAAATTTCAGGGCCAGATGCCGGTTCGGTTACCGAGGATATTGCAAGCGATAATCAAGCTTCAGGCCAGTTGATGGTTTCAGATGATGATGTGCTTGATGGACATACTTGGAACCTTGAAGGTAGCCCTGCCACTAATGCTTCCCCTGCTAGCTATCAAGGTTTGTATGGAACCATCACGCTCACGGCTTCCGGGCTTTGGGAATATACATTAGATGACACCAAAGTTGATTTCCTCGCGGCGAACGAGACTCGCAAAGAAACATTTGATGTGTTGGTTGATGACGGCCATTCCGGACAAGATTCTACTCAGATTGTAATTACAATTAACGGCACCAATGATGCCCCCAATATTTCGGGGGATACCAGTTTACTCATCAAAGAAGACCAAAATTCAGGATCGATTTCTGGTGATTTAAATACAGGTGATGTGGATCTTACCGATGATCATGTCTGGGGTTTAGCTGCAAACGAGGATGGTGCTGGTCGATATGGTACGTTTAGTATCGATCCTGATAGTGGTTCTTGGACTTATGTTATTGATAATGATAAAGCTCAAGAGCTACAGAAAAACAGAGTCTATAAAGAAAAATTCACCGTTCAAGTCGATGATGATAATGGTGGTATTGATACACAAGTTATCACCGTTAAAGTGAAAGGTACCAACGATGCGCCAGTGATTGATGGGGCGCATAACGATACAGGTCTAGTGATTGAGGATCGTGTTTTTACGGCTCAAGGCGATCTTGGTGTCAGTGATGTCGATGTTTACCCCACTTCTGATAATCACCAGTGGAGAGTGGTTGGCGGTACTCAAGGTCTGTATGGCTCGATTTCCGTTGATAATAATGGCGTTTGGACTTACACCTTAGACCCTGCAAAATCGAACTTCATGGAAGAGGGAGTCACTTATCAAGAGCAAGCCTTTAGAATTAGAGTGACTGATGGTCGGGGCGGAAAAGATTTCCACGAAGTTAACGTTGAAGTTATTGGGCATAACGACAAACCTGACATTAATGGTGTCTCTAATGGGCTGTTAACCGAAGACGTGACCACTCAAGCGACAGGCCAACTCCTCTCAGGCGATCCTGATGAAAATGAAACCCACGTGTGGTCGATTGTGGGTGGTCAGGAAGGCACCTATGGTTCGATCACTATCGACCAAAATGGACAGTGGACTTATGATCTCGAAAGTACTCTGCTGCAAGGCACAAACACTCAAGCTTTAGCGGAAGGCGAAAGGGTACAAGAAACGTTCACGATTCAAGTGATCGATAAACACAATCAAGTCGACACACAGGAAGTGTCTCTAGACATTGTGGGTACGAATGATCAACCCGTAATTTCAGGAACCTTCGCCAATGCCGTGACAGAAGATGACTTCCCAGCGAATGATATTAATGCCGATATCACTACATCGGGCACATTGAATCATGGGGACGTTGATACAACCGATGATCACTCTTGGTCACTTAAAACGGGCAAAGGTCATTATGGTTCGATTTCGATTGACGATGATGGTAAATGGACTTATGTACTGGATAATACTAACTCTTCGGTTCAAGAACTTTTGTCGACCGAGTCGTTGACCGAAACGTTTTATGTCACGGTCAAAGATGACAGCGGCACCTCAAACAGTACCTCGAATCAAGAAACCATCACCGTTACGATTCATGGTTCGAACGATAAACCAACGCTAACGGGCACGACTTCTGGCAGTGTGATTGAAGATTCAGGTAGTAAAGAAGTGGCTTCAGGTCAGTTGGTAGTAAGCGACATTGATGTTAACGATACACATACGTGGAAAGTGTTATCGGAAGATGTTGATGGCGTTGCTAATGGCACGTACGGAACGTTAGAAGTCGATTCAAATGGTCTGTGGACCTATCATTTAGATAGCGATCGATACGCGACGCGAGAGATCCCGCCTGGAATTAATGAAACGGATAGCTTCCAAGTCGAAGTGACAGACCTTGATGGGGCGACCACATTAATCACCGTTAACATTGATGTTGCGGGAACAAATACAACCCCTGATATTAATCTGGATGCGAGCTATAGCATTGTTGAAGATGCCATACCTAATCTGATTTCAGGGACGTTCGATTCAGGTGATCCTGACAGAGACGATGTGCTGGATTGGGAAATCATTGGTTCAACGGGGCAGTATGGCACCTTGACGCTTAACCCTAATGGTTCTTGGTCATACAGCTTAGATAACGGCAATAATGCAGTGAACCAATTAGACCAAGGTGATGTGGGTGAGCTGCATGATTCGATTCAAATCCGCGTGACTGATAAGTTTGGTGAAACCTCAGTTAAGACGGTCGTGATCGATATTGACGGGGCTAACGATGCGCCAAATATCAAGGGTGCGCTTAGTAAAACCATTAGTGAAGATGTCTCAACGATTAGCGGTCAACTCCAAGATGGCGACCCTGATGCTGACGATAATAACCATATATGGTCACCTTCGAGCTTGGTAGGTAGCCACGGAAACTTCATCATGTCTTCTACTGGTGCGTGGACGTACCTTTTAAATAAAGACACTGATGCGGTGCAAAACCTGAATCCTAATCAGCATCTTACCGAGACGTTTGACGTAACGGTTGAAGATGAGCACGGCGCGACTTCGACAAAAACCGTCACGGTGACCATCCAAGGCAGCAACGACTTACCTACGATTTCTGGCGATGTCAGCGATACCTTCACCGAAAACCAAACTCCGGATCACCTGTCAGGCAAACTTGATTTAGACGATATTGATAATTTAGATACTCCCCAATTTACACCTGTGCCAGAGAGTGCGCCTTATCAAGGGAATTACGGTACTTTCAGTATTGACGCTGATGGTCATTGGAAATTTACTCCAAATGCCGCGTTGATCGAATCGCTCGCGGAAGGTGATAGTAAAACCGAAACCTTTAATGTCGTCGCGACAGATGACTTCGGTGGTGTCGTCACACAAGACATAGAGATCACAATAAAGGGAACCAATGACATTCCGTTGATTAGCGGAGCCTCTTCTGGTTCTGTGGTTGAAGATAGTGCCGATCTTGCGGATAACTCGTTGCTACAAGCTTCGGGGCAATTGGTCTCTACGGACGTGGATAATAACAGTTCATTGGTCAGTTGGGCGATTGAGGATGCGAGTGCAGATGGCGGTGCAGATTTTGGTGTGGGTAAATTTGGTACGTTAACACTGGGTAATAATGGTGAGTGGCTGTATGTGCTGGATAATACCGATCCTGATACACAAGCACTGAACCCTGGAGACGTGGCAACAGAAACATTTTACGTATCAGGAACCGATAATGATGGCGGGAAATCGGCGAATCACACCATCACTATTGAGGTTCACGGTTGGGACAATGATAGTGGTTCCGGCTCTGGTGGTACACCGATTGAGATCTTGAGAGCAGAAGTGACTGAAGATGGCACACTAGTACAAACCGCTTTGACTGATCCTGGTGGTTTGCCATTGAACATTGCAGGAACTGCTGAGCCTGTCGATGGTGGTTCATTTGGATCTTTAGTTAAAAATGCCACGTCAGGAGAGTGGGAGTATCAACTGGCTAACGATTCTGCCTTAGTTCAAGGGCTTAAAACGGGGCAAGTGATCAATGAAACTTGGCGCATTAATACGGGAAGTGGTTTTTACACTGTAAATATTACGATTAATGGTACTGATGACAAACCTGAAATTACTTTTGCGACAGACACTCCAGCCACGCAAGATGACCTCGTTGTTGTCGGTGAAACCATAGAAGATATAACGACCAACATCAGTGGTGTGTTGGGTGTTGATGATCCTGACTTTGGTGATTCACATACTTGGAGCATTGAAACAAATGCTGTAGGCATCTATGGTTCGTTAACCTTGAATAGCGTGACGGGCGAGTGGGAATATCAGTTAGATAATGGTTCAGTTGTAAACGGATTGGATGCGGGGGAAGTTCAGTACGATAACTTCACCATAAAAGTCGTCGACTCTGATGGATTGATTGATACGAGAGAGATCCAAATTAAAGTGGTTGGTTCCGCTGAGGATATATCTTTAGGTGATGTCGAAATTCTACGGTTGAATGCTCAAGAAGATATTGATGATCAAGATGGTGCAGTCGATGGCGTTATTACACAAGATGGAACACTACAGCTCCCCGCAGATTCAGGTCTAGGGGTTAATCCGACATGGACACTGGTGGATGGTGCAGGTACATACGGTAACATAACTGTCGATGCGAATGGTCACTGGGTCTTCACTCTTGATAATAATAGTACTGCGGTTCAAGGGCTACAAGATGGTGATTCTGTACAAGATGTTTTCGCGGTTTACGTGGTGGATGAGAATGGAAAAACCGTGGTTGATGAGCATGGAGCTCCGGAATTATTAGAGATTGTAGTTGATGTTACAGGGACTAATGATATCCCGAGCATTGGCGGTAAAATTACAGGCTCAGTTGATGCCGACAACAGTGGCTCTATTTCTGGTCAGTTAACCACGGGTGATGTGGATAATACCGATACACATACATGGATTGATAACAGTATTGCAGGCACTTACGGTGTGTTCTCGTTGGGGGAAAATGGTAAGTGGACTTATGATATTGATGAAACTAACCCAGATGTCATAGCCCTAAATGGTAGAACACCAGCCGATACATTAACTGAAACCTTCAACGTTCAGTTGACAGATCATGCTTCTAATCTGGGCGACCCATCGACATTTGATACGCAAGACATCATTGTCACGATCCACGGAACCAATGAAGCGCCAACCATCGCGGGGGTTGATAGTGCCGTTCTCAGTGAAGATAACGTTGTCAGTGTCACTCGCAACTTAACCGCGGATGATGTTGACTCCGGTGATACGGTTAAATTTGTACCAAAAACCATTGCTGATGGCACATCGCTAAAAGGGACTTATGGCGAGTTCACCATTGATGAAGATGGAGAGTGGAGCTATAGCATTTATAACTCAGCCGCTCATGTTCAAGCATTAGCCGAAGGTGAGTCGGCAAGTGAAACCTTTATAGTGACAGCAAAAGATGATTCGGGTGCATCGGTCACACGTACTGTGACAGTCCACATAGAGGGAAGTAATGATCTGCCTACTCTTTCTGGTGACGATTCAGGGGCGGTTTCTGCGGTTGATGGCAGTACTGCAACGGGCAAGTTAGCGGCAAGTGATGTCGATGTGGGTGATACCACCACCTACCATGTAAAAACCGATGGCACACTCGGGGCTATCAGTATTGATGCGAATGGTCATTGGACTTATGAAATTGACGAAACGAACCCTGCGGTTATCCGCTTGGCTCAAGGAGAGTCAACGACAGATACAGTGCAGATCATCGCTAAAGATAACCACAGTGGTGAATCCGTTCCAATGGATATCGTTGTGACGATCAACGGTACTAATGACGCGCCAGATATCGTCGCGATTGCCACACAGCAAATGAGTGAAGATACCTTAACCTCGCTGTCTGGAGTCTTCGATAGTGGCGATCCAGATTTAACCGACACTCACAATTGGCAAGTGGTTAGCGGAGATTCTCGTGGCACGTTAGTGGTCAATTCAACATCAGGGGCGTGGGATTTCGATTTCAATAATACACTTGATGAGTTCCAAGAGCTCGCTGTCGGCGAATCAATCACTCTTCAATATATGGTAAAAGTCACAGATGAACATGGTTTTTCTGACACTCAACTTGTCGAGTTTGAGGTCAACGGAACCAATGATTTACCTTCAGTTGAACTTGCTAATAGCGAGGTGAATGGACGAGTTGAAGAAGAAGGCGTATCTGTAGATAGTGGCTCGTTAGTTATTTTTGATAAAGACACTTCTGATGAGCATGCGTTTAAATTTGACGATAATTCACAAGACAAAGAGGGCAGTTACGGCGACCTGCATATTGATCGTGTCACAGGTGATTGGACTTATACCATAGACCCAGCGAAAGCTAACTTATTAGTTGATGAAACGGTCCAAGATACGTTTACCATCCATGTTGATGATGGAAACGGTGGAATGACTTCACAGGTGGTGACTGTGGATGTCGTAGGAACCAATGATAAGCCAACTATCGCAGATACAAGCGTGACTTTAGGTAGTGTCACTGAAGAGGTTCAGACGCTGGCTACTGGCACTATCCTGGGTCAAGACCCTGAGAATCAAGATGTCAGTTACGCATTCACATCTGGGCAATCCAGTTATGGGGTGTTTGCTATCAACAGCAGTACAGGTGTTTGGACTTACACACTCGATGCGGTGCTCTCTCAAGCGCTGTCTACTACACCTATTACCGAAACGTTCACAGTCCATGTGATCGATGAAGGCGGGGCAAGTACACCGCAGATTATTAGTGTCACATTGGTCGGTGATAACGATAAACCTGTGATCGCAGGTTCAAGCACAGGAGATGTGCAAGAAGATTATATCGATCAAATATCAGGGCAGGTGACGGCAACGGATATTGATTCTTCCCCAACAGATTTGAGTTGGTCTTTAACCTCCAGTGCGACCGGTACCTATGGCTCTCTCTCTTTCAATACTGCGACAGGTGATTGGATATATGACATCACCGCGGGAAGCACCTCAAATATTGCTGCTGGAGACACGGCTCAAGATACTTTCACTGTCGAGATATCAGATGGTGTGAATAGTGTTGAACAGGTGATAACGATTAATGTGTTGGGTAATCATATTCAGCAAGGTGTTGTCGGTGACGATATTTTAACGGGGTCTACAAATAATGAGTTGCTTTGGGGAGGGCCGCAAGATGGAAGTGATGCTGGTCAAGCCGATACCTTTAAATGGTTAAGTAGCTCTATGGGCAGTGTGGCTTTACCTGGCAATGATATCGTCAAAGACTTCGACATCAATATTGATACGATTGATTTGCATGACGTTGTGAATATTGATGATGTTTGGAGTTCCGCTGAGCTTGCGGAGAGAATTGAGATCACAGAGGTGGATAACGAAGCTCTGATTACGATTAACAATGAACTCGGTGAGCCATTACAGACGATTACTTTGCAGGGCGTTGATCTAGACTCGTTATATGGTGAAGACGCGAGTTTGCTATCGGGTGCCGAGAGAGTGAGTAAATTGGTTGAATCTAACCAGTTGAACTTATCCGATACGAAAGGGCATGAAGGTGACGATGAGCTTCATGGCACTATCGCTGATGATATTCTGTCTGGTGGTGCAGGGCATGATAGCTTTGTCTTTGATGAGCAGCATTCAGGAACCATTGCTATGCCATCTGTTGACACCGTGAGTGATTTCTCTATTGACCATGACGTTGTCGACATCTCTGATTTATTGCCGCCATCACCATCGGTTGATGACCTACTTTCACGCATTGAAATTACGGTCAATGACGATATTTCCTTGCTCGATGATGAGGTGAGTACCGTCATTTCAGTACTAGATAATCAAGGTGGGCAGACTGATATTGTGTTGGATGGAGTCGGTTGGGAGCAATTGAATCCTAATAACGTTCCGGATATCGCAGATATTTCTTCCGCCGATTTACTGAGTATTATGCAAGATGACCTGCATATTCTGAAAGTGGATGGGTAAGTTATAAGATGTAGCTGAATCACTCAGCAAGGCGTATGGATTATGCTGAGTGATGACGCTTTCGTGGTGAGAACATAAGTAGCGAGAACATGGTCGTGGGGTATTATTTCTGCGGAGATCTATTGTAAGCCCTCTTTTTGATATAAACCTTAGTAAGCCTTGATTCCAAATTTGCGCAATGCTGGTGGAAGTACCGTGTCTAGATTTGGGATATCGTCAGCAGAGAGCTCAATCAAATTAAAGCCGTGTTTTTGGTATATCGCCAGAGTGGCTGCTTTTTTCTGTTCGCGAGCACCACTACTGCCTGTACTTGTTTCTGAGCCCCAGTACTGCAAATAGACTTTTCCAGCAGGAATATAAAAATCACTGATGACATCTTCATTGATTGGAAGTTGTCTCTCATAGGCATGGACAACACCAGCCATATACAGCCAGTTATCAATAATTAGCTCGTCGGTAGAGCGAACATAGTGCCCATCAAGAGTACGGTGTTTGGCTTCAAACTTTTGTCTAAAACTGGATATTGATTTATCCGTCGTGTGAGTTTCGGCATCTTGTCCAAGGAACTCAATAACAGACTGCTTTAGTCGCTTGTTACGTAAAATGGAATCGTGCCATAAAGCAAATAGGCTTTCAGATGCTTTATCTTCTCTTTGCTCCCCACCCACTCGAAATCCGGAACTTGTGATTTCCCAACCTTGGCCGGTTTTTTTAATCCAGCCTAATTCACTTAAAAGTTGGTTGATTTTTTTTGCATTGAGTTTAAATCGCTCGCCAAGTTGAGTGGCACTTTGAAGTTGACCAGTAGTGGCGTCCATATCAATGAGGAGGTTGCTAGGCCAGATGATAAAAGGCCCAAATTTGGGGTGATCAAGAAACTCTCCGCCGAACTTTTCGCCTTGTTCAGTAAGGATCCACTTATCTTCTACCCGTACAATATAGCCTGCTTTTTTTAAGTCAGAAAATAGTTGCTTGGGTTCGATATCTCGCAGTCTAGCAAGCGCAGAAGTTGAGATTTTTTCAGACATATAGAGGCTCCAAGGTTAAGACGTCTTTATCATATCAGCATTCCGCAATCATGAGTATTTTGGAAATAGAGACCAAAGCTTATTGGAACCAACGCTATCCATTATCAAAACGACTCAAAATCAAAGCTAAAGTTTTTAAACCCTAAACCCTAAAACTTAGAATCTAGGACTAACAACCCATAGGCTAAGCTTTTTGAGCGGAAGAAGTCGCTAAGTCATGGGCGAAAACAGGAGGCAATTTATGTGTTTTTGCATAGTACATGGCGACATCTGCATCGTGTAAAATATCGCTAATCGCGACGCCATTAGAGGCATGATAGTGGCTAATGCCCACACTAGCAGAGAGGGAGAGTAGGTGTCCTTTATGGTGGATCACGCCCTCAATAGATTTTACTAATGAGTTTGCGATCTCTTGAAGGCGTTCTTCTGAGTGAAGCTTGGTGAGACAAACGATGAACTCATCACCACCTAATCGGTAGACGGAACCTAATGACGCAACATCGGCCGCTAAACGCAAGGCGATCGTTTTTAGAAGAGCATCTCCCGCGAGGTGACCATAAGTATCGTTGATGGCTTTAAAACCATTTAAATCAAGCATCATAAGTGTAAAGCTATCGTGGAACCCATCTTCTACTTGCTCAACAAATGCGTTAAAGCTAACTCGATTTGGAACCCCAGTAAGAGCATCTGTCTTTAGTTGTAATTCTGCCAGTTGCTTTGCTTCGATAAGCTCACTAATGTCTAGAGCTGAGCACTCAATTTCATCTTGAATTCGTTCAGAGTGGTTTACCTGAAAGTACTTCGTAGAGTTGGCAATAGTCAGTGAATACTCGAATCCATTATTGTTTTCACGTAGCATAAGTAAGCGGATGAATTGAGCCAGCAGCATGCCATCATCTGCATTATTGATGGCTTTAATACTCCCAAATATCTGCATAAACTTACGATTTGCTCTTACTATTTTCCCCGTCTTAACGCTGATAACAAATAGACACACTTGAGTTAAATTGTAGGTTCTTGAGTAGCGTTCCTCACTCCGTCTTAGCTGTTTCATAGAGCCCAATAGACGAATACGCATGGTTTCTAAAGATGAAAAAAGAGCATCAATCTCGACAAAGCGGTTGTGCTTCGGAGGCGGGGTTTCAAATTCGCCATTGGCAACCAATAAGGTGAAATTTTGCACATCGCTGAATGGTTTTTTCAATGTAGCGAGTATTTGACGGCTAAAAAGGTAAGAGATCGAGGCAACCAGTAAAATGAATAGCACTACTTTAGGTAGCATGGAGTAATAAATAGCGTTACTAAATGCGTCGTTATCTTTGTAGACCACTAAGCTCCCTAAGCTATTGCCTTTCACGCCATATACAGGGTAAGAGAACTCAATTAGATCAGTTGCTTGAGTGGTGTCATTGACGACTTCTGCCAGTGTCATCGCATAAATTTCAGACTCTAATCTTACGGATGTGATGTAATCGAGGCGCGAAAGGTCGTTAACCACTAACTCTGCTAGAGGGAGGTCGAAGCGGCTTAGTGATTTCTGAGCATTAATGAGCTGTTGAGAAAGGACTTTTTCGTATAAGTTTCTCTGCTCATTTTGTTCAGAAATTAATGTTTTTGTTACCCCAAACCCTCCGATAACCAGCATCGGAACTAAGGTTAATATGGTATATAAAATAATAATGTAGGAAGAGAGTTTCTTCATTTTTATATCTGACATAGGGTTGAAATTTCACGCGTAACTGAATTGTTTTTGCCTTTCAGTTTTACGAGAACATCATTGATCTGCTCTTTTTCATCATCGGATAAATTGGAATTATTCTGGTTGATGATAATGTTAATAATGCCTTGTTTTATCCCAAAACGTTTCTCATTACTGTTCCATATATCATTTTTTAGTAACATTAGAGCCGCAAAAATAGCACGGTCAGCTCGCTTCTCTAATGAGGCTACAACCGTGTTTGGATACTTACTACTGTAGTCATAGTCGATTCCGAAACTGAATCCACCTTCTGTATTTTTCATGGTCTCCATGACGGCTTGGCTAGCAAAGCCTGCGACAGGAAATATAACGTCAACATCATTGCTGGTCATCGTTTCTGCCAGTCGTTTCGCCGTTGCAGAGTCATCCCACGAAAACGCGCCTGTATTAATGTAATCAGTAGAAAGCGTGGCTGTTGGGTTGGCTTTTTTTAGCCCTAATTCATACCCACAGCGGAAATTTTCAATGACAGGAATATCTAACCCGCCGATAAACCCAACTTTGTTTGTTGTCGTTTTTAGCCCTGCAGCGTACCCAATCACATAGGCACCTTCTGCATGGTTAAAGGTAAGGCCCAATATGTTAGGGACATCGAACGCGACATCTAGAGAGATGAATCGAGTCGATGGGTAGTTGTTGGCCACCTGATCAAAGTGTTCGAGTGAATTAGCATCTTGAACAATGATAGGGCTGTAGCCTTGCTCTGCATTTTTTCTTAACTCACTGAGGTAGGCTTCGTTATCACGTTCAAGCCGTTTACGAGTCACGGGAATTAAAGAGACCTCCTCAAAGCGAGTGATGCCCCGATCAATCATGTGTAGATAAGTTCCTTCATCTAACTTTCCCTGAAATAAGACTAAGGGTTTTAACTCGTCATGAGCAGCAAGAGCGTGGGAGGTGAGTAGTGCTGCGATAAGCCCTAATATTTTTTTAGCCACTGAATTGTCTCAATTATTATTTTATTATGTATGACGCATAGGTGTTAAGTTTTATATGTATTATGTTGGCCAGCACTTTGCTTTGGATTGACCATAAGTTGAACACCTAAATGACGCAATTGCTGATTATAACGGTATTAAAATAAACAAAATGCCAACTGGATTATAGTTTTAGATATTTGTTAAAAGCAATTGAGTGCGTATTGGAAAGTATACGACTTGTACTTGTCAATATTACAAATGTAACGAAATGCAACCATTTGATTTATGAGGGAATATACGGTTAAGCTAGGATTTTCTATTATTCAGTTAATTAAAGCTAGTAAGCGATACTTAAACTCTAAATGGCATATTAAGAAGGGGAAAACGCAAGCACTCATGTTCAGGCTAGAGCACCTGCGTTTTAATTGTTGTTATTCAGTTGCTGCTGTTTAGCCGATGACGATCTGTCCTAGAACATAGCCTAAGCAGCAGGCACCAATGACGCCGATTAAACCGACAGACATGAAGGAGTGGTTGAAGTACCACTTGCCAATTTTAGTGGTTCCTGAGCTATCAAAGTTCACGGTTGCAATGTCTGATGGGTAGTTCGGAATAAAGAAGTAACCATATACTGCAGGCATCAAGCCGATCAGTAAAGCTGGGTCAAGTCCTAACCCTAAGCCGACAGGAAGCATCATCCGAGCCGTCGCTGCTTGTGAGTTAACCACAACAGATACAATGAATAGCGCTAAAGCGAAGGTCCAAGGGTAGTTCGTTACCATTTCAACAATACCGGATCTAAATTGTGGCATTGCATATTTGAAGTAGGTGTCGGACATCCATGCGATACCGAAGATAGCGATAGCCGCAACCATTCCTGATTTGAACACCACGCCGTTAGGTACGTCTCTAGGATCGGTTTTTGTGGCGAGAAGAATTACACCACCAAACGCGAGCATCATCATTTGAATGATAACCGACATTTTAATGGGTTTATCACCGTCAACGATGGTGCGGATCTCTGGAACCATGGCAATGAAGACAATGGCAGCAATCGCCGCTAAGAAGATTAATACTGAATTACGAGCAGAGGTTGGTAGCTCTTCATCTAAAGATGTCGCGGTAGTATTAAGGATTTTTTCGCGCCAAATAGGATCTTCCAAACGTGCTTGATACTCTTCATCATCGTCTAATTCTTTACCGCGTTTTAGGCTATAAAGAGACATTAATAGCGTACCAAATAACGTTGCTGGAACGGTAACCAGCAAGATAGAAAGCAGCGTGATATCAGCTTGGATATCTGTCAATTGCGCGAGGTAATAGACAACAGCAGCAGAGATTGGCGAAGCAGTAATGGCAATTTGGGATGCAACAGAAGAGGCTGCCATTGGTCGTTCAGGTCGAATACCATTTTTCAATGCGACATCGCCAATAATGGGCATGATTGAGTAAACCGCATGACCAGTACCCAGAAGGAAAGTCATTGAATAGGTAACAAATGGGGCAATTAACGTCACGCGTTTCGGATTTTTTCTTAGTAATTTTTCAGCGACTTGAAGCATGTACTTCAATCCACCTGCGGCTTCAAGAATTGAAGCACAAGTGACAACCGCTAAAATGATAAGCATCACAGTCACTGGCGGAGACGTTGGTGGCATTTTGAAAACAAAGACCTCAACGACAAGCCCGATTCCTGACACGACTCCAAGTCCGATACCGCCGTAGCGAGAACCGATATAGAGCATTAAGAGCAAAAATAGAAACTCTAAATACAGCATAGATATATCCCTTTAATTAGTATTGTTGGATATATTTTCCGCTCAAATGGGTTTAATTTATGAAATGCAGCTCACACAATAATAACGAGTAAAAATGGAATATTAATACTTAAGGGTTAGTCACGCTATAGCTGATAAAAGTAAATAAATAACGGAAATTCTGTAGGTAAAACGTTATGTTAATTGTCCTCCTGAGTTAATTTATTATTCTTTTTATTAATATGCATATTGAGGATATAAGAAGACCCCGCAACAACGCTGTTATTGCGGGGCCCAATAATTGTGAAATCCTCTTCGGTGATGACGTTGGGCTAAATCAATGTCATCACCGGTTTAAACAGAGAGTCTATTAATGGAAGAAATCAACTTGCTGTTTTAGTGAACTCGCCTCATGCTGAAGCTGCTGAGCGCTAGCGGATGTTTTCTCACTGACACTACGACTTTGAGTGTTAAGGTCATTAATCTCGGTCGCACTGGTTGCCACTTCTTGTGATACTTGCGCTTGCTGTTCAGATGTTGCGGCAATGGTATCCGCTTGAGACGCGATTGAGCGGACTTGTTCTGCGATTGACTCTAGCGCGCCGCCTGCTTGTTGTGCTTTGTTCAATACATGGTTTGCATTGTCTTGACTCTGTGTCATTAACTTCACTGCATTGCTTGTCGAGCTTTTTAGCTGATCAATAATCGTCACCACATCTTTAACCGATGTTTGTGTGCGATGTGCAAGTGTGCGAACTTCATCAGCAACAACCGCAAACCCACGGCCTTGTTCACCCGCACGAGCCGCTTCGATAGCCGCATTAAGAGCGAGTAAATTGGTTTGTTCTGCTATTTCATCAATCATTCTTGTGACCGATTGAATGCTTTCACTATCTTTATTAACCGTTTCAATCGCTTCAGCAGACTGGTCTAGCTGGTCATTCAACTGCGCGACATCAATGCAGACGCTTTCCACAACTTCAAGCCCTGCTTGGCTATCTGTGTCTGCTTGGCGTACATTCTCTGCAATCGCTTCAACCTGTTCAGCAACGGATTGTGCAGACGTTGCCATCTCTTCGATTGCTGCGACGACTTGTTCAACCTGCTGCTGTTGCGCATCTGCTTGAGTTAAGCTTTGATTAGCATTACCAGCAACATCATTAGATTGAGCGCTTACGCTATCACTGGTGGTTCGGATTTGAGTAACCAATTCATCGAGCTGGCTCGCCATGGATGAAACCCCATTGTTGAGGTTTACGATCTCATTCGATGAATTCTCACTGCCCATTGGGATTTTGATGCTGACTTCGCCTTTACCAAGCTTGGTCATATAACCACTAAGCAAAGTCAATGGACTTAGTGTTCGATTCAAAAAGATGGTCAATACAACAAATGTTGCAGCGCCAACGAGTACAGAAATGAGCGCGATTAATTTTAGTAATTCATCGCTGCCTTTTGTTACTTCTTTAATAAATGTGCCACCTAGCAGTTTCCAGTTCCAGCCAGGAACTTCGGTGAACACTAAGTATTTTTCACCGACCGTTCCATTGTATTCATATGGATATGTAATGGTTCCTGAAGCTTGTTCGAAGATTTGTAAGTAAGGTTTGTTACCTGCGTAATCTGTTGTCTCAGTGATCGGCGGATCGTTCTCATCGTTTTTAGGGTGGAGTAGGTAGCGGCCTTGACGTCCTTGAGCATTATCGACAAGAATGGTGTAGCCCGTATCTCCCCAATGTACTGAGTTTAGAGATTTAAACAGCTCTTGCGTTGCTTCTTCTACAGGTAAACCAATGAATGAGATCCCCATAGATCGACCGTCAGAGGTCAAAATTGGTGAGTAGTAAGTAATGTAATTTGTGCCAAACAGTTTTACTTGTGAAAAGTAAGGTTGGCCACTTTTCAGTTTTTGATAACCAGGATGGTTGGTTCCAAGGGTCGTCCCGACGACTCGGTTACCTGCTGGGTTCTTTAAAGATGTAGATACGCGAACCCAATCATTTCCGGATGGTACAAAGAGTGTTGCGACTGCGCCAGTATCACGGGTGAAGCTGTCAACAAGCTTAGTATCGTTGATCAAGCTTTCGCCATATTGAGTGACGTTAAAAATTTCTTTCCCTTGAAAATCAACGGTGTAATCTTCTAAGTAGACACCTGCTAGATAGCCATTTCGAAAAGTGGACTCTAAAGTTTTTGCGCTATGCAGGTAGGCATCGAATTGACCTGAAATTGTTTTAGCCATCGCTTCCACTTTAGACTGATGTTCAGTCAATGTGGTTTCGAGTAGCGTTTTTGATGCAGTTCGATATGCTAATGTTGCGATTGAAGTGAACGCAATGAGTAAGCACAGGCTAATGACCAGTTTGAGTTGAAACCCAACACTTCGGTTTTTGTAACTATTTATCATTTTTGGCCCTTGTTTAGGTGACATACATATCAATATTAGATGAATGATTTCATTGTTCAGTTTTACCGCATACTACAAAATTATCAATAGTGGATATTGATATACATTAAGCTTTTATTTCTATTGTGAATATGACCTAAGATGGGAGCCAAAACTTTCATCACTTCTATTCTCGTTTAAAAACAAGACAGTATGGCTGTGTAGGCATATGGGGTGAGTATATTTTTAGTGCAATTTAGCTTGAGGTGTAGAATCTATGATGCCAATGGCAGATTCGAGATCCCTCAGAATATAGTGGATATGCGGTTCTATATCCGGCCTTGGGCCTAAAAGGTCAGGTATCATCGCGGTAATGCATCCAGCCTTTAGGCCTGCGAGCACCCCATTGTTAGAATCTTCAAGTACTAAGCATGTTTCCGGTGCAATGCCGAGTTGTTGCATGGCTTTTAAATAACCGTCGGGGCTTGGTTTTCCTTGAGCAACACTGTCTGCGGTGATGATGGCATCAAATTGATCTAAATAGAGGCTTCCTTCAAAATTACGTTCAACGTCAGAACGGGGTGATGACGTGACTAAGGCGCATTTCAGATTTTTGCTTTTTAATGTGGAAAATAGGGCATGGAACCCGAATTTGTATTTGATCCCTCCACTGTCTCGCATCGAATTAAAATAGGCATTACGAGTATTTCGGTGCATATCTAAATCTATTTTGTCTGAGACATGCAGAGTTAGTAGTCGCTCACAATCTTTATCTTGAACGCCAATAAATGCGTAATACAGTTCGTCACTTAACTCGAAACCTTGAAGGTGGGTTGCGTATTGCCAACTCTCTTTATAGATCCATTCTGTATCAAAAATCAGTCCATCCATATCAAAAAGTAGTGCTTTGATCATGGTTTATCTCCAATCAATCATGTATTTCGTGTCATGCGCAGTGAGTTAAGAACTGATATTTATATCATGAATTGATGCCATCCCTTTAAGCAATAATGGAACGATTCAATGGGGCGTTAGTTTGGCGCTAAATCACAAATTGAACAATAACAATGTGAATAGTGTGGAATTGATGAGCGATTCATTACGGGATAGAGCTTAAGATTGTTAAAATCGGCGACTTCTAATGGTTAGCGACTTTTGGTAGTTATGAAAGAAAGAGTCATTGTTTCAGTATCCTCAGTGCGAGGGACAAAACATTACCATTTAAATAAGTGGTATCGCCATTGCCTGAAATGTGTCGGGTATTCGTTCATTGCGTGTGTGATTTCGGCTGGTGGTGCGATTTACTACTTGTCGAACGAAGTTGATTTTGCAAAATCTAAGCAACAAGAGCTCGTCAGTCAATCAATGACGCTGACTGAAGAAGTGACCTCTTTAAAAGATCTTAAACTGGATTTAGAGAGTGATCTGTTAGAGCGTGAAGAGCGAATGCATATTGTCTCTGACCGCTTAGGGGACTTAGAAAAAGTTCTTGGAATGAAAGAGAGTAGCGGTGAATTAGAATCACGCTTAGATACCGCAGCCATTACCTCTTCTGTCAGAATGGTGATGCTCACCCAGATTCCAAGTGGTGCTCCTGTACATAATGCGCGAATTTCTTCAGGTTATGGTAAACGCAAGCACCCTATCACAGGCAAAATAAAGACTCATCGCGGACAAGATTTTGCAGTAAATACAGGCACTCCTATTTATGCACCAGCAGACGGTGTCGTAGAAGTGACTAGGCCTAGTAATAAAGGCTCCGGTAATTTTTTACGTTTGCAACACTCTTACGGCTTTTCGAGCTCATACTCTCACTTGAAAAAGTTTGCAGTGAAAAGGGGCAATTTTGTACAGAAAGGCGACCTGATTGGTTACTCAGGAAATAGTGGCCTGTCTTCTGGTCCACATCTGCATTATGAAATTCGTTTTGTTGGCCGAGCGTTAGATCCTCGACCGTTTGTCGATTGGGGAGTAAATGAATTTGAATCAATATTTAGTAAAGAACGAGGTATCCGATGGGAATCTTTAGTAAACAAAGTCGAGCACAGAGTCAGCGCTCAGCTACAACTCTCATCGCAAAAGGTTGTGCAATTAGCGGACAATTCAAGCTAGAGAGTGATATCCAAGTTGATGGCGAGATTGAAGGTGAAATTCATGTCGCCAAGACTCTAGTGATCAGCCAAGCTGGTTGTATCCGAGGGGAAATATTTGCAGACAAAGTCATTGTGAACGGTTCTCTTGATGGTATCTGCCATGCCAATAGTGTTGAAGTGCTCAGTCAAGGTCAAGTGAGTGGTACCATTTACAGCGACAACTTAAGCATTGAACAAGGCGGTAAGTTTAGCGGAACGACTCACCCTGCTTCTTCAAACCAAGTTGTTGAACTAAAAGAAATGCAAGCCGGAAAGTGTGATGACCCTGAGATATTGGCGCAAGTGAACCAATAAGCGATAGTGCCGTTGTAGGTGTCTGATTCTTTGGTAGAGAATACATAAGCCTATTTACAACAGAAATAAAAAAAGCCCCGAACGCCAATACGTTCGGGGATTTTTATCGGTTAGTAGCTAATATTACTTGATACCTTCAGCCTTAATCGATACTTGTTTCGATAGAATATCGAACGTAACTGTATATGCCCCAGTTTCTGCTGGAGTGAAGGCGATGTTTCCATTGTTATCTGTTAGTGGTAATGATTCGTCAGCGACGGTGACAGCAGAGAAACCATGTTCACAATTGCCCCATCCACCACAAGTGAGTTTAAACTCAGTCGCTTCATCAGCGGTGAGTTCACCAGTTGTGAAAGTCACTAAAGTTGCATCTTTAGAGTCAGTTGTCATTTGACGTCCATCAGCGTGATCCCAACCTCCAGCAAGTGTTCCTGGAATAAACCACGTTTTATCTTTATAGCTTTCTGCCAGTTTTGCATCCACCACAACTGGGTTTTCTGGGTCTGTCGCATCCAGCGAGAACTCGTACATACCCATGTCAGTGAAGTTTGATGGGCAGTTATCGTTATCACAGCTGATTTGATTATCCCAAGAACCCTTGGTGAATTTATAACCAGTATCGGCACCAAGTCCTAGTTGGACAGTGTAGAGACCGCTGTTAGTGTAAGGAACTTCAATTGCTGAAGGGTTCCAGTTTGCTTGCTCAAATCCACCAGCAATGTATACCTTGGCTTTACCGAATGGAGGTAAGTCTGCTTTTTTCAGTGCAACAGGTAAACCTAGACCGCGTGCATCACCACGAGCTTGAACAAAGACAGCTGTTGACCATGCTGGAACCGTGAAAGTACCATCGGCAAAGCTTGCATCTCCTGCAATGCCATCAGTTTTATGCTTGCTGCTCAGTTCAAAGCCAGTTAGTGCGATCAGTTTATCTTCATTGTCCTTAAAGTCTTTAGCAGTCTGTGCGTTAGGTGTTGCGTTAATCATAACGACGATAGCATCAAGGGTTGGGTCTAAGTCCACAGTTTGTGTCGTACCATTATCAATGGTCATCACAATTAAACCGGTTATTTGACCTTTGCCTGTATTACGGAAATCGACACGGTTCATGATTTCTTCAGCACTTGGCAGTGTCATCAAGTCGCTTGCTTTACGTAGAGTCAGTAACTCTTTGTAGTTCTCAAACATACGCTCCATATTGACAGCAGTAGGTTGAGAGTTTACGTCAGCCGTTGCACGAGTGATTTGGTCGTAGTTCGCTGCATCTTTCTCTTTTGCTGGTAAGCCTTTATTCCAGTTGTTATCCGCTAGAGTAAAGTCAACTAGGTTGTACCAATCACCGTAATCGTAAGAATCACGCTGCATCGATTTAGAACGAAGGAGTTCACCACCCATATGGTTAAATGGCATCGCTTGGCCTAGTAGAACCGTAGACATACCGATGGTTTGCATCTGAACACGTACCTCAACAGTCGCTTCTTCGGCAACTTTGAACATGTTGCTGTCCCAGAAGGTTTGGTTATCGTGTTTAGAAACGTAGTTTTGAACTTCCCAAGGTTGCTCTGCATAACCTGCCTTCTGGCCGTTGTAGTCGATTGAAGAACCTACTTGCGTATTGCCTTCGAAATCAACCATCTTGAAGTTTTTAAGGTTACCCGCCATGCCCAAACGAGTGAGGTCAACTTGTTGTTGAGCACGCTTAACTTCTGCTGCCGACACATTACCTTCTGCATCACGCATAAGCTCATTGGGTAAAGTCGCAGCACCCGTTGCAAAACCTTGAGTTTCACGAATTGCATCGCCGCCATCGAATGGGCTACCGCCACGTACCGCATCACGTAGACGATCTGAGAATGAACCAATACCAGTGCCACCTAGGTTTGGTTGAGTCGCTTGAACGAAGCGCTTGTTATCTGCGACTTCACCAAAGTTCCAACCTTCACCGTAGAAGTAAACATCAGGGTTAACTTCGCGAGCTGCTTCTAAAGTTCCTTTCATTTGTGACAGTGGGTGGTGTCCCATCAAATCCCAACGGAAGGCATCGATTTTATAAGCTTCGGTCCATGTTTGAACAGAGTCATCAATCAGCTTAGCAAACATCGCATTTTCTGGTGCGGTATTGTCACAACAGGTAGAAGTTTCAACAGAACCTGTATCTGGTACTAAACGTTGGTAATAAAGCGGCACGACTTTATCAAGTACTGACTTGTCGTTAAGGCCTGATGCGTTGGTGTGGTTGTATACCACATCGACGACAACGTTCATGCCAACATCTTCTTTAACCGACTGAACCATTTCACGGAACTCAAGGATACGTTTGCTACCTTCTGCATCGGTGGCGTATGAACCTTCTGGCACAGTGTAGTGGTATGGGTCGTAGCCCCAGTTGTAGCTATCGACAGCACGAACATATTCGTTTAATGCTTCAACAACAGCGTTGTCTTTATTGTCTTCTGTTTGAAGTTCTTCAAAGGCTTCTGCGATGGTGTTGCCACTGTCACAGTACTCTTTGAATTTGTCGTCGTTCTTGATTTCCGGTTTAAGTGAACACAGTTTGCTGAATGGTTGATCGATATTCGCGACTTGCGATGGGTCTTCGTTGATCGTTGCAATATCAAAAACAGGCATTAAGTGTAAATGGGTCATCCCCGCTTCACTTAACTGTTTTAGGTGATCAACCGGTTTTGAGTCCGCTTCTGTAAAGGCTAAGTATTTACCTTTGTTTTCAGTGCTAGCATCACGAGCAGAGAAGTCACGAACATGTGATTCGTAGATCACCATGTCAGATAAATCGCCATCTGCTTCATTTTGTGAATGAGGTGATTTTAAGCTATCCCACCCATCTGGTTTAAGATCATCAGAATCAAGGTCAACCGCTTGGCTGTATAGAGAGTTGGTCGATAAGCTGACTGAGTATGGGTCAGTTACTTCGTAGCCGTAGCCTTTTTGTTCACGAGGTTGGAAAACCTTCATCGCATAGCGGTAGAATTGGCCATCAACCGTATCTTTTTCTAGCTCAACACTCCAGCTGCCTGACTTGCTGTCTTCTGTCATCTCATGGCGCGATACAACGGACTTGCCGCTATTGTAAACAACCAGTTCAACATCGGTTGCTGTTGGAGCCCAAAGACGGAAAGTAACGCCATCATCGCTGTAGATCGGGCCATACTCTAAGTCGGTCGCCGCTTCAGCAAAGATTGCGTCAAGAGCACCAGCATATTGAATCGCAGTTGATGAACGTAATTCAGAGGCTTCGCCATCAGCGCCATTACTTGAAGAGATAGCGACCATGCTACCTTTCATCAGGTTTGCTAAAGCTAAGTCAGCAGGAAGTGTCGGAATTTCAAACGCAGGGTAATCAGCTAAATGTGGGAATTTCGCTTTCTGTTCATCCGAAAGATCTGTACTCGTTAGTTTGATAGATGTACCGCTTACAACACCATCTTCCGATACGTCAAATTTACCATTAGGCGTGAACATTATTTGTACTAAGTCGGCACCTGAACCAGCTTTCCATACCATAGTGTTGTCATCTAAGAGGATGGCACCAACGGTATCAATGGTAAATTCAGATGATGGGCCACCTGTTTCAAACGCAAGTGCTCGGGTCGCGTAAGACGTTTGGTTTCCTGGGATATAAGTGACGCTTGGATTATCAGCAATATTTGAGATATCGATAACTAAATCGCTGTTAATCAACTTATCTTTATTTGAGTTACGGAAAATGACATTGAAACATTGAGTCGGATCATCCGTTACAGGGATGTACCACACTGGACCAAACTCGTCAGAGTCGCTTGGAGTCACAGAGACATCATCCCAGCCATTATTGACCGCTGTAGGGTCGACGGCATTACAGTTACTGTTATTCCAAATATGTAGGTTCAGGTTACCGTAGCCATCTTTATCGGCACCTTCTTCTTTGTAATCACCAAGTGCATCATAAAGGTTCAGTGCAAAGAAGCCTGACGCTGGAGCAGGAAGCTCATCAGGAGCGGAAACTTTCGGTAATTTTACATCAGTACCTGTTTGATCTAGGCCGTGAGAAGCCATGAAGGTGTCTTGACGAGAGCCCGTGATTTTTGTGCCATTTGAAGCGACACCCAGTGATTTTCCTGCGTCATCAGCATCAATTGCGACAGGAACATCGGTCGAGCCATCTGAAATGTTACAAGCTCCAATGACATCTGCTGCGGTTAGAAGCCAAATTGGGCCAAATTCATCCGATGAAGTTGCGGTGAAACTTTTCTCACCGCATACAAGATTCCAATCAACCGTTTTTGTTACTGTTTTGAAAGTACTCACTGCAGGCGCGATGTAACTGACAACAACTTGATCGGCTGTTGGCGTTGGAGCGGCTGCTGGTAAATTAACACTCGGTGTTAGCTCGACTTCTCCTGGGGTTGAAGGAGCAGGGACCACTGGTGATGATGAGTCGCTATCGCTACCACAGCCAGTAATTACGGCCGCGGACAATAGCGGAATCATTGCCTTTGATAGGGTTGAAAGTTTAAAGAGTTTTGTATTCACGTTATATATCCATATTATGATGACTTTAATTTTAATATATTAAAAACATATGCCTTCTACTTAATGTGAACTTTATTTATAAAGTTATTTTTTTTGGGTTATTATCCATTTGGTAATATCCGAGTCACATTTTGTAGTGCATTTTTTAATGCAAATGTAGATCAATAGCTCAATTATTTTTCTGTTTTTTATAAGGGCGTAGAAATAAGGTGGAGAAGAGGGGGAGGAGTACTAAGCCTCCATTTAGTGATGAAAGGCTTGTTTTTAGACTGGTTATTTTACGCGATGAATTAACATTATTGTGTGGGTGGTTAAATGGGTGAAACAGTTATTCTCTATCTATTTTGTTGATTATAAATGATTATTTTAGCTTTATCTATTGTTGGTAGGGTTGTGCTTTGGGCGGGGATGGATTGGCGGGTAAAGTTGTGAGTTTATTGTTGCATTTTGAATTGGGCGGGTGAAATATTAGATTGGCGGCGGTTATAAGTGATTTAAATATACAGGATATGATGTTTTTGAAAGGCGATAAAAAAGGTACAGCCAATTGGGTGTACCTTTTATTATTATTTTCTAAACAACTTAAATTATTTGGTGATTTGTTTCGCTGCCATATCCAAGGCTTCTTTTACGGTTTGCTTTCCTTGCATTGCATTATCAATTGCAGCACCTTCTGCGAACCAGTATGCCGTCATTTGAGGGATGTTTGGCATTATTTCGCCATTCTCCGCATTGATCATTGTTGACTTGATTCTTTCATCACTTTCTAAGATTTTTTGGAACGATTTAAGGGTTACAGCCCCTAGAGGTTTATCATCGTTCATGATTTTAAGTGATTCATCTTTGTACAAGTAATTTTCCAAGAACTCAACGGCTAGGTCTGTATTAGGGCTCGCAGCGTTGATACCAGCACTTAGTATGCCTACGAATGGGTTGCCTTTACCACCGTTTAGGGTTGGTAGAACCGCGACACCATAATTTACGCCAAGTTTATCTAGGTTACCCCATGCCCAAGGGCCATTAATTGTCATTGCTGCTTCACCTTTAGTGAAAGCACCTTCAGCAACGGAGTAGTCCATATTTGGGTTAATTACCCCTTTATTTACCATATCCACTAGGAATTGAAGGCCGTGGACACCTGCCGCGTTGTTTACGCCAGTGCTTTTTGCATTGTAGCCTGTTGCCGTTTTTTCAAATGCAAATGCGCCACCAGAAGAGATCATTGGCCAGGTGAAGTATGCGTTCTTAACATCCCACATTAGGCCAGTTTTGCCTTGGGCTGCCATCTCTTTATGAATGGACTCAAGCTCTTCCCATGTTTTCGGTGGGTTTGGAAGTAAATCTTTGTTGTAAATAAGAGAAGGAGTTTCAATCGCAACTGGGTAGCCGACGAGTTTGCCGTCAAATGTTACGGCATCCCAACTGAAGTCTGCCAACTTGTTCTTGAACTCTTTGCTTGGGTTGATTTCATAAAGTAGGCCAGATTCAGCGTAGCCACCAAAGCGGTCATGAGCCCAAAAAATAATATCAGGACCGCCACCCGTTGCGGCAGCTTGTTGGAATTTCGCTTCTAATGAATCTGGGTGCTGAACTCGCACTTTAACGCCGGTGTCCTCTTCAAATTGTTTGCCAATAAGGGATAAGCCATCATAGCTTTTATCGCCATTGATCCAGATAGTAATTTCGCCTTCTTCCATCGCCATAACTGGTGATGCGATAAGAGTGGCAAGAGCACAGACAGATAAAGTTTTAATTGCACGTTTCATAATGTATTCCGTTATATCGAACGTTCCGTTAGGAGAAAAGTTATCCAATTCACAGCTAGGTTCGCTCAGGTTTGAAGTGAGACAACTATTTGAATTTTTCGCTATTTTACGAGGTTGGATAGTGGTTGAGAAATAGGCTAAAGGTGATCTGATATAGCTAAAAACTATTTCATAGTAATTATGAGTGACGCTAATCAACATTTACACAGAATTGCGCTTGAAAAGTATTTAAAGAAGTGTGAGGAGGAACGGAATATTTTCTTGAGTAATATCGACCTAAAAATAGGGCACTTCGAAAAGTGCCCTAAAGATCTATTTTATTAAGCTAAATGCATATGATGCGAGAGGCTGTAAAGGAATGGAAAGCGACCCCACTCCCTCTTTGACGGTCAATAATAGTGACTGTTTCCCTTCTATTTGCTCAATGAACTGATACTCACCATCGCTTAATTGCCATTTTTCTATTACATCGCAGTCAATGGTTAACGTTGGCTCTAAGCTTAATTGGCTATCAAAATTAGCCGCAACAATAACAACTTGGTGATGATCATGACGGGCGAACAGATACGTTCGTTGTCCAAGTTGCTGCTGGTTTCGGAGATATAAATCATCAAATTCCCCAGTCATGCAGGAAGCATTGAGAGAAAAGTTGAGCAAGCTCTTATAGAAGGTTCGCAGTGATTTTTCATTCTCAGTGAGCAAATGGCCATCAAATTTACCGTCACTCATCCATCGCTGATGATGTGGAACGCCGACATAATCAAAGATAGAGGTTCTAGACGGTTGTCCGAATCCGGCCTCTTCTGCGCCAGGTTCTCCCACCTCTTGACCAAAATAGATCATAGTTGGCGAACTACTCATGAGAGTGCTGATCAGCATTGCTGGGCGAGCTAAGTTTGCGTCCCCAGCAAATTGTGGTGAAGCAATACGTTGTTCATCATGGTTATCTAAAAAGTGCAGCATGTGATGTTCAATATCCGCCATTGCTGATTGGATATCAGAGATGTTTTTTGTGTCTCCACGCCCTTGGATAATATCTTTCAGTGAATCGTATAAATCCACTTTATCGTATAGATAGTCCATCTTTCCTTGATGAATATAAGTGCGATAAAGGTCAGGCTGATAGACTTCAGCCATCAAAAAAGCGTCGGGATTTTTCATTTTGATTGCCGAGTTCATATAACTCCAAAACTCGACGGGCACCATCTCTGCCATGTCATAACGGAACCCATCTACCCCTTTGTCGAGCCAAAATAACGCGATATCACGGAATTTTTTCCAAGAGTCAGGCACCTCTTTTTGTTGCCAAAAGGCGAAATGTTCTTGATAACCAAGCTCTTCATAGTGCTCTGGAAGTTCGTCAAAATCTTTGCTTCCATCAGGTCGAACACCATAATTGATCTTCACGGTCTCATACCAATCATCAAAGTTAGGCTTGGCAAGTCTTGAGCCATTTCCTGTCCATTTAGCTGGAGACTCATTGAACGGTGTGTGTAAGGAAGGATGTATTTCTCCGCCGAGAGGTAAAAATTGCATTGGGATGTCAGGCAGTTGAAATGCTTGTTTTGGGATGTAATAAAAGTTGTTGTGGCGGTTATATTCGACGCTTGTGTCATCGTCATAGCCGAAGTCTTTTACATCTTCTGGGTTATTTAACCCTTTGTACTGACGAGCAATGTGATTCGGTACAATATCAATGACCACTTTTAAATCATGTTGATGGCTACGTTCGATGAGTTGATCGAATTCTTGATTTCGTTGAGCAGGATCGTCAGCCAAATCAGGGTTTACGGAATAGTAATCTTTGACAGCATACGGAGATCCTGCCCGTCCTTTGACAACGCTAGGGTGATCATTGCTGATGCCATAATCTTGATAGTCTTGAATCACAGCATGGTGGGGTACTCCGGTATACCAGATATGGGTTATTCCGAGCGATTTTATTTCAGATAGTGCCATGTGGGTAAAGTCACTGAATTTTCCAATTCCATTTTGTGCCGCCGTTCCCCATGGCTGATTGGTCGTTGATGTATTGCCAAATAAACGAGTGAAGACTTGATAAATCGCGAATTTGTTGTTTTTCATATTTGATATTACCTTGTGTTTCATCGCTTTAACCCAATTTCATGAATTAATTACACCGAGCCTACGGATAGGCTGGAGGTGTGCATTATCTTTGGGTAAGTTATTGAAAGTAAGCCACTGTTTGTTGTTAGTGATTTTAGGCTAGCGAAATTTATTCTCGGATAAATCATCCTTTATTCATCTTTAGGGGCGTAGGGTTAGCTTTGAGGTCTCAGTTTTCAATTTTTATTGCATAATTGAGTGCTGTTTGTACAAATAGATGAGTGAATAATGCTCAAGTTTTATATAATCGAGCCGCTATAAAACTAATGATTACGTTCTGTTTAAGAGATTTTAAGCAGTAGTGCTGAATAACCATAAAAGAATGATATTTATGAGTACGATGGGAATTGCGATTGGAGCGACATTGCTTTCTTTAGTGCTAGTGTTCGTTTGGTTGGTTTCTCTCTCTTTAAGAAAGCAGAGAATCGAACAAGAACGCAAAGCGAGAGAAGTGGCTTATCGTAAAGCGATTGAAAAGGCAAAGCAGCAAGAGCAACAAGAACGAGTATTCAAAGCTGAAACTGGGCATGTACCAACGATTTTGTTTTTGGCTAAAGAAGCAGAACGAGGAAATTTGAAAGAAGCACTGTACTGGTACAACAAAGCGGCTAAATTGGACAATGTAAGCGGCATGTACGGTGTGGTTAGAATCAGTGATCGTGTAAAAGATGACCTTATCTTGAAAGAGCAGGCTAATTTTTGGAGATTAAGCATCGCTGCGGCTGATGGTGATAAGCACGCAAAATATGAAGCAGGCAAAGCCCTAATTGGTGGGCGAGGCACCGATAAAAATATACCTAAAGGTGTCTCTGTTATTGAAGAAGTGGCTGATGAAGGCAATGTTGAGGCAATGCTTTTTATGGGCGATTGGAGTATGTCTAAAGAGAACATGAATAAATCACCAGTGGCTTCTTCTGAGTGGTATCAGCTTGCGGCAAATAAAGGGAATAGTAACGGTCGTATCAAGTTAGGCTTGAACTATCTGCATGGTATCGGTGTTGAAAAAAGCCACACAAAAGGGTGTTACTGGCTAGAGCTAGCCGCTGAAAAAGGAAGTTATGAAGCGATGTATCATGCCGGTGAGGCATGGCGTGAACACGGCGCGAATGGCAATGCGATTGCGTATATATGGCTATTTCTTTCGGCTCACTTCGGTTATGAACCAGCACGGGCAGCAAGGGATGTGGTTGGTGGGATCATTGATGTGGAAACGGTCGTGGGGCTTCAAACTCTTTCAAAGCCGTTAATGAAAAAGTTAACAGAAGGGGCTGCCCCTAAGCACTCGATTATTCGAGCATTGAATAAGTTGTATAAGCGAGAAGAGTTCTTCCCTGAAAAATTAAGTTCTGAAGATATGCAGCCTGTTGATAATGTAGTTGTCGAAAGTGACGACGTTAATAAGTCTGCTTTCGATGTCAGTTTTGATTTTCTACCCAATAGCGATTATTCGGCTGAAGATAAATCGCAAACTAATTAGAAGTGTTCAAACTAGAAACCAAAAAAAAGAGAGCAAAATGCTCTCTTTTTCATATTTATCGGCTAACTTATTGAGCCGCTTTCTTTTGCTCTGATTTACATACCGCAGCAGTGAATACGACATCTGTTGAACTATTTAGCGCTGTCTCAGCAGAGTCTTGAATCACACCTATGATAAAACCAACCGCGACGACTTGCATTGCTACGTCGTTTGAAATACCAAATAAACCACAAGCTAATGGAATAAGCAGTAGTGAGCCACCTGCAACGCCTGAAGCACCACAAGCAGATACTGCGGCAACTACACTCAGTAGTATCGCCGTCAGTAGGTCAATTTCAATCCCCATTGTATGAACAGCAGCAAGGGTTAGCACTGTGATTGTTATTGCCGCGCCTGCCATGTTGATTGTTGCACCTAGAGGAATGGATACAGAGTAAGTATCTTCATCTAGCTTAAGCTTTTCACATAACGCCATGTTGACAGGAATGTTAGCCGCGCTTGAACGAGTGAAAAACGCAGTGACACCACTTTCACGAATGCATTGGAAAATCAGAGGGTATGGATTTTCTTTGGTTTTTACATACACAATGATCGGGTTAACCACGAGTGCGATGATCGCCATTGAACCAAGCAATACGAACAGTAGTTGAAGGTAACCACCAAGTGCTTCAAAACCGGTCGTAGCAAGCGTTGAAGAAACCAAACCGAAGATACCAAATGGCGCTAGGCGAATAATGAAACGGACGATTTGTGATACGCCGTGGCTTAAATCTTCAAAGACGGCTTTGGTTGTATCTGATGCATGGTGAAGAGCTAAACCAAGTCCAACGGCCCACGCCAAAATACCAATATAGTTAGCGCTCATTAACGCATTTACTGGGTTATCGACAAGTTTGAACAGTAGAGTATTTAAAACTTCCGCGATGCCTTGTGGTGGTGTTGTGCCTTCCGCGCCCGCAACCAGTGTCAAAGTGGTTGGGAACATGAAGCTCATTAGAACAGCGGTTAATGCAGCAGCAAAGGTGCCAAAAAGGTATAAAACAACAATTGGACGCATATGCGTGTGTTGATTTTTCTTTTGGTTAGCGATCGAAGCAGCAACAAGAATGAAGACTAAAATGGGTGCAACCGCTTTTAATGCTCCGACAAAAAGGCTACCCAGTAAGCCGACACTTTGAGCGCTACTAGGAGAAGCACTTGCAAGTACTGCACCGAGAACGATACCGGCGAGTATTTGAAGTACCAGATTGCCCCGGGCAAAGCGGGCGATAAGGTTGTTGTTTTGCATATATATCCCTGCAATTAAGTTAATTTATAAGTTTTATAGTATTTCAGTTATTTGCTAACTGAATATCTGACATATTAACTACACAAAATTTTGTGTCTAGGATTTTATTGAAGATGGGATAAAAGCTTATCTTATGTTGATTTTTTGGGTGTTAAATGTTGATAAAATGATTTATTTGAGTGTTTTATTGCGCTGAAGGGGCGTTTGTCGATTTAGACGTCATTCATGGGGTTTAGCCGAATAGTGATTGGCTCAATGTCGGCTAGCGGGTTAAGGCTAGCCGATATAGTGACAGAGAGTGCTGCTCTAGAAGCCTTTCTTCCTACTTCGGCTTTCTGATTGCACATTTCTGTACATTTTTCCTAACTGTTTATAGTGGGCTCGTTGCTGAGCGAGTGTAGCACCATTACGAGCTTGTTCTCTGAGCAACTTTAAATAGTTGCTTAAACGACGCTGCTCTAGTTCCCCTGATTCCAAAGCCTTCTGTACCGCACAACCAGGTTCGGTCTGATGTTGGCAATCAGAGAAGCGACACTGCTTTGTTAACGCTTCTATATCGGAAAACGTTTCACTGACCCCATCAGCACAGTCGGCTAATTGAAGCTCCCTCATTCCCGGAGTATCCAGCAGTAACCCACCGTTTGGCATACAGTGGAGTGAGCGGGATGTGGTGGTATGTCGGCCTTTGCTGTCGTCCTCTCTAATGCCGCCCGTTTCTTGATCATCACTTTGCATCAAGGTATTCACTAAGGTCGATTTGCCAACCCCAGAAGAGCCCATAAACGCGACGGTTTGTCCTAACTTGCACCATGCATTCAAGGTTTGAACGCTGGCGTGATCAAGGCTATTCACGCTTTCAATCATAAGCATAGGGTCTAGATTTTGAACTTGTTGGCATTTTGCTTCCACATCATCGCATAGGTCTGCTTTCGTCAATACGATCACAGATTCGACCTGAGCTTCATTCGTCATTGCCAAATAACGTTCAATTCGACTTAAGTTAAAATCATTATTGAGTGAAACAACAATGAAGACCGTATCGATGTTGGCTGAGATATATTGCTCAGCCACTTTGCTGCCAGCGGCTTTTCGGCTAAACAGTGACTGTCGGTCTAGTAACCTAAGAAATTGTTGGTTGGCGTCCAGAATGATCCAGTCTCCAACCGTCATTAGTGGCTGGTTTTGATGGATTGGAAGGGATAATTCCCCTTGCTCTGTTGCTAATGTATAACTGCTTCTGTGATGCGCGGTAATGCGCGCGATGACATTTGATTCGTAGTCTTCGAGCGTAAGTTGTTGCTGAAAAACAGGCTGCCATCCAAGTTGTTGTAAGGACATTGGATGAGATAAATTTAGATTAGAATTCATTATTACGTATACCCCAGACGTGAAAATACGAACATTTACGTCTTAGAAAAATGTTAGGGTCGAATTCGAAATATGTCGGACCCCGGTTAAGTGACCGGGCAAAGAAAAGAAGAGGTGAAGTGTTTTATGTCTATAAACTGTTGATTGATTTGAACAGCTTAAAAATTGAGCACACGTTATAGCGTTTAGTTAAAAACCATGGGTCGAGTGCGTCGTTACCAATTACTTCTGCTTTTCTGCCTGGCTAGTCGTTTTCAATACAATCATGATTATTCCTCCAAAAATTTAAGATTAATTATTGCACGCAAAGCATAGCAAAAAGGGCGGGATAAACCAGCCCTTTGTTGAAATTCTTCACTGTATTAATGGTGCTTCATTCCACTCATTACTTTTTTAACTGGAGCTTGCATGGTCTGTTTTTCACCATTGGCAAAAGTAAGTTCAACATCAATACTGCTGCCTTCCGTTAATGGTGAAGCTAAGTCGAATAACATGATATGCAAGCTACCAGGTTTCAGTTCAACAGTTTGGTTTGCTGGTATTGTGATCTGCTTAACCTGACGCATTTTCATCATGTCGCCATCTTTTATCACATCATGCAGTTCTACTTTTCCTGCTGCGGGTGTTGTGGCAGAAACAAGCACACGATCGATATCTGTGTGGTTCATCAGAGAGACAAATACCGCGCTATTCACAGCCGTTGGTGGTGTTGCTCGTGCATAAGGGTGATGAGTCATGATGTCCATATTAGCTTGAGCAAGAGGGCTAAGTAATAGTCCTGTCAAAAGTAGGGTTTTGAGCTTCATTGATATTTATCCTTCTGAAGAGGTTTGGGTCAGAGTGTTTATCGCTTCCACGATTGGCGCCGGAGAAAGCGTATGTGGCACTTTTTTGATTAGCGTTCCATCGGGTTTTAAGAAATAGAAGTAAGAGCTGTGATCCAGCGTATATTCAAGTTGAGAACCTTCTAGTTCTGTTTTCCGGAAGATCACTCCATAGTGATGAGCAAGAGTTGTCGTGATCTCTAGAGGGGCCGATAGCCCTTCAATCATTGGGTGGAAATATTGCGCATATTTGAATGAGTCATCAGCGGCATCTCGTTCAGGATCGAGAGAGATGAAGATAGGGCGCAGTTGGGATTGCTGCTGTGGATCTATTTCATTGAGAGCGCCAGATAACATCGCTAATGATGTAGGGCAAACATCAGGGCAGCGCGTGAAGCCAAAATAGACAATACGAATGCGCGGATCTTGAGGATCGAAAATAGCGACTTCTTGATTATCTTTCCCAAATAATACGGTATTGACTGCTTGTTGTTCTGCTGCGGCTTGTTGCTGTTCTAAACGAATAGACGCTTGCCCATCTAAATAGGCTTTGACACCATAGCCAAGAGCAAACGCAACAACGAGTATTAGTGACCAATTTCGGCTCATCTTTTCATCCTTAATGCAGGGTAAACGGTAGTTTTTCCATCGGTAAGCTCGCCTACCCATGTCATCTCATCAATGGTGCAGATAGGAAGAATAATCTCCCCTTGGTAAATTCCGTCGGCTATTTTGGCGAGGCTAAATCGAGCAGTACCCATATTCATCTCAACCCCTTGCAGGTTTAGGACTAGCTGAGAAGCATCAGTATTTGGCCATTCGACTCTAAACACCGTAGGAAGTAAAGGTTGCGCAGCGTCTCGGCTGAGCGTCATACCTACTTGGTTTTGCGAGCAAGTTTGAGTCGTGACCATACAATAGTCATCAATCATTTTTGTTTTTGGCTGAGAGACAAGTTTAGAGAGATCAGAGGCAAAAAAACCGATGCCCACCGCGAGAGCGATGCCGATGATTTTTGTCGCTGGATGTTGTAAGAAGGAAGCGTTGACCGATGAATCAGAAGCCATGTTAGAGCATCACGTGTAATTCTATAAAAGTAGATGCTATCACAGCTAATTGTAGGTGACTGTAATTATGGAAAAATTTGTGGTGACGGTCAGAAAGAAAAAGCGGAGCCTATAGCTCCGCTTGTTTTTAATCATTGGGGGTTATGAATTTTGGTTGCGCTCTGCAAACTTTTCTAGTCCAAGAACTAACCCTATCGCGAAGCACATCATCACAATGGAGAGTACTAATTGGGAAGGCTGAGCTGTCACTGATTCGAAATCAAAAGGGGAGAGGTTGTGCTGAATTAAAGGCACCTCTTCACCTTTCGAATTGATACGCCAACTAATGGTTTCTTTCCAAGGCCAAATTTTTGGTAGGGTTCCAATCATCAATCCTGTTAAGAATATTAATGTGAAATCTCTAAACGATTTTAATAGCCAAGATAATACGTGAGAAAACGTAAGTAATCCTAGTACGCAACCAGTTAAGAACAACGCAAGTACGTCGATTTGGAAGCCTTTTACAGCCGCGAGTACAGGTGTATACATTCCAATTAATAGCAGAATAAAACTGCCTGAGATACCCGGCAGAATCATCGCGCATATCGCAATCGCACCTGCTAACAGAACATTGAGGCTTGTTGGCTCAAGTTGAAGCGGGCTGATAACCGTTATGCTGTAGGCGAAAATGACACCGAGTAGTAGAAACATAAATCTCGTGACATCTCTTTTCTCTATC
The DNA here is from genome assembly GCF_050337905.1 of Vibrio clamense. NCBI lineage: Bacteria > Pseudomonadati > Pseudomonadota > Gammaproteobacteria > Vibrionales > Vibrionaceae > Vibrio > Vibrio clamense. The sequence continues at coordinate 285,672 of NZ_JAKJTJ010000023.1, read as the reverse complement.
TGTTTAAGGATATGGAAGACAGAAACCAGAATGAGACCGAAGAAAAAGGACCATAAGGGCACTGGGTGAGTGACAAGTAGCCATGAAATTAATTTTGCTAATGTGGCGATACTCGTGAGAACGCCTCCAAAAAGAGAGATTAGGAATAATCCATTTACATGAGCAAATGCAGATTTGAAGCCTTCTCGTCGCCATAGTCCAAACACGCTTGGGTTTATTCGGCGAATGCTTTCAAGCAAGGTGTCATATATTCCGGTGATGAATGCGATCGTACCGCCAGAAACGCCAGGAACAACATCGGCCGCCCCCATCGCCATGCCTTTAAAAAAAGTGGTTAAGTAGTTCATTACTTTAACTAGTTAAATAAGAGTGCTGAGCAGTATACAAATATTCGTGTAGAAAAAATATGAATAAGGTGAGGATGTTGGCTTTGTGCTCACCATTGAGTCATAGCAACTGAATGCATTGCTTTTTGAAACGGTTCGCAAAATAGGAATGCAGTTTGCAAAAAAAGAATAAGAAAAATTGATTTATTGGGAGATACTACTAAAAATGGGTATTTAATAATTGGCACATATACTGCATAATCTATATCGACCCTTCTTAAGCCGAGGGTCACCTAGCCAACTGACGTTGTTAGTGAATAAATTTTGTTCACAGTATATATAAGCCAATTGCCACTTTTTGCGATTGGCTATTTTTTTGCCTGCAGCTTTACTTAAAGAGCTATTTTTAACAGAACTATTTTTTAACAGAGCTTTTTGCTTAAAGATCTATTGAATAAGCGGGTGACGTGCGCTTGTTTAAAAAATACAGTGTGTTGCAAAATCTCCAGCTTCATTCGCTGTCCAATCGCCTTTAGGTTTATCTTGCATATCTTGACACCACTCTTTACTGCCGACTTCGGTACATGCCATTAATTGTCCTGCCATGAACAATACGATCAATGCTTTTTTCATTTTTATCTCCTTATTAGAAAGGCTGATGTTTTCGCACCAGCCTCATGTTTACATCTACTTTAGTTTATTTCGAGTTAATATCCCATCAACTGCAACAAGTTTTCAGCGGTACTGATCGCCTCTTTTCGGTTCGCTATATTGAGCTTTTGGTATAGGTTTCGAATGTGGGTTTTGATCGTTGTTCCGGCTACATCAAGCTCCTGAGCAATTTGTTCGTTACTGAAACCTGAATATATTAGGCCAAGAACTTGCCATTCCCGTTGGGTCAGAGGACTTGTCCTAACCAACTCAGGAATATTAGGGTGGTTGATCAGCTTTTCAATAAACTCTTCATCAAAGTGAACCGAACGGCTTCTTTGAGTTGTCGAAATGTCTTTCATTAACTGTTGAGCACGGTGACGTTCTAGATCTCCAAGTTCAAGTTTATTGCTGAGTTTCTCAAGTAGATGTCCAATCGTAGCGCCATCAACTAAGAAGTTGCCAATCATGCCAGTTTGATTGGTCATGCTCAGGGCTTCTTTCACCAACGCCTTGGCGCGGTCTTCCTCTTGCAACTGAACGGCAAGTACTGCCTCAACGATTAAGTTGCGGTTTGTATCTGTGATCAGATTTGAATCAAGGGCTTCTTGAGTGAGAAAGTCTAATGCAGTTTGCGCTTGGTCGTACTGTTCCAGGCTAATGTGTGCGCGAACAATATTACGCCATTGCAGTTGACAGAAATGGTTGCTCGCTTTTTCTGGACGAACGGCGGTATCGAGCCACTCTTGTATCGCTTGCTTATTCCCTTTCGCTTGCCAATATAAAAGCAAAGAGAGTGAAGCGTTCGCTGTCCAATCTACGTGATAGGTTGATTGCTTCAGCAAATGTAGAATTTGATCGATAAAGCGTGATGCTTTGTCTAGTTCACCTCGCCCAATTGAGATTCGAGCAAGCATTGAATAGCTATGTAGATGTTTACTTGGAGAGTGATTACCTAAAATGTCGAGTCCTTTATATGAACACTCTTCAGCTTCATCTAAACGGTTCCAACACCACAGAACTTGCGCTCGAACCCGCAGTAGAAACTCATGCAAAGGAACATGTTGAAGCTGATGCTCTTCGATGAGTTTAAATGCTGATTCTTGAAGTTCAAATGCCGCTTGGACATAACCTTGAGCAATTAATATCTCGCTTTGCTGTAAAATTGCCCACAGTGCTTGATGGTAGACTTGGTATTGACGCGCCAGTTTTTCGGTTTGCTGCATCATAGGCAATGCTCGGCTTAGGTTGCCCAGCACATGGTTCACTTCGCCAACAACGGATGTCGCAACAATACGACTGCGATAGATGGTGCTATCCAGTTGGCTGAGTGCCAGTTCTGCCATTTCTAATGCGAGTTGAGGGTTATTACTGTTAATCGCTACTTGCGCTCGTAAGGCATTGAACTCGCCTTGCTGTTGTGTGTTTAGCTCAATATTACGCTCTTTTCTCTCTGCTTCTGCTTCGGCTAAAAGAGTCCCAACTTGATCATAACGGTGCTGGCTTTGTGCTAACCATGCCTGAAGAATCGACAGTTTAGAATCACTGTATAACTGGTCTTTGGTTAGCTTTTTGATTGCAGACTCAAGAGCCGCTAACTCACCTTGGTTGAACATCTTCCAACCATAAGTTGTTAAAATATGTGCGATCAAATCCCCATCATAGGCTTTTTGCGCATGATTTAGGGCTTGATGTGGTGTTTCGAGTTTTAACCACGCTTTGGCTGCACTTCGGTGTAGATCTTGTTCTTGTTGTGGAATTCGCGCTTGGCGTTCGTGTGACAAGAACTCTCCGAAAAGGTTATGGAAGCGATACCAGTTATGTTCACCTTCTAATGGGTAAATGAACAACCCGTAGCGGTTCAGAGATTCAATCATCCCTAGAGCATCATCACGCTGTGTGAGAGCGCAAACGAGTTCATCATTGAAATGATCAAGAACAGAACATTGCATTAGGAAGTGACGTGTATCTTGATCTAAAAGGTCAAATACCTCTTCGACTAAATAGTCCCATAAATGAGCGTGGCTAAATTGAGAAACCGATTCAGCTGATTGTGCAAGTGTGCGTTTTTGATGCTGGGCTTGTAAAGCGATTAACTGTAGTGCTGAAGGCCAACCTTCTACATAAGTGCGTAAATTGTTTGCAGTGGCATCATCAATCCCATCGGTGACTCGTTGATTGAAAAATCGCGTGGTCTCTTCAGTATCAAAAGCAAGTAACTCATTACCTATCTCAATCATTAGGTCACGAACGCGTAGATTGGCCGTTCCAAGAGGTGGGGTCGCGCGACTGGTCACAATTAAAGTCAGATTGTCTGGCATGTGTTTCAAGAAGAAGCGCATGGCTTCGTGGATCTCGTCATTCATGATTAAGTGATAATCATCCAGTACGAGGTAGCACTCTTGGTGAAAAGTGGACATCTCTGCGAATACTTCGCTAAAGAGTGAGTGCAAAGACGAAAATTGACGGCGCTCAGCTAACACTTGCGAGTTAGGACAGGATTGTTGTGTCGCTTTATTTATCGACTGCAATAAATAGTTAATGAAGCGAAAGGTATCATTGTCGCTATCGTCAATGCTGTACCAACCGACATTAGGTTTGTCTGACAACCATTGTGCAGCCATGGTTGTTTTTCCATAACCAGCAGGAGAGCGAAACAGAACAAGCTTATAGAAAGGCGCTTGTTGCAGGAGGTCTAATACTCTCGGCCTCACTATAGCGTTATGCAATCGTCCGGGACGAGTCAATTTTGAAGGAATCCACATGTCTTTAATTCAGCCTGTAAGGGTTGGTTATTATTGTTAGACAAAGTCTATAAAAATACTTCGAAAATACGTTCTATTTAGAATATTACTGGATTAAAAAGTCTACAGACTTTGATCCACTTCGTAATTATGACGCCTTGGTGGTTTTTGGTGCATCTACGCCCTTTAATTGTGAACCTTATCACCTAATGTTTGCATTATAATATTATTCGGGCACTACTTTTACGCGAGAAGTTATGCAAGTTATGTAATATCCGAGTTCTAAGCGTGATCCGAATGGCATATTTAATAATTGTTTTTAGAGGTCAAATCAGAAATTTCATCAAGTTTTAATAGAGTGAAATCGTAGCTGGTGTGATCGCAATCACTCCTATATTAGTGATTCGTAATCAACATGGGATTTAGATCACTAACTAGGTGCTAGTACGCCCTCTACGCCCTGACTCCTCCTCCTTGTATCGAGCAAAACTAGGAGGATGCTTAGTTATAAGAGAGCGTGCAAGATATGGCACAGATGGATTAAAAACTACAGTGAGACTTTGGTAATGAAACCTACTCAACAAAAAAAATTCGACAAAGTGTCGTTCCAAGAAAGTGTTAAAAAGCATTTATCAGCAACATACGCAACAACAGTAGATACTGCCGATAGCCGTTCATGGTATCTAGCAATGGGCCGTGCGCTTGCTGAACTAACAACATTCGATTTGTTAGAAACAGAGAACGATGAAAAGATTAAAAATGCAAAAAGCTTAAACTATTTATCGCTTGAATTCTTGATTGGCCGTCTGACAGGTAACAACCTTATCAGCATGGGTCTGTATGAAGAAATTACAGGCGCTATGGAAGAGTTAGGCCAAAATCTAACTGACCTTCTAGAAGAAGAACGCGACCCATCACTAGGTAATGGTGGTCTTGGTCGTCTAGCTGCTTGTTTCATGGATTCTTGTGCCGCTCAAGAATACCCAACAGTAGGTTACGGTCTTCACTATGAATACGGTCTATTCAAACAGTCTTTCCAAGACGGTCGTCAACAAGAAGCACCAGACGCATGGCGTGGTGTTGAAGGTTACCCTTGGGAAGTTGCTCGTCCAGAGCTAGCACAACACATTGGTTTTTACGGTCATGTAGACGTTGAATTCATTGATGGTAAAGAAGTACGTACTTGGGTTCCAGGTATGGAAGTAAAAGCAATGCCTTGGGATCTACCTATCGTAGGTTACGAATCAAACACGGTTTACCCACTGCGTCTTTGGGAATGTCAGGCAATTGCACCATTCTCACTAGCAAGCTTTAACAACGGTGATTACTTCGAAGCGCAACACTCGCTAATCGATGCAGGTAACATCACTAAAGTACTTTACCCGAACGACAACCACGAGAAAGGTAAGACACTGCGTCTGATGCAGCAGTATTTCCACTCAGCAGCGTCTGTTCGAGATATTCTGCGTCGTCACGAAGCAGCAGGTTTCTCTTTAGAAGATCTGCCTAAGCAAGAAACGATTCAGCTTAACGATACGCACCCAACGATCGCAATTCCTGAATTGATGCGCATCCTAATCGATGAGAAAGGTCTATCTTGGGACCAAGCTTGGGAAATCAGTGCTCACACGTTCGCATACACGAACCACACACTACTTCCAGAAGCACTTGAGACGTGGTCTGAATCACTGATTCAACGCCTACTTCCACGTCACATGGAAATCATTTTTGAAATCAACCACCGCTTCATGCAAGAAGTTCGCAAGATGTGGCCTGGTGACGGTGAGAAGCAAGCGAAGCTTTCTATCATCCAAGAAGGTTTCCACCGCATGGTTCGCATGGCAAACCTATGTGTGATTGGTTCTTATAAAGTAAACGGTGTAGCAGCACTGCACTCTCAATTGGTTAAGAAAGACTTGTTCCCTGAGTTCAACGAAATCTTCCCAGGTAAACTGACTAATGTAACGAACGGTATCACACCACGTCGTTGGTTGAAGTTCTGTAACCCAGGCCTATCTAAGCTAATTACTGGTAAGATCGGCACTGAGTGGCCTGCTAAACTTGAGCAGCTTGAAGGCATCGCTAAGTTTGCAACAGACGCGAAATTCCAAAAAGAGTTCATGGCTGTTAAGAAAGAAAACAAACAGCGCCTTGCTGATTGGGTTTCTGAAAACATGGGTATCGAACTTGATACTAACGCTATCTTCGACGTGCAAATCAAACGTCTACATGAATACAAGCGTCAGCATCTAGATTTGCTACACATTCTATCTCTGTACCACCGTATTCTTAACGAACCTGGTTTCGAGTGTGAGCCACGCGTATGTTTCTTCGCAGCGAAAGCAGCACCGGGTTATCACCTAGCGAAAGAGATCATCTTCGCGGTTAACAAGATTGCAGAGAAGATCAACAACGATCCTCGCATCGGTAACAAGCTTAAAGTGGTATTCATCCCTGACTACCGTGTAAGCATGGCTGAAATCATCATCCCTGCAGCAGACGTTTCTCAGCAAATTTCACTTGCAGGTAAAGAAGCTTCTGGTACGGGCAACATGAAGATGGCTCTAAACGGCGCGTTAACTATCGGTACGATGGATGGTGCGAACGTTGAGATTCGTGAAGAAGTTGGCGATGAAAACATCTACATCTTCGGCCTAGAAGTTGAAGGTGTTCAAGCTCTGAAAGCTCAGGGTTACAACCCATACGATTACTACAATGCTGACCCTTTACTGAAAGCATCGTTAGATTTACTGACTGGCGAAGAGTTCACTCCAGGTCAACCAGGTCTTCTACGTGCAACATTTGATAGCCTGCTAGATGGTGGTGACCCTTACCTATGTCTTGCGGACTTTGCATCTTATGTTCAAGCTCACGAAGATATGGGCAAGCAGTACAAAGACCAAGCAGGTTGGGCTAAGAAAGCGATTCTTAACACGGCATTGGTTGGTAAATTCACGTCAGATCGCTCAATACGCGACTACGTGAACAACATCTGGAAACTAGAAGCAGTAAACCGCTAATAGAAAGAAGCCAAGGTAACTATTGTTGCCTTGGCTTTTCTGACATTGATTTCAATTGTCATTATAAAAAGAAAGACCAATAGATAGTTTTAACCCTACAAAAGTGAAGGCGAAAGAAGTACCTTCGGAGAGAGCGATGAAAGAACAATCAGTATTAAAACAAGTCGCGGAAATGGCGAATCTTGCCGATAGCTATGTAAGCGCGTGGGGCGACGAAGCGGCTGTATCTGATGAGACAATTTTGAGCTTGTTAGCTGCGCTAGGCTATGACACCACAAATGATCAAACTTTGTTGAAATCAGCAGAGAAAAAACACAAAAAAGACGTAATTGACCCAGTTCTTGTTTTGCGTGACGGTGAGCCAGTAGAAGTGGCTTTGAATCTAGGTGTTAGTGCTCGTGAAAGTGAGTTTAGCTGGCGTTTAGAAACCGAACAAGGAGAGGTACTTGAAGGCTATCTTCAATCACAAGTTGTTCGCGATGAACGCGCAGAGGGTGGCCCTTTAGTGTTTGCATTGCCAAGTGATTTGGCATGGGGATATCATAAATTAATCATTAATCGTAAGCGTCGTAAAACACCTTATGTGATGACGCTGATTATTACACCTAAATCTTGTTTCAAACAAACTGCCATTGAAAATGGTAAAAAGATGTGGGGACCAAGTGTTCAGCTATACACCTTACGCACTCAGCATAACTGGGGTATTGGTGATTTTGGCGATCTGAAACAACTGGTTAGCGACATTGCATCACGTGGTGGTGATTTTGTTGGTTTAAACCCAATTCATTCACTATTTCCAGCGAACCCTGAAGGGGCGAGTCCATACAGCCCGTCGTCACGTCGTTGGTTAAATATTCTCTACATCGATGTGAGTTCAGTACCTGAGTTTGCGTTGAGTGCAGAAGCTCAGCAACAAGTAGGCAGTGCCGATTTCCAACAGCGTTTACAAAAAGCGCGCGAATCTCATTGGGTAAACTACACAGAAGTTGCAGCTCTAAAAATGAGTGTTTTACCGCTTCTATTTAATGAGTTCAAAACTCGTCATTTAGATAAAAACACTGAACGAGCAATGGCATTCCTAGACTTCATCGAACTCGGTGGTGAAAGCCTAATTCATCAAGCAGCGTTTGATGCGCTACATGCTGAATTACATGCTGAGAATTCGGATATGTGGGGCTGGCCTGTCTTCCCTGAGAAATACCGTCGCTTTGAAAATAGCGCTGTACAGAAGTTCATTGCTGACAACCAGGATAAAGTACAACTTTACATGTACTTACAATGGCTTGCTGACGCTCAAATCAATGAAGCTCAAGCACTTGCTGAAGAGAAAGGCATGGCGGTAGGTCTGTACCGTGACCTTGCTGTAGGTGTTGCTGATTCAGGTTCTGAAACTTGGGCTGATAATGGCAACCTAGTCATGGATGCAAGCATCGGTGCTCCACCGGATATTCTTGGACCACTAGGCCAAAACTGGGGCTTACCTCCGCTAAACCCACAAGTGTTAGAAGAGACTAGCTACGACGCATACGTTCAACTGCTTCGTGCAAATATGAAACATTGTGGTGCGTTGCGTATTGACCATGTACTTGGTCTGTTACGCCTATGGTGGATTCCAAAAGGTGAAGACGCGACCAAAGGCGCATACATGTACTACTCAGTACAAGACATGCTTGCGATCCTTGCTCTTGAATCTCACCGTTACCAGTGTTCTGTAATTGGCGAAGATTTAGGTACCGTTCCTGATGAAATCGTTGATATTCTTGCTGATGCCGGTGTTCACTCGTACAAAGTCTTCTTCTTCGAAACAGCAGAAGATGGCGGGTTTATTTCACCTGAGCACTATGCGTCACAATCAATGTCGGCACTATGTACGCATGATATGCCAACGCTTCGCGGATTTTGGCACTGTGATGATCTGAAAACGGGTCGTGAAATCGGTTTGTATCCAGATGAAGCTCAGCTTGAAACACTATTTAGTGACCGTTTAGAGTGCAAGCAAGGTATTCTAGATTCTGTAGCATGGCACGGTTTCTTGCCTGAAGGTGTTGGCCGTGATGCAAGCCAAGTCCCTATGGATTCATATTTAAGTGAAGCTTTGCAAGTTCATGTTGGTGCTGGTTCTTCAACATTGCTTAGCGTTCAACTTGAAGATTGGTTAGAGATGGACAAGCCTGTAAACATTCCGGGTACGGTTAATGAATACCCTAACTGGCGTCGTAAGCTAACAATGAACCTGGATGAAGTGTTCAGCCGTGAAGACGTAAATCGTATCTCTTCACGTTTGACAGAAGTGCGCAGTAAAGCGAGCAAATAAGATGATTGAATAGAGTGCGATAAGACAAAATACCAGTAGTTTCCTGCGGTTGCAGACGAAACTATCGCTTTGGTCACTCTATCATGAAGCGTAGTCCTGTAAAATGGATTGTCGTTATAATGCCCGCACATTTAGCGGGCATTTTTTATATATAATTTTAATATTTTTTGAAGTTTGGTTAGGGAGAGAGTTTTTGAAAATAACAACTATTTCAAAGCAAGAACAAACATACAGTCAACTTTCTCAAGCTTCGTTTGCTGACCCGTTTTCTTTTTTAGGCCCGTTTATTTCGCCAGAGGATGGTGCATTACGAGTTTGGATTCCGGGCGCAAATAAAGTTGAGTTAGTCATCGACAAGGAACCTCGAATTGAATTAGAACGCGATCAAGAGAGTGGCTTTATTCTTAAGAGTAAGCGTGATCTGCGTTTTACACATTATCAATTAGCCATTGATTGGTCGGGTACCGAGCAGATTCTTGATGATCCGTATCAGTACCATGAATTGTATGCCGAGTATGAAGCGCTTCATACGCCTAAAGAGATGTACAAGCAAATGGGTTCGCAATTCATTACTCTTGAGCGTGATGGTAAATCGATCTCAGGTACACGTTTCTTAGTTTATGCTCCGCATGCTACAGCAGCGAGTCTAGTGGGTAACTTTAACTCGTGGGATGGTCGTCGTTTTCCAATGCAGCGTTTAGATTACGGCATCTGGGGACTGTTTATTCCAAACCTTGAGGAAGGTGCTCAATACAAATTTGAGCTGAAAGGTCCAAATGGTGAAGGTCTACCTCATAAAGCCGATCCATGGGGCTTTTATTCAGAGCAATACCCATCATTTTCATCTATTACTTATGACCATGACCGTTATGAGTGGCAAGATGAACAGTGGCAAAACCGCCCAGTAACTGAGAAACGCAAAGAAGCGTTATCATTTTATGAACTGCACGCTGGTTCATGGAAACGCGATGCGAATGGAGAGTTCTTAAACTATCGAGATCTTGCCGCAGAGCTTATTCCATACCTGACAGGTTTAGGTTACACACACGTTGAATTAATGCCCGTTTCTGAGCATCCATTCTTTGGTTCTTGGGGTTATCAACCGGTTGGTTTATTTGCACCTACCAGTCGTTTTGGTTCACCTGATGACTTCAAATATTTCGTCGATCAATGTCACCAAGCAGGCCTTGGTGTTGTGCTGGACTGGGTTCCAGCTCACTTCCCATCGGATGATCATGGTTTGGCTAATTTTGATGGAACGCCACTGTTCCATGATCCAGATCCTCGTCGAGGTTGGCACCAAGATTGGAATTCATACATATACGATTTAGGTCGTGAACATGTCCGTCGATTCTTAGTGTCGAATGCACTCTATTGGGTTGATCAGTTCCACATTGATGGCCTACGTGTAGACGCGGTAGCGTCGATGCTTTACTTGGATTATTCACGTAGCCATGACCAGTGGATCCCGAACCAAGATGGTGGCAACGAAAACTATGATGCGATAGCAACCCTGAAATGGATGAACGAAGAAGTGTACAAGCACTTCCCGAATGTGATGACGATTGCTGAAGAATCGACTGCGTTCCCGGGTGTCTCTGCGCCTACCTTTATGGGAGGCTTAGGCTTTGGATTTAAGTGGAATATGGGTTGGATGCACGATAGCCTTTCTTATATTCAAGAAGATCCTATTAACCGAAAATACCACCATAATACCATCACGTTCCCGCTTGTTTACGCTCATAGCGAGAACTATGTTCTGTCTTTGTCTCATGATGAAGTCGTATATGGTAAAGGTTCAATCCATAATAAAATGCCTGGCGATGAGTGGCAGCAAACGGCTAACTTGCGTGCGTACATGGGTTATATGTACGGTCAACCGGGTAAGAAGCTTAACTTTATGGGGGCGGAATTTGGTCAAACTGCTGAATGGAATCACGATGACCAATTGCAGTGGTTCTTACTTGATTACCCTCGCCATCAAGGTGTGCAGACGCTGACTAAAGATCTGAATATGTTGTACCGAGAGCAAGCGGCAATGCATGATCAAGATTTTGACCCTAAAGGGTTTGAATGGAGACTTCAAGACGCAGAAGAAGCGAGCATTTTAGCTCACGAACGTATCAGTGAATCTGGTGAGCGAGTACTTGTGATCAGTAACTTTACGCCAGTACCCCACGAAGCGTTCCGCCTTGGTGTACCGACGGATCATCGCTACGAATTACTGCTGAATACTGATGACACGAAATATAATGGTAGTGGCTTTGAGGTGATGCAAACGGCTCAAACGGAAGCGATTGAAAGTGAAGGCTTAGCGCAGTCGCTATCACTTCGTATCCCACCGTTATCGACCGTCTTCTACAAAAAGTGCTAAATATATCGTATTAGACTTTAAATCTGAATGACGACAAAACCCAACTTCGGTTGGGTTTTTTATTGCTTCGAATTCATAACTCAAGTAGAACTTAACGTTAACTTACATAAAAACAGATAGGATAAATGCATGATCACAGCACTTTACGCCTCCATTTTAGCCAGCATTATGATTTGGCTGGCGATAGAAGTCATTAAACAAAGACGCAGCAACAAAGTTGCGTATTCGGATGGTGGAGTAGAAGGGTTACAAATCGCTAGATCGGCGCAAAGTAATGCAATGGACTATATTCCTATTACGCTTATTTTGATGGCTCTGGTCGAGTTTAACGGTGCGCCTTCATGGCTGCTGCATCTTGTAGGAGTGGTATTCGTGATAGGACGCGTGATGCATGCGAAAGGGTTATTGAAAGAGAAGATGTTGGGCCGGGTGAATGGCATGAAACTGACTTTTTTAGCGATGGTGAGCTTGATCGTTTTGAATATTGTTTATTTGCCGTTTGAGAAGTTGTGGTAGAAGTGAGGAGGAAAACGCAGATGAGAATACCACCAGCATGGGTGATAGTGCTTTTTGGGTTGATCCTTAACATTCTTGCGATTATTACGTCTAGCTTAGTTTTGGATAAACAATCTGCGGAACTTGCACAACTTGCTGAGCAGAAAGAAAGTAACATGTATTCGATTCAGCTTTCTTGGAATAGCATTGAAACATTAGAACGCAAGCGTGAATCGATCTTATTGCATGTGGATAAAACCGACTTAGAGTCTGCCTTTACCAGTTCGGTATTGGATGAAGTTTTACGCGGGCAACTGGCGGTTTGGGTTGGGAAGGAAGTGCCTAAAATTAGCATTGAAAATCTATCTGAAATAATGACGCTCATTAACTTAGCACAACAAACTCAGCGTGACCGAATTGATGACTTCTATCTTGATAATGTTGCGGTTGCTGAGTTGATGCAAGTGACGAGCGACAACATGGCTTTTTACAAAAATATCGCTCTGTTTTTGCAAATATTTGGTTTGGCGTTGATCTTAGCAAGAGATCTTGCGCGTAAACCGAATGCGAAACAGTCGTTAGAGCATCATGATAAAAAATAATTGGCAAAAAAGAACGAACGTGCTAAAAATGGAGTGTAAACATAAGTCTGGATAATGATGAGTAAAGGTAAAGTAACTAAAGATCATATTCTCAATTGCGCATTTGAACTGGCGAGTAAGAATGGATTAGAAAGTTTAACCATTGGCGAGTTAGCCAAAGAGTGCGGGATGTCTAAAAGTGGTCTTTTTGCTCACTTTAATTCTAAAGAAAACCTGCAATTGTCGGTGTTGGAATTCTCTAATCTGATTTTTACCCAGCGGGTGATAGCGCCTGCGAGGCTACTGGGTGATGACAATATTGAGGCTAAATTAAAAAGCTTGCTCAAAAATTGGCTGGGATGGAATCACTCTTTTCAAGGTAGCTGTATGTTTATCGATGCGTGGAAAGATGCCGGAGCGGATGTTTGTGCAATTCAACAAGCATTGCAAAAATCCATCGCGACATGGATTCATTACTTAACCATTCAGGTAGTAAAGGGGGTTGATAATCAGCAATTTCGTGCTGATTTAGATCCACAGCAAGCCACATTTGAATTGTATGGTTTATACCTCAGCGCCAACTTATTTTACTCTTTGCAAGGAGAAGACGTGAGCCAGCGTCACTTTTGGGAAGGGGTAGAGCGTTTGATTTCTAGTTGGAAAATTCCCCAATAGAGGCACTTGCGACATCCAACATAAATTATAATGTAAGGGAGGCTTACCTCCTTTTTTAATTTTCATAAAAAGCACGGTCGTTCTTTTAAATTGATCTTGTTTTTGTTCATAGGCTGAAAGGATAAGGCACATAGATGAGCGAAAAAATATATTTTAACACCTCAGGCAAGTTCAGTTTGAAGCGCACTTTAGTCAACGTGACTACTCGGTTGCATCATACAGTGGCGCCTAGTCATGCAAAAAAAACGGCGCGTAAATTACTGTTAACCCCAGCTCGAACAGAAGCGAAAAACAGCCAACCGCAAGGGTTAGTATGCGGTGAAGTCGAAAGTAAGGAAGGGACGTTAAAGACGTATACCCTAGGCGCTGGCCCTGTATGGGTGTTAACTCATGGCTGGTCTGGAACGGCGAGTCAGTTTTATCCGCTAATGGAGCATATCGAGAGCAAAGGGTTTACTGCTTTGGCTTATGATCATCCTGCGCATGGCGGCAGCGATGGTGTTTATGGGCATATTCCCGCATTTGTGAATGGACTTGAAGCTGTTCTTGATAGCGTAACAGAACAACCCGTAGCTGGTGTGATTGGACACAGCATGGGAACGGCATCGGCTTTAGAGTGCCGCCACGCGAAGATTCAAAATGTGCCTATGTTATTAATTGCGCCTGTGCTTGATTATTTGGATAACTTGTTTGGCAGTGTGGCTCGATCTGGCTACTCAATGAAGCTATTTGAAGCGATTGTGTCTGAGTTACAAGAGCAATATCACTACCCACTTCAATCTATCGATCCACTGCAAAAACTCCGTCAGAGAGAGGCGCAGACGTATATCGTTCATGATCAGAAAGATAGATTTACTAAGCATGAAGTCTCGCAGCAGGCAGCCAATGAAATGGAAAAAGTAACGCTTGTGACGACTCAAGGACAAGGCCATGGGCGCGTTATGAAGTGCCAACAGGTGATGGAGAGTTTCGATAAGTTAATTTAGCGTTCATCGACTCAATAGATAAAAGCCTAACGACAGTGATGCCGTTAGGCTTTATTTGACCGCTACAAAACGTTAGCGAGCCATTTCGCTATTTAGAGACAGAGCAGTTTGCTTCCCCAATGAGCTTCCATACTCCCCACTTGCCTGATTGACTTGGGTTTTCACCTGTTGTCCACCATTTTGCTTCCCATGTTTTCGCGTCGTGTGTCACTTGATTCCCACCAGTATATATCGCTGATGAATCCCAAAGATTGGTACAGGTATCGCCACCATCAGTGATCTTTTTGAGAACGATGACAGAAACCGAGGCTGATGAACTCGCAACACCATCACTCACGTTAACAGTAAAGTTTAGCGGTGTGTCTTGGGCATATTCTGCGGCAGTGAAAATCACTTTATCCCCTTGAACCGTCGCATTAATGCTTGGTGGTATCGTCCAAGTAAAGCTGAGTACATCTTGATCCGCATCGCTTGAGGCTGAAGCATCAATGATAACGGAATCACCAGCGTTGACGGATGCTGGTGCCGAAATTTTAGCTTCTGGCGGAGTATTGATCGGGGTTGTGTTTTTAGGGTTAACTGTCACGACGATCTCATCAATGGCCGTTGCGCCTTCATTGTCGGTGACCGTGAGAGTAAAGACTAAGCGTTGCTGTTGGCTGACTTCATCAATGGCAAACTTTGCTTTTGCTTGGTTAGCATCCGTTAATGTTACTGTCTCACCCGATATCTGTTTCCACTCATAAGTGCGGATAGTGCCATCCATATCTTTGGACAAAGAGCCATCAAGAGTTACTGTGATTGGACCTATCAGGGTTTGATCAATCCCTGCATCAGCGATGGGTTTTTTGTTGTGAGGAATCGTTGAACCACCCGCTAACCCTTCATGCATCGCATTTAGAATGTCACCGTTATCAGCGTCGATTTCCCAAGAAAATAGTCCGGCCAATCCTAGGTCACGAACGTAGGCTCCCTTAGCTTTAACTGAGCGTGCATCATCAAATGTGATGAGCTTACCTGAAGAACGGTTCCAAACGTAGGGAGCTTCTGCAACTTCATCATAACCATACTCAAAACCATTAATACCTTGGCTGTTTTCTCCAAGCATATGGTTTTTGATCCCTTTGTAATCAATGACACCATCTTCCCACACGCCTTGAGCGGTACTCCCTTTGAGCTTGCCGTTACCTACGCCTGTCATTGGATCGTTCGGATCTGTCAGGCTAGATGGCATTACGCCTTCCCAACCTCGGCCATACATGGCTGCGCCAAGAACTAACTTATTCGCTGGTACGCCTTGCGCCAATAGCAGTTGAATACCGTTGTCTGACGTATAGGCTGGGCCTTTAAAGGCTTCTCCATTTTCATCGACACCTGAGCCATCGCATTGGCCTGGCAACATGAAATTTCCGCAATGTAGAGCGGTTTGATGACCTAATACATTGTTCCAGCCACCATAAAAATCGTAAGTCATGGCAAAGATATAATCCATGTATTGGATCGCCTCACCGTAGTTAACATCCTCGATCTTATCGTGACCCACACCGATCGCTGAAGTTAACTCATAACTCTTGCCTGTTTCCGTTTGAAGCTCATCTAACATGGTGCGTAGCTCTTGCATTAAAGCGACATAAGCCGGACCATCATTCACTGGATCGCCTAGATCAGGCGCGGCACCACCGCCTCCTGGGAATTCCCAGTCGATGTCAACGCCATCATAGAACTTCCATGTAATGAGGAATTTTTTAACAGAAGCCACAAAAGTGTCGCGATTGGCTTTGGTTGTAAAGTCGAAGAAGGGATCGGAAAGCGTCCAACCGCCAATTGAAGGAATAATTTTAAGATCTGGATTGCGCTGCTTCATCGCCATCATCATGGCGTAATTACCTTTAATCGGCGTGCTGTATTCGTGGCCTGCTTGTTTGAAGCTTTTTTGAAATGCAGCCCAAGGATCGTGAATAACCACTTCGTAATCGTTGACTCCGTTACAAGCTGTCATTAAGGCGTTGTAACTATTCCCTCCCACGGTTTTTACTGATTCGTTAGGCCCACAAATTGGAATGAAACCGTATAAAATATGCGTGAGATTATCGACCGGAAGGTTGTCTACTGTATAGTCTCGACCATAGATACCCCATTCAACAAAGTAAGTACCAACTACTGTGTTTGGATCCGTGCTGTATGACTTATTGTTCGGATCGGTATTCATTGTTAATGGTTTTAAGTGCGATCCATCTGTATCTGCAATGGTAATTTCAGCAGGTGCGCTACGACTACACCCTGTTGCGTCACACGCCTCAATTTCCATTTGATACAAACCACCTTTCCCGTATTGGAAGCTGGCCGTTGTTTGGCTGCCTTTAATTGGCCCCGTCGCGACTTCAATGCCATCAAAGTAGATTTTGTAAGTATCGCCAGAACTTCCACTCCACTGATTAAATTTAACGTTAATGGTGGCTAAGTCGTGGTATTTCACCATCTGGTTGTAGCCAGAAGTGGTTTCCATTGCGAGTTCAATTTTTGAAAATTGTAGGTTATTCGAGCCGTACATATCAATGCTCGGGGTAGCAGGTGCCGCTATTACTGCACTTGAAAGAGCAGTGGCAATGCTTGCTGCGCACAAAGTAAAACGATTCATAATATTTATCTCATCCCTTGAATAAGAACGTCCAAGAAAACGGTATTCCCAAAAAATGGAACTTGGAATACAGGGGGATTCTTGGAAGAAACATAAGCTGTTTTTCAGATATTGAAGAACATCAAGGCTAGTATTTGAGATACTTTATTTTTTAGGCGAAAAATTAAAATGCTTTTCGAGTGAGGCGGAAAAAAGAGAAACCTGCAAACATGTTTTTGCATAAGAAAGTTTATCTTCAGTCCAAGTTTAATTGACGGTCTTAAAAATAAATCGCTGATTTAAAGGTACTAAATTGATACTGTTTTAATTTGAAATATTCATAGGCTATCGCCATCCAATCATTATTGGATGGGACATTTGTAACGTTTGAATCGATCTATTTCGATGCATTGAAGTGCTCAGAAAGCGCCTTTCCTCTGCTTTGTATCGCATTGCTTTGATCATCCTCGATAGTATGTTCGTAGCCTTTTTTAATAAAGGTAACTCTCGGTTTACGAGGAACAATTCTCAATAGTTGTGGTGAAGAAAAAGTGCCTGATAGCTCGTAGGTGGTTTCACCTGCGTTGGTTTTAATATGGATTTTTTTGCCATCATAATCAAATTTAGTGCTGATTAATCGATGGTTATGTGTGAAACCCTTCGAAGAAAAATTCAGTATATCGGTTTGATATTTTGGAGCGCCAATTTCAATCCAGTCACCATATATCTGTTCAGGATTGACGTGATCCTGATAGGATGAAAAGAGAAAATAACAAGTCACTGAAAACACAGCGCTGCCAAATAAAATGAAGCAGACGCGAATAAGGAAAATGGATGAGCGCGTTGCCTTTGTTTTAGGTGTTTTCGTCATGGAGATCCTGCTTGTGCGCACTGGACGTTGAGAGCGGTATTGTGCGGTAGATGCCTTAGTATAGCTTGTTAATCATTGAGCTGAATAACAAGATAACCTTGTAAAAATATTGACATAGTGCTCAATAATAAGGGTAACGCAATGTGTCTCGCTGAAAGATTAGTCGATTGAAATACTTGTTTACGGATAAAAAATCAGATACAACCTGAATTCACATCGAAACAATCACTCAAATAGGACAAGGAAAGCATATGATTAAGGAAAATATCTACTTTGAGGGCAATGTTAAATCATTGGCGTTTACTCAACAAGATGAGACAAGTAGCGTAGGCGTGATGGCTCCTGGGGAATATACATTCGGGACGGCGGCACCAGAGAAAATGACGGTCGTAAAAGGTGCGTTAACAATACAACGCGCAGGTGAAAATGAATGGACGACATTTTCATCAGGCGAATCATTTAATGTCACAGGTGATTCATCATTTGATTTGAAAGTCGAAGTGACGACTGCCTATCTGTGTGAATATTTATAATTTCTGCCGATAGCGTCGCTTGAAGAGAGAAAAAAACCACGCTCATAGCGAGCGTGGTATAAGACGGTAAATAATCGTTGGCAGTGGAATGTCATCGTTATGCGTCTTAAATTGACTCTCAAAATAAAATTAATAGCGTTCGAAAGCCCCTGAGTTGTAATCTTGTATGGCTTGCTCTATTTCGGATAATGAATTCATCACAAATGGGCCGTAGTGGACAACGGGTTCCCCGATAGGTTGACCTGAGAAAATTAGAACACCGCTATCTACGTTGGCCGTTAGTTGGGCATATTCACCATGAGTCAACAGCGCCATCTCCCCTTGATCTACACTTCTGTTACCAATTGATATTTTCCCTTTATAGATAAAAATCATCATGTTATGTGTAGGCTTTGTTTCTAATTTGACCTGGTCTCCGCTATCTGAACGCCAATCCGCGACGGTAACAGGAACGCCTGTTTTATCTAACGGCCCAGCTAATGGTTGGCTATTAGCGTTTAAGTTTCCTGAAATGACGCGGATCAGTCCGAGCCCTGATTTCTGATGTTCTGTTATCGAATCTGATTGAAAATCATGGTATTGAGCAGGCTTCATCTTGTCGTGGGATGGTTGGTTGATCCAAATTTGAAAACCATGCAACTGTCCCTCTTCCATAATCGGCATTTCACTGTGGATCACTCCGCGCCCTGCTGCCATCCACTGAGCCCCGCCACTCATGAGCTGACCGATGTTTCCCATCTGATCTTTATGTTGAAAATGGCCATTGAGCATGTAGGTGAGAGTCTCTATTCCACGGTGTGGGTGCGGTGGAAAACCACCAATGTAATCCGCTTGTTGATCCGACTTTAATTCATCCACCATTAAAAATGGCGAGAATTTTGCATTATTGAACCCAGCAACACGATGAATTTTAACCCCATCCCCGTCAGAAGTGGCCTGAGATGGGATGATACTTTGAATCGTTCTTGGTGTAGACATGATGCACTCCTGAAGGTTTCTTTGATGAAAGAAGTGTAAAGAATTGATGAAGGGAAGAGCACGTTGGATTTCTGAGTATCTTGTTCAACTTTTTTGAATGAACTGAGTGGCGGTTTTTTTACTATACTTATGTATTGGTGGAATCGACTCGAGGAGGCGTATATGGCTGTACAAGCAAAACACAATGATAGTGGCAGCAGTTATGACATGAGTAATGACTTCACAACAGATCAAAGGCAGAGATTTGCGCAAGTTGCAAATAAAGCGGATAAGCGTCGATACGGATTCGAGCAATCTAGCTTTATTGAGAAAGCAAAAGTCACAGCAATGAGGCCTGTTATCAAGCGAAAACCGAATAAACCAGATCACATAAGATATGTGGCTTGGTTGGTGGTTATCGCAGCATTCTCTCTCTGGGTAATGTATATGACACGTTAGCGTTTTTTCATTGATACCACATTATGTGCTTCTGATATTTGGGACACGGGCAAACTATGATAATTTTGTTCGTGATTGTCAGCAATGTCGAGACTGTCAGGAATGCAGTTTTGATAAAAACTAAAGCGGTTTTTGCCTGAATGTTTTGCTGCGTACATGGCTTTGTCTGCGCAACGAGTGAGTTCAGGTAAATCCTCAGCATCTTGAGGAAATATGGCAGCTCCGACACTGACTGTTAAGCTATTGATACGTTCGTGGCCATTGTAATCATGATCAAACAGGTGACAAATACGATGCAGTATTTGGTTTAAATCTTGTTCTGAACGCACATCATAGAGCAGTATAATGAATTCGTCCCCAGCGTAGCGGGCGATTGAGTAATCTTGATTGTCAGTTTTTCTATCTTTGGTTCTAATGTTGTTTTTTAAACGTTTAGCAAAATGTTGTAGCACTCGATCACCGACATCATGACCATAGTTATCGTTAATTACCTTAAAGTCATCGATATCGATAAAAATGAGTGCCGTAATGCCTTTATTCGCTTCAATCTTAGTTAACTTTTGTTTTGCCCAATTCTCAAAACTCCATCTATTTGCAAGGCCTGTGAGCTGATCCATATAGGCAAGATCTTCAATCCCTTCTTGATAAAGACTCTGTATGTAGTTGATGATTTTTGCGTAATAATAAGCGGAAGTATGACAAATCACACACATTGCTAGAAGGCTAAATAAAAACCGACTAGCCGCATAAGTGGTCGGTATCTCAATCACACCTGAGAGCACAGTGATGGACGATATGAGAACAAAGAATGACGAGCTTAACATTAAGCCTATACGAAATTCGTTGATAAAGATAACGGCGGCGAGAATTGGGTATAGCCACAGCAGGTGATCGGATACAGTTTGGCTATAAAGAAAAAGGACAACGCCTTGGATCAATAAAATGCTGCTTAAAATAAGGTCGGCATAAGCAGGTTGTTTTTTCCGGAGCACGTAGATGCTATTCGCTAATGCAATTCCTGCCCAGATAAGATCAAACGTTCCAAACCAATAGTTGTTTGCTGTGAAGTAAAGAACGCTATAGATAAAAAAAAGGCAACAAGATGCAATTGAACATATCAATACGATTTTTCGTTTTCGTGTAGAACGAATATCGGCCATCTCTTCTAAATGTCTTCCTACAAGGTGAGTCATATCCTTTTGATCTCTATTTTGTTGCAAAACTGTTGGGTTGAAGTTTGTATCAAGTTAAGCATTTTGGGCGCAGTTCACAATATTTCATATGTGATAGATCTCATTGTTTGAGCAGAACATTATAAGGTAAATTTAATAAGCCACTAAATTCATATAGTTAACAATGTGTAAAATTAACTTATTTTTTAAGGTGTAAGATGAAAATTTGACTTATAGGTTGTAAGTGGAACAATAAATGGGTTTTATATAATTTGAGTCTGATATGGAAAATAAATCTAAGTTTTGGCAACGGGGAAGGTCAATATTGGCACTCTCTACCTTTGCACTCTCTCCCTTGGTATTGGCAACCTCGCTGGCTAACGCTGCAAATATTGAAACGGTTCCGGTTGTTGGGGGTGTCTTTAATTCAGCTCAAGTTTTTAAAAATCATGTGGTTTCATCTATCACTTATTCGACTCGTTTTAGTCGAGATGCTGCTTTATTTACAATCGCAGGCGTGACGCTTGATACTTATATCCTCACATTGCCGTTAGATGTAAAAACCAAAGCCAGAGTGATGGCTCAACTATCCGATCCCACCTACTCAATCCCACTTGGGTATTTTTTATATAGCTATTACGATCGCTATGCAGGGCTCAGCTCTGATGATGTCTTCAAAGCCTATTTAAAAACACGTTACGATGAATCGACTCTCGCCAACTTTGAACATAGCTTATTTCAATTATCCGATTCTTCAGAGCTTGAAACAGATCAAAGCTTGCATGCTGAATCTGATTCGAGCCATCACCAAGGGCTCAAAGTCGATGATCAATTTATCGCCTCGATGGTCGTTATTTATGATGCTCTCGTACAAATTGGTCAATGGCAAAAGCTGGATACGTTACCTGATAGTTATACTTACCTAACGAACAGTCGTAATGATTTAAAAATTATTAATACAATCCAACCCATTATTATCGATTTGCTAGCACAAGCAGAACTTGGAATGGGTGAGGGTGACATGAAAGCCGCAGTGAAAGCGGTATTGCAGGATGCGCTGCCGGAAAACGCGGGTAAAGTGAATAATAAAGCTCAGGCGTTAACCGTGACTTTGATTGATTTTGTGCGATTAAATGTGTTGAAAGCGTATCGGCAATTTATTTATCAGCAGGAGCGCGAAGAGGCTCTCAATAATTGGATGCAGCAAGCATTCGATGATGATCCTACTCAGTTAACTGATTTTCTTGAATCTCAACAGAAGCGTCGGTTTGCCGTTCAGGTGACCGTTGACGGGTTACAGCAAGGTTTAGTCGAAGGTTTAGTTGATCCCTCCTCTCCGTTCATCTCAGAAGCTTACAAAGCCCACCAACAACGTGCTGATATGAAACCTGTGAAAGAACCAACAATTGAACCTGAGCATCAACAGCAAGTTAAATTTATGCAGAGATTGGCCGAGCAGAGTTATCAAGATCCGAATTATTTGCCATTTTTTAAACGATTATATACTGACTACCGTGATTCCATTGTGCAGGTCGGGGTCTCATCTACTCCGACAATTAGCGTGCGAAATTTACCAATTATAAAAACAGGCGCTAAGGTTTCAGGAGATAAAGGCACAGGGATCCCAAATTTCCATTTTGTCGATCGAGAACAAGATCGAGCCTATTACTTTTTTGGTAATGATGCCTTACAGCTTGATCGGCTAATGGCGGATAATCAGGTAAAAACTATGTTTGACCGCTTGGATTACCTTAAAACCCTCAATTGCAATGCTCAGTATGATTGGAATGCTCATACAACCTATGACGGCTTGGTGAACCTTGGTCTGGGGGAATCACAACGAGATTATGGAGAAAAACGGTGTGTTCGCGAGCTGCAAGAGCGGTCGAAAGTTGAAATTCAATTGCGCAGAGGTCGAACTGAGTTACTGGAAGATATTCAAGCATATGAAAGCATTTCGACGTTTGATTTTTATACAAAACTCACCATGAAATGGAAAGTTGAGCAGAGCATTAAACGATTGGCGCAACAAGATGGTAAAGGTATGCCTGATTTTACTCTGATTTATAACCCGTGGCCTGATCACTTTGCTCATTTTACCGGACCTTTCAGTGATGAAGTCATTATGCCCACAGGTGAGTTGAATCGTCTGGATTACTGGTTGTCGGAAATTGAAAAAACCTATCAAGAGGCGGGTATTTATGACCAAACATTATGGGGAATGGCGGGCGATCATGGCCTCACGCCAGTATTTTATGCCTTAAATCCAGAGAAAGTGGTGTTCGATGAATTGGCTCAAGATCTTGGATACGATTTGAATATCATGAAAATATCTTCTGATGAAGGTGAAGGTCCTAAATTCACCAATGCTTTGAATTACCCAAGCAGCAAACAGCATGATGTGATTGTGGCATCAACGGCTGGTGGTAATTTTATGTTGGATTTCTTCAATTCCCAAGAAGGATGGAAAGTACAACCGACTTACCAAGAATTGACTCAATGGCAAGCGGCTAATACGCCCAATGGTGAAAGTATCGATATCGTCAACGAGGTTGCTCAGCGCTTGAGTGAGACTCTTGATTATATGGTGATACGAGAACAACCGTGCGATTTAAACCGATGCAAAGTCAGGTTGGTCGCAACACGCAATGGAAAAAGAGTGGATGAATTTATCACTAGGATCGGCGATAAGCGTTACTACCATGCACAAGAAAATGTGCCAACTCAGGTTCCTCGTCTGTTAGGCATCCAACAGCTGAATCCATATATCCCAGCGCCTTCAAAAGAGGCATTTAACCACTATGCCCAATTGGTGGATCAATGTCTGTATCGTGCGAAAGAGAGTGATGTGACGACATGGTGTAACCAGCAACAATGGCGTGAGTTGACCCGTTTTAGTATCAAGCCAGATTCTGTGAATCAATTAGCCGCCATTTATGAAGAGTCACGAGCGGGCACAATTAATCTTTTTCCCAAGTCGGGTATTGGATTTAATACCAAAGTGCCAGGTCGTCATGCGGGTGAAGATTATCTCGAAAAAGATGCGTTTCTTGGTTTTTGGGGGAAGCCAATTGGCAAGAAAGCAACACCACTGTCGATAGAAGAGAATGGTTCATTAGCGCCAACTCTGTATGAGTACTTAACTGGAGAACCGATTGTGGTGGGTGAGGATGGCTGGGGTTTTCCGTCTCTACTCAATAAAATCGATATCCAATAAGCTTGATATCCAATAAACATGAACTTTAATTGATAATAAGGTTTTTTATTGCTAAAAAAAGGTATGAATAGTTAATTTGTTTGAGTGCAGGTTGCCATATTGTGGTTATTTTGTGCGATACTGGTCAGATTAGTAGAGAACCAGGTGTTCTTACATTACAGCCGCTAATTTTATAGCAATGAAGCTAAAAGGCTTATAGAAAGGAGTTCCAAAATAAATGAGTGTTGAGCAAGCTTATTACTTCAGTGTTGCGTTGATAAACTTGGTATTTGCTCTTGCTGGAACTCGCGTTAAAGAGCTTGAAAGCCACTCCCATTCAATTCAATTTTTTATGATCTCCTTTCTTGCGTATTTTGTGAGTTGGTTTATTTATGTATTTGAAGTAAATATATTTTTGGAAATCTTAGCGGCAGTGTCTGCTTCAATTTTTGTGTGGGGAATGGTGGTCTTTAGTTCGAGGCGATGTGGTGTCAATTTGCCTTGGGTTGTTCCTGTGGGCATGTTTTGTCTTCAAGTACTCGCTCAAATATATGCGTTGATGGTTTCAGATTTAAAGAGTTATCTGCATGTCAGTAGCGTATTTCTTCCTATCGCATTTTGTGCCATTAGTTATATGTTTTTAAAATTGAAAGTGAAACGTCACCCATCGGATATTATTGTCGGTTACGCTTTCCTTTTCATGACAGTGGTGATCATCGGTCGCTCAATATTACTTGAAGTATCTCCAGATTTATTTGCGCGTTCGAGTCTCTATTCACAAATCATTTGGCCTGCTTTTTGTACTACCGTTGGCGTATTTACGTTATTGAGCTATACAGAGGAAGCGCAAATTGAATTAGAAAAAGAATCCAATACGGATCTTCTTACTGGTTTATATAATCGGCGTATGTTTGATACTAAATTGACGAACGGTTTGGACTATATGGCACACACTAGCCATTTTGGTGTTCTTATCTATTTTGACTTGGATGGGTTTAAACCGATAAACGATCAACTTGGGCACTATATTGGTGATGAAGTGCTTGTGGAGCTTGGGGCAAGGTTAAAGCGATCGGCCCAAAGGCATGAAGTGTTGGCAAGGTTAGGCGGGGATGAGTTTGCCTTATTACACACACATTTAGGCAAATCTGAGGAGCAAGCGAAAGAGAAGGCCGAAAAATTAGCCTTGAAGATGCAAAAGCTCGTGAATATACCTATCCAATATGAACAGCATACGATTAAGGTGTCGAGCAGTATCGGTGTTCACATGATTGCACCGGGTAATCAAAGTGAGAAAGATATACTGACAAAAGCCGATGCGGCGATGTATCAATCAAAGGCGATCAAAAAAGGCAGTATCACGTTCTCGGGAAACGTTGTTATGGTTTGATGTCCGAAGCGAACCTGCAAATTTTTTATCCATACGATTAAAAACCTGATTAGTCGATAAATGGCGATCCTGATTTAATACTGGCAGATATTTTTTGTAATTTAATCTGTCGATTTAAGGTATTAAAATGTTTGCAATAGATGATCAAGTTGTCGCGACTAAAGGTGTGGAATTAGGTCCAATGGTTGTAACGGGTCAAAGCAGTGGTGGCAACTACACGCACGTTCAAGTTGATGGGTACAAATTAACTTACCCAACACGCGACTTGAAAGCGGCATAATTTACCGGACTACTTCTCCAGAAAGGTACTATGCTGATAAATAAAAGGTGGCCCTATCAATGGCTACCTTTTTTTGTATTTGGCTATCTGTTGCTATCTGCTGTGATGGCTAACTGCTGTAATGATGACTGCTGTAATGATGACTGCTGTCATGGTTACTTTCCGACAGATTCCCACATGACATGACACTCTTCTTTGTCAGCCGCAGTGAGTAATGCAATTAACGGTAGTGCTCGATTATTGATACTAACGCTCTGCTCAATAAGGTCATCACCGTTGTCATCGAGTTCTGAATCGTTGAGTTCAGATGCTCTCTGTTCTTTTGCGACTGCTGCTTTTAATTGAGAGAGTGCAGTGGCTACTTCCGATGCCTGAATCGCTCCTGGAACGGTTCCACTGTGCCCCATCATCTTTAACATTTGTAATCCAATGTCACCAAACATGGTGATATCTGCATGAGCTTTACAACTGAAAATAATGAGCATATTGATCATCCTTTTTGTGGTTGGAAAATACGATGGTTATTCATCCTAGTGATATTTGATCCATGATGCAACGTATGGGATACCGCCGTTTCATGGCATTTATGTGTGATGTTCTTAATCTGGATTAACATTTATCATTAATATTATTGATAACATCCTCGCTTGCTGATTGACACAGCAAAAATGAACAAAAAAGAACAGCTATGCGAATACGTGGCTGTTCTTTTTTGCCTTTTAATATCCGGAAATTATGACAATAAATGTCGAGAGGGTTGAGTTTGAGCACTTTGTTTTCTGAAAGCCAAATTGGCAGCATGACTTTAAAAAACCGTTTCATTCGTAGTGCGACATGGGAAAACATGGCGACAGAAGAGGGGCATATGACGGATAAGTTATATGCGATCTATGAAGAGTTAGCGAAAGGTGAAGTCGGCTTAATCGTGACGGGTTACGCCAATATTGTAGAAGAAGAGAAGCCTAACGCTGGAATGATGGGGATGTACAATGATTCCTTTATCGATGAATACCAGAAACTGACGGATTTAGTCCATCACTATGATTCAAAAATAGTGATGCAACTTGCTTATGGTGGAACGAAAACCACATACAACGTTGGTGAGCGTCTAATTTACGCCCCGAGTGATGTATGCGAAATAGGAACCCAAACTCTTGGCAAGGCGATGACTCAAGAGGAGATAGGTTACATCGTCCAAGCATTTGCGCAGGCGGGAAGAAGAGCAAAAGAGTCAGGGTTTGATGGCATAGAAATACATGCTGCTCATACTTATTTGATCAACCAGTTTTTGAGCCCATACTACAATCGCCGTGAGGATCAGTATGGTGGTAACCTAGATAATCGCATGCGATTCTTGCTTGAAATTTATGCTGAAACAAGAAAACTGGTTGGCGATGAATTTCCTATTCTAGTGAAATTAACGGCCTCAGAGTTCTTTGACGGTGGGCTTACTTTTGATGAGACGCGGCTTATTTGTCAGAAGTTAGAATCAATCGGAGTGGATGCCATTATCATTTCTGGCAATATTCACGGTAAAGCCAACACATTGATTGGCGAACATTTTGATGGGCATACCATTCAAGAAGAGGGGTATTTTCACCAATATGGTCATGCGATTAGTGAAGAGGTGGATATTCCGGTTATTACTGTCGGAGGTCTAACCGATATTAATGCGATAGAAGAGATTGCCAATAACACAGGCATTCAGTATTTCGCACTATCGAGACCGTTACTTTCTGAACCGAGTTTAATTAAACGCTGGAAAGAGGGAGATCGCTCACCCGTTGAATGTGAACGATGTTCAAAGTGCCGAACGAAACGTGGTAATTTTTGTGTGGTGAATAAAGAGAGAAAGCAGCAGCTCGCTCGCCTATAAATCAGATTTAGAGTGGTTAAATGCGCGTAAGACTGGAAGCGAGTAGAAGAGGAAACGAATAGAGTAAGAACGATCAGGGCTTAGAGTGATCTGAGTCCTGACAGGAGATAATGTTATCCATTCGGGTTCATCGAATACCAGCGATCAAGCAACTCTTTTCCATACACAACTTCCGTTTGCATATGCATTATCATCAAGCACGCTGCCAAAATCGCACAGACGATATTAAATCGACTTGAATACCGAGCACGGGTAGCCTTATCCCAGATCAACATGTTGAGTATCACCAGCATAAATGGGTGGGTGAACATGAGTAAGATGAACAAACCGAGATAGTTTGAAATCGCCATTGACGACATAATCCAATCCATTAGTCGCAAAGAAAAATACAACTTAATGGATTGAAAAGGGCTTGTACGGAAAAGAGTTAAGCTTATTTATAAAATTCGACGAGGCTATCTTTTCTGTAATCTGTTATTGATATAAAGCATTTTGCTCAGTGTACTGATGAGAGATCGGTAACCTTTTCCATCACATAATTGGTTAAGTTCTGCCCACGAACCTCAATGACTTGTGAGTGTTTGACAATGAAACCAAAATGTTCGTAAAAAGGCCGAGCAGTAATACTGACTTCAGAATGGAAGCAAGTGATTCCTCGTCTTTCTCCTTGGGTAAAAATGTGCTGCATAAGCGCGCGCCCAACCCCTTTCCCTTGATATTCATGATGGCAAAAGAAATGGTCAATGAATCCATTTTCTTGTAAATCAGAGTATCCAACTATCGTTCCGTCGTATTCGGCAATGAAAGGCTTTAAGGTTTTCATGCGTTTTTGCCAAATTTTGAAGTCAAAATCGTCAGGGGCCCAAGCTCTCACTTGCTCATCAGAATAGTCACGGCAGTTAATATTTCGGACTGTGTAGAAGAATAGCGCCCATGTCGCTTTTGCATCGTCGTCACGGTAATGTCTAATGGTTAGCATTGTTTCCCTTCGATTGTCTGAGCCTATGAGAGCGCAATGGTTAAAGGCGGTTTATCCTGCTTGCATTGCGAGAATGGTTTCAATATCAAGCGTGTCATGGTATTGAGAGAAAGCAACTTCTTTCGATTTGATCGCGAGCATCGACATGCGATCGGCAAGCTCGTTTCCTTCAACGCCCACGTGCCCATTGACATGTAGAATCTTAATTTTGCTTTTTAGTTGCTGGTAACGCGCAAACATCTCTTGGATAAGCTCTAGATTTTTAATCTCACCACCTGCCTTTTTCCATCCTTTCTTTTCCCAGTTCGCAGCCCATTGAGTAACGCATTGGATTGAATACTTAGAGTCGCAAAAGATCACCGTGCTTTGGTTCGCTTCTGTCTCTTTTTTAGCCATGATTAATGCTTGGTTTAACGCATTGAGCTCTGCGGTATTATTGGTGCCATTCGGATTGAATAACCCAAGCCAAAGAGATTCAAGTTGGTTTTGTCTATAAACTGCCACTCCAGAGCCCGCTTTGCCAGGGTTTGGATCGCAGCCGCCATCAGTGAATATTTTTACCTCGGCGTTTAAAGCCAAAATCTCTTGAGCAGTATAGGTTTTCACACTATTTACTGTCGGTTTTTTCGCTGTACAACTTCGAGAGCTGGTGGCGCTGCTTTTACCGCCAAAAGCACTTTCTGCTTCTGAGCGAGTCTTGAACGATTTGTATCGAGCACCATTGAAACCATCGACGTGACTTTTACACGTTGCCCAATCGGTAAAAATACCCGTTTGTCGCCCTTTCCATACTACATAAAATTTTTGTGCCATGCTGACCTCTGTCTCGTTGATGACTTCAATATAACGTGCAAGGTTACGTTGACAAAGCAAAAGAGCGAAACGACCGTGCAGGTGTTCATTTATAACGCGGTTTACTTATTTGAATAACGCTCAAGAAACTGATGCGCTTCACTTGGCGATCTGATCTGAATGAAATTGATATGTTGATAGCGCTTGTCATTCATTATTGAGAGGTATCTATCTCTATTTTTTGAGTAGGTTTTAATCGTCCATAAAATAATGGAATCTGAACTCATAAATGACTTACGAAACGACTCTTTGTTGCCAGTTTCCGGCCACAGCTCTTTTCCACTTAAGGTGCGTTTGATTGCCCGGGTAATCGCTTGGTAGAGAGTGCGGGAGAAAGAGTAATCTATCCAAATAATCGTATCCACATCTTTCCATTTCGTTGCTGCGGTACGGTTGTAGTTACCATCTAAAACCCATGTTGGCTGAACTAATTTATGGCGTAATGCAGCGAAGAATTCGTCATCGCTGGGCTCTTGCCATTGTGGCTTCCAGTAAATTAAGTCCATTTCTAGGTAAGGGTAGTCGAGTATAGCGGCAAGTTGTTGGCTGAAGGTTGTTTTTCCGCTACCACTTGTGCCAATCACGTTGATTTTATGCATCTGTGACTCCACGGGAAATAAAGGGGCGAAATTATAAATGACTATTTTATGAGCACCAGTGAAGAGTGGAAAAATAACGTTAAGTTGTGATGTTAATCGCTACTTGGTTTCTGCTCGCGCATCTGTGATAATCTTTGAGGACAAATAACCACTTAAATAAGATATGGCACCCATGAAACTATTAGTTCGCAACCTTGCTCGCACAACGACCGCTGAAGAATTGAAAGCACTTTTTGAAGAGCACGGCACGGTTGTTTCTAGCAATCTAGTTCTTGATGCAGAAACTGGTCAATCGAAAGGATTCGGTTTTGTAGAAATGCCGGAATTTGAAGAAGCAACAAAAGCAATGCAAGCGCTGAATATGACTAAAATAGCGAAAAACACTATTAGAGTAAAAGAAGCAAAAGCTTATTAATAGCATTTCGGTGGCATGAGTTCTGGATGCCATAGAGATAAAAAAGCACGGATACACTCATTGTTGAATGAATAGGATCCGTGCTTTTTATATTGTGGCTAAGGTAATGCATGGCCGCGAGAAGTGACAAATAAGCGGTACCACTCTTCACGAGAAAGGGTAACCGTTGTTGCGAGAGCAGAAGCTCTGATTCGCTCAAGGTTTGTTGTGCCAATAACCGGTTGAATGTTGGCAGGGTGACGAAGTAAAAAAGCCAAAACAATCGCTTCACTTGGCACTTGATGTTTCTCGCTTAAATTTAAGACAAGTTGTGCCGTATTACGAATATTGGCGTCTTCCGAATGAAGCCCTATCTCAGAATATCGTCCTTGAGCTAAGCAACCCCAAGCTTGTATTTGAATGTTATTCATTTGGCAGTGTTCTAATGTCCCACTGACGAAATTAACATGCTGGCTGCCTTCGCTTCCGACTAATACACCATCATTTAACCAATCAAGTTTAGCCAAGCTCATTTCGATTTGATTCGCGACAATTGGTAGATCTAGTGCGGATTGTAGGAAACGAATTTGATGCAAGTTCATATTTGATACTCCAAGGTAATCGAACTTTCCATCAGCGTTCAAACGTTCTAATGATGTTGCGAGTTCATGCAAATTCATCAAAGGGTCAGGGCGATGAAGAAGTAGCATATCGAGTTTTTCAGTGTGCAGTCGTTTTAGGATGCCGTTGACGGAATGCGTTACCCATTCACTGGAGAAATCGTAACGCCCTGGGGCAGATTCATCTTCAAACCGAATGCCGCATTTGGATTGAATGAATATGTCATCGCGTAAAGAGGGGGTTTGTTTCAAGACAGAACCAAAGGCAATCTCTGCTTTATTAAAGGTGTAGATATCAGCATGGTCAAAAACAGTAATACCCGACTCTAGTGCAGTATCAATGACTTCATTCGCTTGTTGAACGTGCTCCTTCGTCACTGGGTTGTTGTTCCAACCGCCCCCTAACCCCATGCAGCCATACGCAATTTTACTGGTTTTGATTAAGGGGTTTGTTAGCGGGGTGTTTCGTTTAGTGCTCATCGTGGCATGTCCATTTTGCGGAGGTTTATGGTTATTCTATTGTTCGGTAATTTAAAGTGAAGAGGTGTAAAAAGAATTCATCGTTTTGTATATCGAACAAAACTTTTGCGGATGGTAATATTAGACCAACGAAAGTAGGAGTGATGCATCACTAGGTATATATAAAAAATGGAACATAAAAGGATTCAACGGTTAATGTTGTTTGTGGAGCTAGCAAGGCAACTCAATTTTACTAAGGCAGCGCAACAGTTGGGTATATCCAAGGGGTATCTTTCTGAGCAGATAAAGTTGCTTGAGAAAGAGTTACAGTGCCCACTGTTGATTCGCACAACGCGAAGTGTTCGTTTAACTCAAGAAGGTGAGCATGCTTATGCTCAAGGCTTGGCGATTCGTTCTCAGGTCATCGATCTTGAACGGAATATCATTCAAGACCACAACCAAATTAGCGGCCTACTGCGACTGACCGCCCCTAAAATGTTTGCAGAGACCTATTTATTTGAGCTGTGTGCTCAGTTTCGAAGCCTTCATCCTGATGTACAGTTTGAGATAAATTCTAGCTACACCACATTCAACTTAAACCAACAAGAAATTGACCTCGCATTTCGAGCGACGAATCTGCCTCCTGATAATATGGTGGCGGTGAAGCTGTTTCCATATCAGCATGTGTTGGTTGCTTCCCCTGAATATTTAAGTACTTATGGCATACCTGAACAGGTGAGTGATCTTGAAGACCACCAGTGTTTGACGACGTTACATCAGAAATATTGGCCATTAAAAAATCAAGAAATATTGGTCAATGGTTGGATTTCGACGAACGAAAATCATCTATTGAAGAAGCAAGCGCTGGCAGGAAAGGGGATTGTTCGGATTGCAAAGTACTACGTAGAGGAGGAGATAAAGCAAGAAAAGTTAAGCTGGGTATTGCCATTAGAGACACTACCCGAGCCAAACCATCTTTATTTACTTTATCCTCAAGTGATATACCCATCACTGAAATTGAAAACCTTTATTACGTTTGTTCGTGATTGTTTTTCAAGCATTTAAGCGTTCTTCACTTTCACCTTGTCAGCTTTTTTTTGAGGTGAAATCTCAGTAATAGAGCCGGTTTCAGGAGATGAGCTTGAACCATTGTTCTCTTGTTTCTTTTTAGGTGACTGTGACTGTTTTACATGTATTGCTTGGTTGCGACCATTGGCTTTCGCTTCATACAATGCTGTGTCTGCGGCTTTAACAAGTGCCTCTGTGGGAGCATTCATATCTGGATAGGTGACCACGCCAATCGAGACTCCAAGTTGTCCTAAAGATAATCCTTTCATATCAAGATGTAGGTTGTGGATTTTCTTAACGATCGAATTGGCAAGTTCAATGGATTCCTCAACAGAACAGTTAGGGCTGAGTACCGCTAGCTCTTCTCCGCCTAGACGATATGCTACATGCTCTTGATCAATATCATCTTTCAATAAACTGGCAACCTCTTTTAAAACATAATCTCCAGCATCATGTCCGAAGTTGTCATTGAAGCGTTTGAAGTGATCCAAATCTAGCATTAGCAAAGACATTGGTGTTTTGTCTTGGCTTGCGCGTAACCACTCTTGGTCGATGGTTTCTTCAAAGTAACGACGATTAAATAGCCCTGTAAGAGGGTCGCTTAAGGCTTGAGATCTGAGTTTTTCTTGTAGGTTTAGGTTGGCTAATGCTAAGCCCAAATGCTCTGCAATAGTAAAGGCTAACTGTTTGGTTTCCTCAGGGATTAGCTCATCACTGCTATCAAAATAGAGATGAAACATGCCGATAGTGTTTCCATGAGCCGTTAAAGGTACGCACAGTGTCCGTCCTTCTTGTTGGCAATTATCCATATGGTTACAAGGAAGTTGGTGGTAGTCATCATGAGATAAATGATACCTGCCTTTTCTTAAGGCCCAACAGTCGTGTGGCGCATACACTTTATTGGCTGGCCATTCGCCACCCCAGTCGAGTTTAACTTCTAGTTGGTTACGTGATTCTCGCATGATAGAGACGCTGCCGTTAATATCCCCAAGGATCCTAGGAATAATATCGGAAACCACGGCTTGTGCTTCATTGATGTTGTTACAAGCGGCAAGCATATTGGCTAATCGGTGTAATAGCTCAATCTCTTGTGTACTTTGGCGGATCCTATCTTCTTGTTTGCTTCGTTCTTGTTTGACTAAATGGAGGATTTTTCGATTACTGTACCAAGAGAACAGTAGCAGAGTGAGAAATGAACTTCCCATCAGAGCAAAAACGATATATTCGAGATCTTTTGCCATTGAATAAAGCGTCGTCATTGGCATTGCGAGTCGAAGAATATAGCTGGAGTCGTGGTCATGATCGTCCAGTGGGAGTTCAATTTTCTTGGCAACGTACAACATCTCTTGGTTAAGAGTTGGGCTGTAGTGCTGTGATAACCCATTGATTCCACTTAATGCAGATATGACTTCAGGGCGATTACTGTGATCATCTTGTTGTGATACTTCACGTGGAGTCAGTTGTGAGTCACCAAGTACTTTTCCTGAGCTGTGAATAATTGTAAAACGGCGGCCTGTTTTAGCTTGAGATAAGGTATTGAGAAATTGGTCGACTTCTGTCTCTGACATGTCGTAAAGATCGATCTGCTTCTCTTTAATTTCATGAGTGACGTCATCAACTAAGCTGAACATGTAGTCGCTGACGATCTTTGTGAGCCAACTATTGAGGGTTTGATTATATAGGTACCCACCAAAAACCATGGATACAATCAAGGCGAATATTGGAAGATACTGAAATCGACCAAATGACGTTGTGTTCATACTCTCTCCTAGCCTAGCGATATATTCCTCGATTGTTCTATGACAACCTGTCTCTATTGAATGATAGAGCTGCCGAATGATTTACGGCATATCATTTCAGTGTAGTGTGTTGAAGGCAACTTGTATCAATTGCGATCACATTAATGCAATAAATTGCTTACATATGGAGCGGCAATCTACACCTAAGAGGTTGATTTATAGTAATGAGATTTGGTGATTGGTAAGGGATTAAATACATCAAAAGGATCTGGGAGGAGTGTCTGTTGTTCATGTAAAAACTTAATCAGCTGAATGGTTCAGCTGATTAAGCTTATGCTGGTCTATTCGATGGATGAACGGTGACGGTATTTGCCTTTTAGCGTTCCGCTATCGCAATTGATA
Organism: Vibrio clamense; assembly: GCF_050337905.1. Lineage (NCBI taxonomy): Bacteria > Pseudomonadati > Pseudomonadota > Gammaproteobacteria > Vibrionales > Vibrionaceae > Vibrio > Vibrio clamense. The sequence goes on along the minus strand of NZ_JAKJTJ010000023.1, from coordinate 251,043 downwards.
GTAAAGTCTAGAGCCACTTTTTGATAGTAATCTACATATGTCTCTTTTTGTTCTTCGACTTGCTCATTTTCTAGTACTTCTAGCTGCATTGTTTTGGTGTTGCAGTAATAAGTCCAATCAAGGTTCTTTATTTTTAAATCAATTTTATTTCCAATATTGGTGTTAACATAATTGTTATACAAACCAGAGACATCCAGTAGAAAATGATTTTCATCATTTGAGTTAAAAGCATCTTCAACTTTTAAGCTGGTTGCTGTGATGGCACTGGTCGAGTCTTGGACGATCGTTACATTTCGATTAGCCAGTTTTGGATAAGTTGAATCTGTTTCAATAGATAAGTAGCTATTACCATTGATTGGATCTTTTACCGTTAAATTGACTCGGGACTCAGTTTTTCGATTATATGGGTCAGTTATTTTTGCGAGAAATACGTAGATTTCCCCAGGTTCCATGTCTTGTGGATCGATTGAAGCAGTCGTCGCACTGAGTTTTTTTACTGGAATGAAGTGCATACCTCCGCTTACGTGGCTCCACTCGATCGCTATTGGTGCTGAGGCATAGGAAACTTGTGTTATGCCAAGAGTAAATGGAGACATTTCTGTAAGGAGTTGATCTTGCGTTACTGCAATGTTGAATGCGAGCGTGGTATCAAAGTCAAATGATGCATAATGATTATAACTTTCATCAAAAAGCATTACGTTATAGCTGTTGTCGACTTCTAGATCTTTGGTGAAGTTGATCGTAACCCAAGGACCATCTGCCGAAATGGTATACATGTCATCTTGCAGTAACTCTCCTAAACTCGATTTTCGCAACTCAATATTCTTTAGATCTTGGGGGGAGGGAGCCGGCATGACTAAAATGGTTTGACTTGGTTGAAGTGGGTTTGAATTGGTATGCTTAATCTTTGGTGATTGTTCATTGAAGTACCAACGTTTGCTGAAATTATCAAAAATATCACCCGATTTAATGCCTTGCCTTGCAGGAAAACTAATCGCGGATCCCAACATCATATCTGTCCAAGATACATTTTGTATGTCACGGACCCCTTGAATGTTTATGTCAATCTCAGCAATATTTGAATAGTTAGGAGATACCACTACTTTGTCTCCATTCGCCCCTTGTATTTCATAGTGGCCTGCTGTGGGGTAGCTACGAATATAACCACTAAGCGGTAAGGTTGTGCGTAACCAAATATCGCCATCGAACTGATCTGGTTGAGATAAGTTGGCCTTGGCAGTCATACTGTAGGTACCTTGATTATAATTTAGGCTCCTGACAATTTCGTTATCTTTGAAGTATAAGTGGGCTCCGTTGATGGAGATACTCTCATCCCCAGTCAAACTCATCCTATATTCAACATTATTTTCGGAAGTAATTGTTTGTTGAATATGCGCACCGTAACTTGCCGTATATGGATTTCCATCGGCAGTATGTTTTAAATCAACGGTACTAATATCCCCTTCAAATTCTAAGTAATGATTGTTTTTTTGCAGAGAGCTAAATGTTGCTGTCGTTTGACCTGTGATATCGCCAAGCCCTTCAACGTTACAACTATTAAATGTAATGCTCAGTGTTTGATTGTTTAGTGTTGCGGTATAGGTGCCAGTACCGTTGCTATCAAAAAGGCATTCTGCTGTTGTTGTTCCATCTTCTAGATTGAGTTGATGGAGTACACTAATAACAACATTTGATAACGCAACGGGTTGTTCAAGGGTTTCTAGGCTATTTGCTGCAAATATGGCATTTTGCTGAGAAAGCTGCGCTAAAGTATCGCTATTACCGCCACTAGTATTACCACCACTACTACTGCCACCGCCGCCTCCACATCCTGCAATTGAAGAGGTTAAGATGAGTATTGGTACAATGCTATGTTTCACGCTTACATCCTTATATAAAAAAGTGATAATTTGACTTTATTTTATAAGCTGAATAATTACTCTAGGTGTTAGCTATTCGCAATAACCCTAATAAAATTATGTGATTGTAGTAACCTTATGTGCAATGAAGTTCTCATGAAGGAGGAGGGGAGAGGTTTTAGTCGTTCGATAATTCTATTTTACCGTAGTGGTATAGAGACGTGGTACAGATATATGGAAATGCAGTAAACGATTCAGGGAATGGAGTAGACATAAAAAAGGAGACGAACTGATAACTGTTATCTCCTTAGTGCTGACTCAGCTGATTTTAGGTTCTCACCTAGCTATTTTCTAATTCTCTTAAATACAGATAAACCGTGTCTTTAGATATTCCTAATGCTTCAGCGACGAGTTGAACACTGTCTTTATATTTGAAAATGTTGAGCCCGTGAAGTTTAGTGACGACCTCGCGATTACGCTTTGAAGGTGCAATTTCGTCGTTTTTCCAGGTCTCTTCTTTTATGGTGCTAATCGTACTGGTGATGGTCTCATCGATATTTTGCGCGAAGGTTTCTGGCGATTGTGAAATATCACAGCAAGCAGTGCTTGGAGGGAGCATCGTGCGTAGGAAAGATTGTACTGACGCATCCATGTCCACGTTTATGCACAATAGGCCAATGGGAACATCTTGCGGGTTTCTTACTATCGTGGTGATTGAGTGTAATGTTTTCCCACAAGAGGTTTTAGTAAGGTAAGAGTCAGAGATATCTTTCCCTTCCTTTAGTTTGAGTAAGGCTAGATTGGTAATGGGAGCGCCGTGACCTCTTCCGGTAACATGACCATTGGCAATTTTCACTATAGATGGATTCTCACTGTCGAGGCTATGCAGTACCACCTCCGTGTATTCCCCATACATCCGTGCGATCCCATCCACCACATTAGACATCGAGTTAAGAATATCGTAATCATTTTGAGTAAAAGCCGTGATTTCCAATGTTATTACCTTTAAATGCTTGTTATACCAATCTATTTTACTGGCTGACCATTGCTGAGTGACGAGCGAGTTGCTATGCCGACATAATATCGATGATGGTGCTATCGGTTGCCGTCATGCCGCAACTTACCATTGAACCCACGTTTTTGATCGTCTGCTCAACCTCTTTTGCCACAATGCCTTGCCCTTGAACTGAACTATTATTCATCGCCATCATAAATGAACGAACGGCCGTTGAAGAAGATGTGCAAACTTTCATCGCGCAAGAGGATTTGGCCCCATCGCAGATCATTCCTGAGCTATCACTGATCACGTTTTGAATCGCAAAACAGGACTGTTCAAATGATCCACCGGCAAGATAAACAATCGCCATCGAAGCGGCAGCGCTGGTTACCGTATTACCACAGAAAGCGGATAGTGGCGGGTAGTGTGACTTGATATAAATAGCACCAAGGTGGCTTAAAATCAGTGCGCGCGCTAAATCTTCTTCTGTTTTACCAAAGGCTTTGGCTGCGATCGTAACGGGAATGGTTGCCGCGATCCCTTGGTTGCCACTACCAAAATTACTCATAGCAGGTAGAGTTGCTCCCCCCATACGCGCATCAGAAGCGGCAGAGGTGTACATCTGAATTTTAGTCATCAGATCTTCGCCGATAATGCCATTGGATATGTTTGACTGAAACGTTCGGCCAATTTCTAAGCCGTAGGGGTTGGTCATCCCTTCATTGGCCAGTTTTTCGTTGAGATCAGCCGCATCTAATATAAATGAAATATCAGCAAACGGTGCCGATAGGGCGAATTCGTAAATGGCTTTGATGTTAATATCAACCCCATCACAAATCGATGCAGTGGCTATTTTATCCGTCAGTGGTGCTTCAAAGGTTACGGTGCCATTTACTGTTTTGCGAAGAATGTTAGTGTGGCCACCGCTGATCGTTACGCAAGCTTCATTTTGGGCGTGACGTGCGGTCACTGAGCAGTAAATAAACTCTTCCGTATCAATTTTTTTTACGCTGATGGCTCCGCTATCTATTAGCTTTTGAGCAGCATCGACTTGATCTTGTGTTATTCCAGCGAGTACTTCTAGACCAGCATTTGGGTTACCAGCAATGGCACCTGAGGCCGCCGCGATCGGTAAACCTATTTTTCCAGTACCAGGGACAAATACACCCATTGAGTTTTTATAGAGATTGGCCGATACCAATACTTCAATGGCATCTGGCACAACGCCATTTAATTCTTGAACAGCTAAAGAAGAGGCATAAGCAGCAGCAATTGGTTCGGTACAACCAAGAGCGGGTTTAACGACTTGCTTGATAATTTGAATGTACTGTTGCCATTCTTGTTTCATGATCTACGCCTTCATAAAGTAAGCATTATTTGTAATTGCTTAAGGGATTTTTATAGCACGATTCCATGAGTCACTTAATTCCCTAATATGTGCTGTTTGATGGGCGACATCTTACCCGTTGTAGTGAATGGTTTTGTGCTTTTCCTCAAGTAAACTTGATATTTTTATCATAAATAGTTGAGTTTTTTTGATTGTTGGCATTATTTGGGCTTATTCGTGCTATTTCCTCAATATTAGATGAGAAATAACTTAAAGGCGTTGAGCCTGATTTCGTTTGGGTTTATAGCGTTCTAGAAGATAAGAAGATAAGAAGATAAGAAGATAAGAAGATAAGAAGATAAGAAGATAAGAAGATAAAAAGATAAAAAAGCCAGAAGTGAGGACCTCTGGCTTTGATATGTTGGTTTTCTATTTAATGTGCGACTTCATCGACCAAATACAGAATAGACTGATAAGGAATACCGCTGTGGTGAGATAAGCCAATTTCACAGGTTCTACTATTACTAAACCCACGCGTGCAGTGTGCAGGCACTTGTTCTTTTAATGGATGAACCGCCGCTTGATTGAGCTCTGGCGTAGTAAACCCTTTATCTCCAGCCCAACCACAGCATTGAATATGCTCAGGAACAATCACATCAGTGGCACATGCGCTGGCAAGTTTGAACATGTCAGATTCCAGTCCCATTCGGCGAGAACTACAAGTCACATGCAACATCACCGTCTCTTCAGTCGGAGTAAGGTTGAGATGTGGCAGTAGGTATTGAGTGACAAATCCTGTGGGTTCTAAAATCGTCATCGGCTGGGTGAATTGCTCAATGCTACGTTTAGCGCAAGGGCTGGTATCCATCAATACTGGGTATTTCCCTTGCTGACTTGCTTGCCATAATGAGGCTTCTAGTTGTTGAGATTTCTGCTGCGCGACATCATTCATCCCTTTGCTGTCATAGGGCATACCACAGCATTGATCATTGAGCTTATTTGGGATAATCACCTCGAAGCCGGCTTTTTCAAGTAGTGACAATGTAACTTCTGTTAAGGGGCGTTGATCACTCGCATCTTGTTGTTGCCCCATGGTTCGGCTCGCACAAGAGGGCATATAGACGACTTTCTTATCTGCGTTTTCTTCCGTCGTGTTTTTCTGATGAAGCACAGATTTTGCAATATCGTGAGGGTTAGACTGGGGATATTCCGGCAGCCAAACCGGTGTTTTACCGTGGGTGAGGGAGCGAACACCATTGGTTAGCTTACCAACGGCAGCTTTCCCGATGATTTTAGTCGCAATTTGATTACTCTTAAGACCCGCTTTCGTTAACGTGGTGGTGGTTTCAAAATGATCGGCTGTCCATTTTGCAATAGGCGTAAATTTTTGATATTTGGCGGTACGCAGTTGTTTGACTAAGTCACCAGTATTGATTCCTACTGGGCATCGCTCGGCACAAAGCCCAGTCGCTGCACAGGTATCTAAACCTTGGTACTCAAATATCTTTTCGAGTTCGCTGGCTTCAACTGTCTCTCCTGCCGTTCGTCTGCGCTGAAGCTCCCGATAAAGAACAATACGTTGGCGAGGAGAGAGAGTTAAAGTTCTTGATGGGCATACAGGTTCGCAGAAGCCACATTCGATGCAACGATCAACAAGTGGATCGGCTGCTGGCATGGGTTTAAGGTTTTGAATGTGCGAATGTGGGTCGTCATTGATGATAACGCCTGGGTTCAATAGACCTTGTGGATCAAATAATGATTTGATCTGCTGCATGAGCGCGTAGCCATCTTTTCCCCACTCCAATTCTACATAAGGAGCCATGTTACGACCGGTGCCATGTTCCGCTTTCAGTGAGCCTTGATATTTTACTGCCACCAATTCAGCAACATCATCCATGAAACCACCATAGCGGTCGATCTCTTCTTGTGAGTCAAAGCCTTGAGTGAACACAAAGTGCAGGTTTCCCTCTAAAGCATGACCAAAAATAATCGCTTCATTGTAATGGTACTTATCGAACAGAGCCTGTAGATCGCGCACACCATTGGCGAGGTTTTCAACTGGGAAGGCAACATCTTCAATGATAACGGTTGTGCCCACTTCTCGAACCGCACCCACCGCAGGGAACATGCCTTTTCGGATCCCCCACAAGGTAGCAACGGTTGAAGCTTGGGAGGTAAATGGAATCGATTCGATGATGCAAAATTCAGTTAGGGATTCCATGATGCATTTACATTGTAAATCCAACTCTGCTTGATCACTGGCATGAGACTCCACAAGAATAGAGGCCGCTTCTATATCTAGGTGTTGAATAAATGCTGGCATTCCCGGTTTGTCTGCTACCGAACGCATTGCTCGACCATCCATCATCTCAACTGCCGCGACAGGGGCGTGAGAAAGTTTGGTTACGGCTTGGCTTGCTTCTTCTATATTCGAAAATACCAATAAAGCTGATGCTTTGTGAGAGTGTTCGATGACGGTGTTATAAGTGATTTCGGCGATAAATCCGAGAGTGCCCTCTGAACCGATCATCAAATGTTCGATGACTTCAATCGGGTCGCTATAGTCGACTAATGCGTTAAGCGCATAACCCGTGGTATTTTTTAAACGATATTTATGACGAATGCGTTCTGTTAGCGCGGGATTATTTTCTGTCTCCGCACATAAGTTTTCTAGTCCTTCAATAAGCTCAGGACGAATCGCTTTAAATGCGGCAATACTCTCTTTGCAACCTGTATCTAGGATGGAGCCATCACTAAATACTATTTTCATACTATCGACCGTTCGGTAAGAGTTCTGTGCAGTACCGCAACACATACCACTGGCGTTGTTTGCTGCAATACCACCAATTTTACAGGTATTAATTGAGGCCGGATCAGGGCCTATTTTTCTCTGGTATGGCGCAAGGTATTTGTTTGCATCAGCACCGATAACGCCAGGTTGGAGGATAATTTTGTTCCCATTGTCGAGGATCTTGTGATCTCGCCAGTCGTCAGTTAGTGTGATTAAAACGGAATCGGAGACAGCTTGGCCTGAGAGACTAGTGCCTGCGGCTCTAAATGTGCAACTGATGTCTAACTCACGGCAGCTTTGAATAGCAAAAATAACTTCATCTAAATGGGTTAACCGCAGAACAATTTTTGGGATGAGACGATAGAAACTGGCATCAGTGCCATAAGCGAGTCGCTTCGCTTCTTGAGTGATAATTCGTTTAGAGTCTATTTGCGTGGCAAGCAACGCTTCTAAAGTCAAATAGCGATCTCGTTGCTCATTCGTCTCTGGTTTGTTCATGCTAAGTTCCTGTGTATTGGTTTCTCAGTTTAAAGACTGATTGTTGTTTATTTATATTCTAGTAATAACACGGTCTGTGAGTTAAATCCGTGAGCCCCGCAAGTCGCCCCGATAATCGCGTGTCGTTAAGTCCAAAAGGGGTGACATTAAGGCCTAAGGTCTGCCTTGTTTCTTCACTTGGTTAAAGCAAGAAACAAAACAAGTGTCGGGGTAAACAGGCCCTAATGTCATTTTCTCAGCTTATGTGTCAATTACTCGATTAGTTCATTAATGCATCGGTTAAGTGGAAGCCATAAATAAGCACTAAACCAATTAACCCTGTTGCGATTAAATAGTAGAAGGTTGGGATGATGGTTTTGCGTAAAGTGGCACCTTCGCGACCAAGCAATCCAACGGTTGCCGATGCAGCTACCACATTGTGAATTGCAATCATGTTACCTGCTGCGGCACCCACGGCTTGCAATGAAACAACCACCGCACTTGAGATAGACAGGGTTTGAGCTACCTCAAACTGGAATTGGCTGAACATCATGTTAGAGACGGTATTCGAGCCTGCGATAAAGGCACCTAATGCACCAATGGTGGCACTGAGCATTGGGAACGCTTCGCCCACTAGCCCTGAAGCAAAGTTGGCGGTTGTTACAGGCATACTGGCTAAATCTGCTGCATTGACACCCGAGTTAATGAAGATTCGCACCATAGGAATGGTAAACACAAGAACAAAGCCGGCACCGATCAATGTCTTACTCGACTCGCCAAATGCTTTAGCCAGGGGCGCAGCACTACGAGCTTGGAATATCACCGCGACAAGAGCGACAAAGACGAGGATTCCACCGGGTAGATAGAGCGGCTGAATGGCTGCACTGATCCCTGTTTCACCAAGAATATTGCTAAAGGATAAGCTGACACTTTTTAGTAATCCTTTGAACTCAGGGCTGACTCGGCTCGCGACTAACGTGACGGCTAGAAGAACATAAGGTGCCCATGCGACAGCAATGTTCATTGGCTTTGTTTTGTCATCATTAAGGTCGATTTTAAGTGATCCTAACCATTCTACTGGCCATTTATCTTCGCTTTCAAAATCCCACTTTGATTTAGGTACTAAGAAGCCTTTTTTAGCTGCGGTAACGACGATCGCAAGGCCGATCAATCCACCGATTAGAGAAGGGAACTCTGGCCCAAGAAAAACGCCCGTTAACGCATATGGAATCGTAAAGGCAAGACCAGCGAAAAGAGCAAACGGTAGAATGTCTAATCCTTCCGTCCAGCTTCTGTTTTTACCAAAGAATCGTGTCAGCATCATTGCCATTAGTACTGGCATTAATGTCCCGACGGTTGCGTGAATCATCGCGACATTAGAGGTGATTTGTTGCAAGTAAATGTCCCAAGTTGAGCCATTTGCAACCAGCACTTCCCCAATTCCATGAGTGTCTAACCCACGGTTTACCCCAACAATGATTGGTGTTCCTACCGCCCCAAATGAAACTGGGGTGGATTGGATCATCATGCCCATCAATACCGCTGCAAGAGCTGGAAAACCAATCGCGACAAGTAAAGGTGCTGCGATAGCCGCAGGGGTTCCAAAACCAGAAGCCCCTTCGATGAACGAACCAAAACACCAAGCAATGATGATGGCTTGAACACGTCGGTCGGTTGAGACATCAGTAAAACCGTTACGGATGGTGGTGATGGCTCCGGTGTGTTTTAAAGTGTTTAATAAAAAGATAGCGCCAAACACAATCCAGAGTACTGATACGGTGATACCTAAACCTTGAAAGACAGACGCTAACACACGGTTAACGGACATGTCCCAAAAGACGAGGGCAATGATAACCGTCAAACCAAAGGCGACGGGCATGGCTTTTTTGGCTGGCCAATTAAGACCAACAAGTAGAATTGCCGCAATGACAATTGGTGAAAAGGCGAGTAGTGCTAATATTGTTTCACTCATGGGTACTTCCTCGTACAACATTTCCTATCGGACTATTATTGTTTTTATCGTTATGGGTAGATCTAATTTTTGTCGTTATGGGCAAAATGTTTATTGTTGAATTATTCACACTTAATTTAACAAATGTGACTGGGTTGTTAATTTCAGGTGACATTACCCCTTTATTTTTTATTGATATAGGGAAATAATGAAAAAGATTGATTCCAAAAGTGATGTAATAGAATGAGAGCAGATGACTTAATCCTTTTCTCCCAAGTGGTAGAGATGGGCACTTTTAGTAGGGTGGCAGAGCAGAATAACCTTACAAATTCAGTAGTTAGCAAAAGAATTGCGCGGCTTGAAGAAGATTTAGGGGTTCAATTATTATATCGAACAACGCGTAAATTAACGCTTACCGAAGCGGGTAAAGCGCTGGCGCATGGTGCGAAAACTGTGAAGCTCGCCGCTGGTGAGGCTATGGAAGCAGTTTCAGGCTTTGGGGAGAATGTGACAGGGCATATTAAAATGTCTGTCCCAAGTATTTCGGGAGATTTGATCTTGGCGGATGCAGTAGCTGAATTCTGCAATATGCACCCAGGTTTGAGTGTAGACATGTCGTTAGATAATAAGTTTGTCGATCTTATTGATGGTGGCTTCGATTTAGTGATTCGAACAGGTTACTTGGAAGACTCAAGTTTAAAAGCAAGGCATATCATTGATTCTCAATGGGTGGTGTGTGCTTCACCTTCTTATATTGCGAAGAACCGAAAACCATTAAAGCCAGAAGATTTGGTGGAACATAATTGCCTTCAGTATGCTTATCAAACCACGGGAGCGTCAGAGTGGGAGTTTAAAGGGAAAAAGGGCAATTACATTGTGCATGTATCAGGGAGCTTTTCGACCGATAATGCGACTGCGCTAAGAAAAGCGGCACTTGGTGGCCATGGCGTGGCGTACGTACCTCGATGCTTGGTGTATCACGACATTCGTAACGGTCAGCTGGTGGATATTTTTCCTGATCTTGTCGGTAAAAAACTTGGGATTTACGCGGTATACCCTTTTACGCGACAACCGCCTAATAAGGTAAAGCTACTGATTGAGCATATACGGACACGATACCTCACCATTTCGCACTATTTCTAGAAATTAGGTGGTTTCTTATTGTTTATTGATCTTGTTGATAGTTATCATTTTGCATTTAGATGATAATCATACTCATTTACCCTTGTGTGTTGTGAGGGTATAAGGATTTGTCGAGAGCCGAAGGTGCTGAGCTCCTCACTGACGTAATAATATAGGAACAGGAAATGAATGAATTTGACCGCTTTGTCATTGCTCGGGCGCTGCATGTGTTTGCGGTTGTGCTTTGGATTGGAGGCGTAGCATTTGTTACTACCGTTTTAATCCCAGCTCTTAGAAAAATGCCAGAGAAAGAGAGCAGGCTAGCCTTGTTTGAGCAGTTGGAAGGCAAGTTTAGTTTACAAGCTAAGATCACCACATTATTAACCGGGTTATCGGGTTACTACATGCTTGAAGTGATGAATGCGTGGGACCGATATTTGCACCTTCAATTTTGGTGGATGCATCTTATGACGTTTGTCTGGGCTATTTTCACTCTGGTATTGTTTGTGTTGGAGCCTTTAGTGCTGCATAAGTGGTTTCATAAACAAGCAGAAACTGACAGCGACAAATCATTTTTCATGCTGCATTTAATGCATAAGGTACTGCTGACGTTGAGTTTAGTGGCGGTAGTTGGCGCGGTAGCGGGTGCTCACGGGTATGTGTTTGCGTTTTGAGTTAAGTTTTTGTAAAAGAAAACCACCGCGTCCATGCGGTGGTTTGGTCGGCGGCCAAACCGAGTGTTAACAGAATAGTGGCGAGAATTCAGTAAGATCGAGATTCAAAATATTGCCGATTACGCAGCATCCTCATTCGTGCTTTCATCCAGATCAAATGACGCATCAATTAAACGTTTGGTGTAGTCATGCTGAGGTGTATTGAAAATATCTTCTGCTGTTCCTTGCTCCATGACCTCTCCTTTTTGCATCACCAATACACGATCGGACAGTGCTTTTACGACACTAAGATCATGGCTGATGAATAAGAAGCCAATATTGTGTTTCAATTGAATCTCTTTAAGTAGCTCGATCACGGTAAGTTGAACGGAACGATCCAAGGCTGATGTTGGTTCATCAAGTAAGATAAAAGAGGGTTCTAGAATGAGTGCGCGTGCGATGGCGATTCGTTGACGCTGCCCCCCAGAAAACTCATGTGGATAACGATTGATGGCACTCGTTTCGAGGCGAACTTCCTCTAGGGCTTTGCATGCTCTTAATAGACGATCCGATTTTGACAGGTGTGGCTGGTGAACCATTAAACCTTCAGTGATGATTTCCCCTACAGTCATACGTGGAGACAGTGAACCATATGGATCTTGGAAAACCATTTGAATATCTTTTTTCAGAGAAAAACGCTCTTTGTCTGTTAATAAACTGACATCTTGACCCTTGAATTGAATCTTTCCTGAAGAGGGGAGTAAGCCAATGAGAGCTCGTCCTAGTGTTGATTTACCTGAACCCGATTCACCAACAATGCCTAAAGTTTCGCCTTGCTTTAAATTTAACGAGATGCCTTTAACCGCTTCAAAATATTGATTTCTACTTTCGATGAAATGAGGTTTTATGAGAAATTTAACTCGAATATTTTCAGCAGAAAGCAACATTGGAGCCCCCGTTTCTACAGGGGATTTATTTCCTTTTGGGATCGAGTTGATTAACATCTCCGTATATTCATGGGTGGGGTTTTGGAAGAGAGTCTGAGTGTGTCCTTCTTCAACCACATCCCCTTTACACATTACGATCACTCGATCGGCAAAGTGTTTAACGACGCCTAAGTCATGGGTAATGAACAAAATCGCCATTCCCATTTTCTGCTGGATCTCTTTGATTAAATTAAGAACCTCAGCTTGCACCGTTACATCAAGTGCCGTTGTCGGTTCATCTGCAATGAGTAAATCAGGCTCGTTGATTAAGGCCATCGCAATCATGATTCGTTGAAGCTGCCCGCCAGAAAATTCGTGTGGATACTTACTGTAAGCCTGCTCGGGCCTAGGGAGGTGTACGAGTTCAAACAGTTCTAAGACCTTGATCTTTGCTTGACGTTTATTGATTGAACGATGACACATGATCGCCTCTGCAACCTGAATACCAACGCGCATATACGGATTCAGTGATGTCATGGGTTCTTGAAAAATCATCCCAATTCGATTTCCGCGTATCTTTTGCATCTGTTTGTCATTCTTTGTAAGTAATGACTCACCTTCAAAGGTAAGGCTCGATTCAGGATCGACAATGGCATTGCTTGGCAACAAACGCATAAGCGCACTGCTGGTCACTGATTTTCCCGATCCTGACTCCCCGACGATCGCGAGTGTTTCATTCTTATTGAGGTCGAAGCTGACCTGATTTACAGCGTTAACTACACCATCATTAGTCGTAAAACTTACGGAGAGATTACGAACTTTTAAGAGAGCATGAGACAGCATTGAATATCCTTATCAATTAATCACGCATGAGCGGGGTGGTAGGTCTGAGTAAATTTTGAGCTTATTAAATTGTTGATGTGTCTGTTCAATTTCACCGAACGTCACTAACCATTGAGCATCTCGTTGGGCATGGCAGAACACGGCCATATGATGGAGTAGATCATCACAATGTTTAGAAAGGGCGGAGTGGACGCTGGCAATGATTCTCGAAGGCTCTATCGATAAAAACTGTAACAGAGCGTAGGATTGATTGAGTGATGTAAAGGCCTGATTAGGACGCCCAAGTTGATTATATATTTGGGATTGAGACACGGCGGCATCTTTTAAACCTGAAAGTAAACAAGCAAATTGACAAGGTTTAACATGGTGATCATTCACCGCAGTTTGAATATGAGTCGGCAGGTGGTGTAGGACATCTTCATACAAATAATGGGCTTCGGGCCAGTGTCCCTGTTCCATAAGTTGCTCGGCTTTTAAGTAGCGAGTCCAGCACTGTTGCAATTCCATATTGAGTCTCTCCATCGTTCATTCTGCGCTTATTAGAATGCAAATTAATCTCAATTGCAAATGGTTATCATTACATTTATCGAAAATGAATTGTCTAATTAATGTCCAGTTAAACGCGAATGTTGCCTAAGTCACTAAAATACTTATGAATTGCATCTACACTGAACTTATATGAAGTATTTTTACAGGATGTAGGAGGCGGTAATGGCGATTAAACAATTATCTTCAGAGCAGTTATATCAAGTAGCAGATCTTGAAATGCTACCGTGTAAATCGACCAAAGAACTGGCCCCCATTGATGAAATCGTAGGACAAGAACGCGCCCAAAAAGCGGTTGAATTCGCGATGTCGATCAAAGAGAAAGGCTATAACATTTACGCAATTGGGCAAAATGGCCTCGGTAAACGCACCATGATTTTGCGTTACTTGAATCGTCATCCACATGAAACCGAGCAGCTGTTTGATTGGTGTTATGTCACTAATTTTGATGATGTGCGTACGCCGAAAGTATTGAAGCTTCCACAAGGCGTAGGGAAAAAACTTAAACAAGATATTGAAAAGTTGATGACCAAATTGGTCAAGGCGATGCCTTTGGCTTTTGATAATGAAATGTACTTCAGTCGTGCGGATAAACTGAAAACACAACTTGATAAAAAACAACAAGTTGCTCTTGAAGGGATCAGCAATGAAGCCAAAAGCAAAGGTGTGAGTTTAACCCTGACGAACCAAGGGGACTACCAGTTTGTCGCTATGAATGGCGAGGAGTTACATACTGAAGAGAGCTTCGATGAGTTATCGCCTAAGCAGCAAAGTGAATTTGATAAGACCATTGATTTCCTTGAAGTCAGCTTACGCAATATGTCTCGTGATTTAACGGAGCTTGAAGAGACTTTCGCTGAAAAAATTCAAAAGCTGAATGACGATGTAACGCTCGATGTGATTACCCATTTTATTAAGCAGCTAAAAGCCGATTACAGTCAGTATCCAGAGATAAAAAAACACCTCACTGAACTGCAAAAAGACATTGTTGAAAATGCCGATATTTTCCTTGAAGAGGGGAATGAGCAAGCTGAAATTGCCACCGCTTCTTTGGATAAGAAATTGCCTCGACGCTACAAGGTGAATGTTCTCGTGAGTCAGGCCGAAGGCAAATATCCTATCGTGGTCGAAGAGAACCCAAATTATCATTCTCTGTTTGGTTATGTTGAAACCGCGACGTTCAAAGGGACGGTGTTTACCGACTTCTCGTTGATTCGCGCGGGGAGCCTGCATAAAGCAAACGGTGGCGTTCTGTTGATGGATGCAGTCAAAGTGCTTGAGCAACCTTATGTATGGGATGGGCTGAAACGCGCGCTACGTTCAAGACAGCTAAGCTTTACCTCATTAGAGAAAGAGGTCACGCTGACTGGAGCGGTCTCATTGGATCCTCAGCCTATTCCGCTTGATGTGAAAATTATTCTGTTTGGTGATTACCGCACTTATCAATTACTTCAACATTATGACGCAGAATTTGGTGAGCTATTCCGAGTGACGGCTGATTTTGAAGATGAAATGAAGCGTACACCGGATTCTGAACTTCACTATGCGCGATTCATTTCGAGTATCGTTCATGACAACAATATGCTGCATTGTGATCGTAAAGCAATCGCAAGGATCATTGAACACAGCTCTCGCCAAGCGGGTGATCAAAGCAAGTTATCACTTCATTCTGCTCACATTGCCAATCTATTGCGTGAGTCTAATTATGTGGCTAAAACCGCTAAATCGAATCTGATCCGCTCTAGTCATGTAGAACAAGCGCTGGATAATCAGCAGTTGCGAGTCGGTAGGTTGCAAGACAGCGTGATGGAGACATTTGTCAATGGTACAACGCTTATACGCACCTCCGGCGAGGCGATAGGGCAGGTGAATGCATTGTCGGTGCTAAGTACCAGTGATCATATGTTTGGCGCGCCTAACCGAATTACCGCAACTACTGCCTATGGTGAGGGTGAAGTGATCGATATTGAGCGAAACGTTGATCTTGGAGGAAGTATCCACTCTAAAGGTGTGATGATTTTGTCTGCGTATCTTTCATCAGTATTTGGTAAAACGGCACGAATACCACTGACTACCAATATTACGTTTGAGCAGTCTTACGGTGGAGTCGATGGTGACAGTGCCAGCATGGCTGAATTTTGCGCGGTAGTGTCCGCCTTTTCAAAGCAGCCAAATCGACAGGATATTGCGATCACGGGTTCAATGAATCAATTTGGTGAGTCTCAGCCCATTGGTGGCGTAAATGAAAAAATTGAAGGCTTTTTTGACGTTTGTGTGATCAAAGGGCGTTCAGCAGAGCAAGGGGTGATTATCCCTCAATCTAATATTCATAACTTGATGTTACGACCTGACATTGTAAAAGCGGTTGAGAAGGGGGAGTTCCATATTTGGGCAATTGAGCATGTGACGGAAGCGATTGAGATCTTCACTGGTAAAGAAGCAGGTATCGCAAGCGAAGAGGGTAGCTATCCGATCAATACAATCTTTGGTATCGCACAAGCTAAACTCAATGCACTGCGTAAGTAATAGAAAGTAAAGGGTTTAAAATGCAAGGGACGGCATAATTGAGCCTGTGAATTACATTATACCAATCACAGTAAGTAGATGGTCATAAAAAGCGTAGGAAAAATGCTTGAGAACAAGGCAGAAATTTTCGATAAGTAGTTATTCTACAATCAAAATTTCTAACGCCGTTATCGAGTATTTTAACAAGCTAGGATGACCAGTTATTTACTACGATTGGTATTATATGCGTATAGTGTGCTATAGATAATAGCTGAGCAATCAAAAGGAATTGTAATGCTTAAAGGTTCTATCAGTGAAAATTTACCAAGCAGTCGTTTGGATGATCTCGATGTTTTTATGTTGAATCAAGCTTTCGCGCATATCAACTCTGCGGTGATTGTGGCGGATCTTTCTCGGAAAATTGTAATGGTCAATGCGGCGGCAACATCGCTTTTTGGTTATTCCGAGGAGGAGCTGCTAAACCAAAGTACGCGGATGCTCTATGCAGACGAAAGTAATTTTTACAAAACAGGTAAAGACCGTTTTAACCCAACGGCCAAAAAAGAAAATGAAGCATCTCATGTGCAGTACCGTTGTAAGTCTGGGCGTATTTTTCAAGGGCAAACTTCTGGTGGTGCGATAAAAAATATTTCAGGGAATAACGCTTTCTACATTGGTATTATTTTAGATGAATCTTATCGGCTTAGTGCTGAAGAGACATTGAACCAGCTGCATAAAGTGACCTCATCTCGTGACTTAAACTATTCCGAAAGGGTTCAGGCCATTTTGGAATTAGGGTGTACGCACTTTCAACTGCCAATTGGTATTGTGAGTAAGATTTCCGGCAACCATTACGAAGTGCAAAATGCCACTCACCCCGATGACGCCTTGTCGGCAGGAATGGTTTTCGATTTGACGGGAACCTATTGTTGCCACGTATTTAAGGCAAATGATGTTCAAGGCTTCCATCATGTCGCGCAGAGTTCCATTGCAAAACACCCTTGTTATGAAAATTTTGGATTAGAAGCGTATTTAGGGGCTCCCATTTTTGTTGATGGGGAGCGTTACGGTACATTGAATTTCTCTAGCGTGACAAAAACACGTTCGTTTATTCGTCAAGATTACGAATTAATACGTCTTTTTTCTGAATGGATTGGACATGAAATTGCACGAAATAAAGATCTATTTGCACTGGAAGTTGCCAATACAAAGTTGGTTAAAGTGGCAAGCACTGACGAATTAACGGGATTGGCAAACCGACGAAGTATCGAACAGGTACTTAATGAACAATTATCATATTGTCAGTCGCTTGGATCCAATATGTCGGTGGCATTGATTGATTTCGACGATTTTAAGGCAATTAATGATACTTACGGGCATACCGTCGGTGATGACTCATTAAGGCTATTTTCTGACATTGCGAAAAGCCATTGTCGTAAAAATGACTGCTATGGACGATGGGGGGGAGAAGAGTTTCTGGCTGTTTTACCTCAAACTGATCTTCATGGCGCATCGCTACAGATTAAAAGAATACAAGACAGCTTGAAAAATAGTTGTTTAATACAAACCGATTCCGCGATTAATCTAACTCTAAGTGTGGGGATTACGGAGTTTCATCCTAATGATCGCTTTGAAGATATTTTGATGCGAGTGGATAAGCTAATGTACCAAGCGAAGCGCCGAGGAAAAAATTGTATTGAAACGGGTTAATGATCTTTTGGAATCGCTATTCCTATAGGGAAGTTACGTCGTTATCACGATCAATCGTTAACGACGTTTAACTGAAGGTTATTTACGCAAGACTAATTTAGCCCCATCGAACTTGAGCTGGCTCAATAGGTTTTTGGCATTTATTTTGCCATTATCATCAAACTCTAGGCCATACTTCGAGTAGTGAGTCGATTTTTGTAAGTTACATACCCGCCCTTTTAATGGCGCAAATACTTGACCTCTGCGGGCACCTACCATGATTTCTATTGAGATGTCATCACCGATTTGAATTGGTCTTCCTACCGGTGGGGTTACAAACCGACAACCACTTTTCGACAGATCACGGACTTCACACTCAACTTTATGTCCACTTACAAACGCTTTAGCAGCAAGGTTAACGTCATATCGAATCTCTTTTCGTAACTGAGTTACTTGCATCGTATTCGGGATACTGAGCATAATGAGTGGGATAGGTTCTAATATCTTATGCAAGAGCTGACAGCGAAAATGAATGATCGCACCTTCACCACGATGAGAAAGAGCTCTTACGTTGACCCAAAATCCTGGTTGGAAAAAGAACTCTAAATCATCATCTGACACTTTGGGTATTTCAATAAGGATACACTGATCCGAATGCGTGCCTATGAAGCTGGTGGTCGTAAGAAACTTAGTCCCAACCGGGGTGGAAATATTAAGCGTTAATTCACTGCTATGTTCAACCATCCCAAGCGCATCGGTACTATTGAGTGTTGATACTGTCTTGTTGTGAACTTGCGGTTTCATTAGCGGTGAATTCATCTAGCCTGTCTCCATTTTTGCTATGCGCTTTAATTATCATTTTTATATACTCAAGCTGATTGATATTAAGTTTTGACACGAATATTTACAATAAGCGCATTCGATAAATTATAAAACTTGGAGGTTTAGCATGCATAACGTGACACATAATATTGACGGTGAGTGCTTTTTGGTCGATTTAGAGCAAGGAATGCACGCAACGGTTAAGTACAAACGAGACAATAGTGTCATCACCATCACGTCAACAAGAGTCCCTGATGAGCTACAAGGCAAGGGGTATGGCAAGGTGATGATGGAAAGTGTACTTGCGGAAATTGAGCGTTTAGGACTGACGGTGATTCCTGAATGTAGCTATGTGGTTCATTATATGAATAAGCACACTCAGTGGTCTCATTTGCTAGCCAAGTAATAAGAACTGAAGTAATAAAAACCAGTGCTCCCCCCGATAGGATGATCTACGGGGGGATACAGTATGGCTAGAGTTTGTTCTTTACTCTTGCCATGAAGTAAGTATCAATATATTCCCCATGACGGAAGCAAGAATCGATAGCTTTTCCTTCTATCACAAAGCCTAATTTTTTATATAGGCCAATGGCTTTCTCGTTGTCAGTATTGACCTCGATCTGAATTCGATGAACATTGAGCCAGTTATCTGCCAGCTCAATGACGGTTTCAATGAGTTGTCGGCCAATGCCTAAGCCGTGATAATCATCATGCACACCAAGTCCAAAACTCGCACAATGCTTAGTCCTAGGTCTTTGGGAGTGTTGGAATCCAATATTGCCTACTATCTTGCCATCAATTTCTGCAACGTAGCTGTAAACGCCTTCCGGTATATCGGTCAGCCTTTTTTGCCATGAACTCAGTGTTGGAAGTGGCAATTGTAAGGTTTGGCTCTGAGCAAGCGGTTGTGAGTAAAGTTCACATAGTCCAGATGCATCTTTGATGTCGCTAGGACGAATTATTATTTCCATATTCTTGCTCCAAAGTGATCAAATAACCAATAATGTAGCGATAACTTGATGAAATGAATAGCGTTAAATAAGGATTGTTAATTATTCGTTACTGAGAGTATGATCATTTTTTTAAAGCAAGGAAGAGTCATGCATAGCCCTCCTCAACAGGCCACTTGGAAAACGCCACAAAATTTCCTCTTAATCATCTCAATTATTGTCCCTATCGCGTTTGCTAGTTGGATGGCGCTGCTGAATAATTTTGTTATTGAACGTGCAAACTTTAGCGGCGCTGATATTGGTCTGTTGCAAAGTGTCAGGGAGATCCCAGGCTTTTTAGCTTTTACCGCAGTGTTTGTGCTGTTATTTCTACGTGAACAGAAATTTATGATCATCGCATTGATGATGTTAGCGGTTGGCGTTGCGATTACAGGGCTCTTTCCATCGGTGACCGGGTTGCTCTGTACGACACTACTGATGTCTGTGGGCTTTCACTATTTCGAAACATTGAAACAGTCGTTGTCGCTGCAATGGCTCTCGAAAGAGGAAGCTCCCGAAATGTTGGGTAAGCTCATCTCTATTGGGGCTTTGGCTTCGCTATGCACTTATGGTGCGCTATGGGTGATGCTTGAAGTATTTCAGCTAGATTTTAAGTGGGTTTATATGATCACTGGTGGCATCGCGTTCATTCTGGTGGTTGTGATTGCCGTTAGTTTTCCTGAGTTTAAAACAGAAACACCACAGAATAAGAAGTTGGTTTTGAGAAAGCGTTATTGGCTCTATTATGCATTAACCTTTATGAGTGGGGCTCGCCGCCAAATTTTCACCGTTTTTGCTGGATTTTTGATGGTCGAAAAGTTTGGTTACTCCGCGGCTGATATTACGCTTCTATTTTTGATTAACTACCTGTTCAATTTTCTGTTTGCTAAGAAAATCGGTAAAATAATCGGTATTGTCGGCGAGCGAAAAGCGCTAATGTTTGAGTATATAGGGCTAATTTTTGTGTTCATCGGCTATGGATTAGTTAAGAGCGCTGAGTGGGCTGCGGCCTTATATGTGGTCGATCACCTCTTTTTTGCTTTGGCTTTAGCGATTAAAACGTACTTCCAAAAAATTGCTGATCCAGCAGACATGGCTTCGACGGCAGGGGTGTCGTTTACGATAAACCATATTGCAGCGGTAGTTATTCCTGTCACTTTTGGTTTAATTTGGCTGGTATCGCCATCAAGTGTTTTTTATATCGGTGCGGTTATGGCTGGCTTGTCACTGGTTCTTTCTTTGAATATTCCTGTACACCCCAAAGCAGGTAATGAAGTAAGACGGTTTAGTTGGAATTAAATAGATCGGACGGCTGCGATTCAATTACTATTTGAGTAAAGAAAAACCAGTGACCTATGCCACTGGTTTTTTGTATCTAACAGTCAATGCATAGCGAAAATGAAACTATTCCGCGCGGTGACTGTATCTTTATTTAGCGCGATTGAAAGTTACGGTTTCGTAGCTTAATGGCGTTAATGATTTGAGTGGTGTTAGGGTTTCAACAACCGATTGAGCATCGGTATTACACTTCACGGTCTCAGCTTTACAGTTAAGAGCTTGGCCTTGGTACACGACTGACTTTCTCATGACCATTTTGCCTTTTTTCATCTTCTCTTTAAGCTCTAGTTTGGTGACAGGGAAAGCGGTTAAGTTGCCGTCTACGTAAGCGAGATCAACACGCCCTGATTTCTCTGTTTGAGAATCAAATACAATGCCCCATCCGTCATTACCTGTAGCGTGGTAAGCATCCATCGCGACGTTATAGGTCTCTTTGTCTTGCACTGCTGTCCATTTCGGTGAAGAAGGAGTACCAGTATTGATTTCAATTGAGCTCAGCTTTCCTTTAACACCAGAGATAGTTTCATCGAAGGTGTAACGAAGGTTACCGCCGTAAGGGAATTTACCAGCATGTGCACCTTCAGGAAGGGTTGCTGTAATGCTTGAGCTGATCAATGCCTTAATGTTCTCCCCGCTCATTGGAACAATAGATAAAGCATTAGAGAAAGGAAGCAGCTCAAGAGAGATATTTCCTTCGCGTAAATCCCCAAATGCGATGTCCTGACGCACGCCACCTGCACCGACTAGTGATAGATCAGCTTTGATGCCAGCAACCTTAGCGACTTCATCAGAAGCAGCCCAAGCGTATTGACCCCACGCTACAATCGGTGCGACATCTGAACCATGAGCATCGGTTCCGCCATCATTTGGACGTCTTTCGTGGTTAATTGTATCTGGAACAAAAGTGATCACATCACCATAAGCTTCATTTAGGTGAGGTTGGTATTTTTGATCAATCAGCTTACGTAATTCGCTGTTCTCTTCTGTGATCGTAATGTTTTTGGTGTTATCGATGAATGTTTCAACTTTTTTCGTCTCTTTGGCCGCGAGTTTGTTGGTGCGATATTTATCGCCATAGAACTCATCGTTACTTAATAGAGTATTGTGGCCTTTACAGCTGGTGATGGCACCTTGATCATTGAAGTTTGCCTTTACAAGACCGATAGCCTGCGCTGATTCACCCGCTTGAACGATGCATGTTTTACCGCCATCTGGGTTAGCAACAAGGTTTGCGTATGTTCCGTTATCGGCTTTACCTAGGTTTGTGAAATCACCAAGTAAAGTATGAGAGTGACCACCGACAATTAAATCAATACCGTTAACTTTTGACGCTAATTCAACATCCTTTGCATTGCCAATATGAGTGACCGCGACGACTTTAGTAATGCCCATCGCTTTCAATTTATCGACACTTGCTTGAGCCGACATCACCATGTCTGAAAATTCAACGCCGCCCGTTTTGCTGGCGATATCTTTCATATCATCCAGAGCCAGGCCAATAACACCGACTAAGTTGTCACCACTTTTAATGGTTGCCATATCCGTGATTTGAGTCTTCTTGTTACCATCGAATTGGTAAATAAGGTACGGCTGGATATTTTTGTTGCCGTTTAAATACTCGTCACCTTCGATATCGATATTGGCCGCTAGCATTGGAAAATTGATTGATGAAACAAACTCAGCGAGCTTTTCAGTACCAAGATCAAATTCATGGTTACCCATAGCCATTGCATCGATGCCCATCTTGTTAAGCAGATCGGCATTCATCGCGCCATGGTTAAGCTTGAAGTAAGCGCTGCCTTGGAATGCATCACCACCATGGAGAAATAGGAAGCTGTCATTAGCGTCTTTTGCTTGTTGCTTATAAGCAAGTGACTCTTGGTAAACTCGTGGGTAACCACCAAATTCATTGTAAACAAGTTCTTCATTTACTTTGAAGCTTGATTTAACCGCATCAAATGCAGAGTGAGTATCGTTGACGTGCGCGACAGTGAGCTCAAAAGAGTCTTGGGCAATAGCTTGTGCGCCATGCAGGCAAAAGCCAACAGATAATGCAAGAAGAGTGTGATTGAGTTTCATCAGAGAACCTTATTGATTTAATAATGGCGTTTTTATAAATCAATTAGTTACATTAAAAAGTGATCGAGGTAGTAAAAATTTGATTGTTTACTCTATTTTTCATTTATAAATGCGATGAAAGTTTTGCTTTCAATAATAAGAGTAAGCATTGGATGATGTTTGAACCGTCTTAAAGGGGATATGCAAAGTGAAGGCGTATGAAAAAGGCCGCATGTTTATACGGCCTGTTTTCGTTCTTATAAGGATGGAGCGAACGCCATTAGAATGGGTACCAAAATAGGGTTGGCTCGATAACTCGTTTGGTAATGGCTAACATAACGGTAATGCCGATTATAGCCAATAGAATATAGTCGGTTTTAGTCATGGCTTTCAGGCTATACCATGTCCGTGACTTGTGACGACCAAACCCACGTAGTGTCATCGCATTCGATATTTCATCTGCTCTGTCTAAACTAGAAAAAATCAGCGGACCCAGAATTTTGGCCACGTTTTTCATTCGAGTGAAAAAGGGGGCTTTTTTAGATAACTCCACTCCACGTGCTTGCTGAGCATGCATAATATTGACAAAGTCTTTCTTTACTTCTGGCAAATAACGCAGCGTTAAACTCACGGCATAAGCAATCTTGTATGGTACACCTAAGCGATTTAGGCTTGCCGCGAATTCCGTTGGGTGGGTTGTAAACACAAACACCAAAGCGATAGGGAACATGCTGAAGTATTTTAGAGTCACCGTTAACAAATAAAACAGTGTCTCTTGTGTCAGCGAATAACCGCCCGGTAGAGCAAGCAGTATGGTTTCACTGCCCATGAATTCAGTCCCTTGACTCGGTGCGAGCAAATACATAAATAGGGCGTTGAGTAGCAATACACTCGCCGTGCCTATCAGAAGCGGTTTGTATACTTGTACTGGGACCTTGGTCATTTTTAATAACCCCAATCCAACCACTAACAAGCCTGTGATCATACGCAAGTCAAATGTAGTGAGAACTACCGTTACCCATGCCAAAAATAGGATGAATTTAGTGATGCCATTTAGAGCATGCAGAGGGGAGTTGGTATTAATGTAGTTAATACCAAATTTCATTTTAGATGCTTTCATGCTGACCTCTTTCATGTTGAATGAAGTGCTGCATAAATGCGTCCGTTTGGGTGATACCTACCTTAAGTGCGAGTTCGTATAAGCTCGTTGTTGCTAAGTTTGCACTATCCAGTAGCGCTGGTTGGCTGAACACTTGTGTCATTGGAGCATCTGCTATCAGTTTGCTGTCAGAAAATACGATAGAGCGGGTGGTGTACTCTAAGACTAAATGCATATCATGAGAAATGATAACCACAGTAATACCCAACTCGCGGTTTAGCTTCTGAATGAATGCCAGCATTGAGGTGTAATTTCGATAGTCTTGACCTGCGGTTGGCTCATCCAAAATCAGAAGTTCAGGCTCAAGAACCAAGATAGACGCGATAGTGACACGCTTTTTCTGTCCGTAGCTCAGAGCTTCAATTGGCCAATTGCGATATTTGCTTAATCCACATAGTTCTAATATGTGCATGACTTTCTCTTGAACTTGCTCTTCACAAACTCCTCGGTTACGTAAACCGAAAGCAATTTCATCGACGATCATATGGTGCGAAATCATATGATTTGGGTTTTGCATGACTACGCCAACTTTCTGGCTTCGCTCAAAAATAGATAGAGTATCTAGATTGATCCCATTAAGTGAGATGTTGCCTTCATCTGGATCGATAACACCCATGATCAGCTTAGTTATGGTGGACTTACCTGATCCATTTTTGCCTAAGATGGAGACAAACTCGCCTCTGTTGACTTGAAAGGAAACGTCTTGAAGGGCGTTCTTCTCACCATCATAAGAGTAAGTCAGATCTTGAATCGATAGGAGTGGCTCAGTGTAGGGCGTAGGTGTTGTTTCTGGGCGAGCATTAAACCAATTATTCAGTGTTTGCTGGTGTTTCTCGATATTGAATGACACGAGTGACGATAAGTTTTCGTCAGCACTAATTGAAGCGTTTGCCGCTTTTAGTGCTGATAAATAGAGCGGTTCACGGATACCATGTTGCCCTAAAAGAGGTGAAGCAAGCAGCTCATTCGGCGTGCAGTCAGCAACGATTTCACCTTGCTCCATCAATATAATTCTATCAACATGGCGATGTAAGACATCTTCTAAGCGATGTTCAATAATGATGATGGTTTTGTGAGTGCTCTTATGCAGTTGATCAATGATTTCAATCGTCGCTTTACCCGTTTTTGGATCTAAGCTTGCCAATGGTTCATCGAACAAAAGTGTGTCGACATCATCAACGAGAACACCACCAAGTGAAACTCGCTGCTTCTGCCCACCAGAAAGATCATGTGGAGAGTGATCGAGCATCTCATCGAGATCGACCATTTTCGCAGTATTGGTGACAACACTGTGCATTTCATTGGTCGCCATCTGCTGGTTTTCCAGAGCAAATGCGATATCTTCACCAATACTAAGCCCAACAAACTGGCTATCCGTATCTTGTAATACGGTTCCAATTTGTTCGGTAAATTCATGCATGTCGAAATGACGAGTATCGTGATTATTGAGCGATAGTGTGCCCGAGACTTCGCCTTTTATTGCATGTGGAATCAGACCATTTAAACATTGGCCAAGTGTTGATTTACCGCTACCACTTGGGCCAATAATGACGATTTTCTCCCCTTGCTCTATCCGTAGATTGATATTTTTTAGCGTCGGTTTATCCAGCGACTCATATCTAAAAGAGAAGTTCGAAAATTCTATTGTCATTGCCGTTTACGCCTCAGTTAGGTTACGGCTTTGTTTGTTTCTTTTCGCCACAGATTTAAGAATGAAATAACCTACGATAGCGATAAGAACGGTGTTACCAGCAGCAATTATCGATAACTGAGTAAACACTTTAGTAAATGGTTCTGCATATAAAATGGTATCGAGGAACGCTGAACATCCGTAGCCTGCGATATTGCCGACGAGAGCAAGCAGAACGAATAGGATGAAATCTTTATGGTTAAAGTCACCTTTCTCAATGCGATTTTGTGTGAGCGCAGGGAAGAAGCCAATGACTAAACCAACAATGCCTGAGCCAAGTACCCAAGTGATCCAGACGCCCCAACCTGCAAAAAGGTCAGTGACCCAGTGACCGATGAACCCAACTAAAAAACCGACTAATGGCCCAAAAAGTACAGAGAAAAGGGCTAAAACTGCCATTGCTGGTTTAAGAGTGGTGTTGGCAAAGACTGGAACGCCAAACATTGGCAAGCCGCCAATACCGTAAAGGGCTGCGCCAATTGCGATAACAACCACGGTTTTTGCTGAAAGATTCATAGATAACCTTAATTACTAAAATGTTCTTTTTAAAGAGCGGAATGGATCTGCTTTTATTTGCATTTTTCTATTGAGATTAAATAATAAACAAATAGAAAAATAAGCCGCGCATTATACAGGACAACTGACACCCAAGGGAACCTATGTGTCTAGATGTCTAAAAATAAAAAAAGGCAGCTGAATGTCAGCTGCCGTATACATTTTTTCAGAATGTTTGTATTTAAACCGATTGAGTTACCGAGAGGCGTAGCAAGTAGTTTAGACATCGCTAGTGGTCTAGACGTCACTAATGTCTAAGTACAACTAATGGTTTAAATACAACTAATGCTTTAAATACAAGTAATGGTCTAAATGCAACTAATGGTCTAAATACAAATAGTTTTGCCAGCTTTTCATTCGTATTAACACTTTCCGCATGATGGAGACATGAGTAAAGCTATCGGAATAAACAGCCACTTCGACCGCGGTACCGAGCGGTAAATGGTAATCTGACAGGTCATCATTGACTTTCAATTTCACCAGTACGCGGCCATTGGTGCGTAAGGCTTCCGTTCCTACCAAAGTTCCACGAGCTTGAAATTGGCTCTCTCCGATAGTTGGTAGCACATCAATAATTTCACCCTGAAAGACTTTTCCAGGAAGCGCTCTGAATAGAAACTCAGCAGTAAAACCAGGTTGTAGGCGCTGCAATGAATTTTGTCTAAAGGCGGCAGTATAGATTTTGTCTTCAGTGTGGACAAAGGTTGCAACGGGTGCCAAAGGCAGAGGAACCGCCATTACACCAGGTCTTAGGGCCAGTTGAGTCACATATCCGTCTGTGGGTGCCCTGACTATCGTCTGATCTAAATTGAACTCTGCTTGCTGAAGGTCGGCCAGTAATTTTGCAACAGCGGTATTTTCACCACCAATCTCTGAGCTAAGCGCGATTTCAGCTTGATCAAGTTTCGCTTGTGTGACGTTTACAGCCGCTTCGGCCGCTTTATAAGCTTGGCGGCGGGTATCAAGTTGTTGTTCAGTGAATGCGCCTTTATCGTACCCTTTTTGATAACGTAAGAACTCCCGCTTGGCTTTGTCTTTTTCAGCAACGGCTTTGATTTTTGCTGATTCGGCTTCAAAGACATCAGACTTTAGCCCCAGAGCACCTTGGCTTGCTTGTTTTATCTGGGCTTCAATTTTCGCCACTTCAGCCTCAAAAGGAATGGGATCGATTCTAAATAGAACATCTCCTTGTTTAAGCTCTTGGTTCGGCAATACTGGCACTTCCACAACTCGCCCACGAACACCAGACACGACAGGTGTGGTGGTGAACACTTGGTTACCAACTTGGGTGAAAGGGTGATTGTAGTTCATCAACAAAATTAGAGTACCGATTAATACGACACCGCCGAGTACCGCGGTGGGTACCGTCCACTTGTTTAGTGGGATTTTAAATACTTTAAATATCGTGATACACAGAGCGGCATAGGTCATTATCAGAAGTAAGTCCATTATTTATCCTCCTGATTTTGTTGTGCGGTTTGAGATGATGCTAAGGTCGTTTGCCTAGAATCTTGGGCTCGCTCTTGCGAGTCAGGTTGCGAGGGTGCGAATTGGGCGATTTTGATATCAGAGAGCTCTTTTTCAAGTGCCGCAACTTGATCTATCAACACGTCTACACGGTGATGAATATCTTGTTGCTCTTCTTTTATTTTTGCAAATCCCCAGCCTCGATCTTTGCGCCATAATGTTGCCCAAATCCAAAGAAATGGCCAAATCGTATGTAGGGTAAATAGGCTTACCCAGCCTGATACATGAATCGCATCTTGGTGTGGGTGGTCTCGCTCTTTTGCAATCTCATATGGGATGTCATGTATGACGATGACACCATAAAAAATCACAAGAGCAACAAAAATCAAGAGCCCAAGGGCAAAATAGTCTAAAAACATACAGCATCCTTGTGTTTAGTGAAACAGTAAGAAAACGTCTCACATAATATTAGTTAAGTATTTGTTGTAAAATATAAATAATCAACAAAAAGAACTGTGACATATGCGCGAATTCATATTTTGGGTAGAAGAAAAACAGTAACGATGATATGTCAGTGGGTGCTTAGGGGGCGGAGTATGGAGATAATCAGTGAAACGGAGCAATGTGAATGAAAGGCCTAGAACCCAGTTGATCCTAGGCCCAGCCTTACTCTTCTAAACAGACTTGATTACGCCCATTCGCTTTCGCTCTGTATAGCGCTTTATCTGCTCGATAGAAGGTGCGTTGTGTATTTTCACCTTCACGGTGCGAGGTAATACCGATACTGACAGTGAGTCCTCGCTCACCTAGGATCTCATGCCATCCATACTGGAAAATACGTTCACGGTAGTTCTCGGCATGCATTTCGGCTTGTTGCATGTTGACGTTTTCTAAAATCACAAGGAACTCTTCTCCACCAAAACGAACGCATGATGCACCGCTGAATCTAAAGTAGGAGGAGAGTTCATTAGAAACACTGACGATCGCTTTATCTCCGACTAAGTGGCTCAACTCATCATTAATGGACTTAAAATGGTCAATATCGACAACCATTAATGAAAACGTAGTGTCGTGTAGGAGTAAATCTTTTAGTTTTACATCTAACCAACGGCGGTTGTGTAAATTTGTCAGAGGGTCTGTAAATACATCTTGCTGTAGTTGAGCAACGGCATTCTTTTGATTTTCAGTGGTTTCTTTTAACTCACGGTTTTCTTGCTCAGAAAGAATCAACTTGAGTTGTAATTCAAAGCGAGACAGCCTTCGTAACTGAGTCGCTCCCAGTTCACTGATAGGAATATGCTTCATTAAATCAGATTCAATGCGGTAGCCTTTTTTTTCATATTCAAGTGCTTCTTGATACTCATTTCGGCTGGCACTGATGTGGCTTAATGTGTCATAAAACTTCTTTACAACCGCCGATGAAGATTGAATTTTTATACGTTTATGAGTGGTATTCAATACGATAGTGGCCAGTTGTTGCTTACCATCTATGCAGTTTAAACATAATGCTAACTCTAAACGAATCATCAAGGATAACCAACTAGATGAAGCACTGCTTATCGAGTATTGGACTTTTGATAGGGCGAGCAATGCATCGTGATACTGTTTTTTCTGACGACAGATTTTGGCTTGGTAGAGACGAATTTGACCGGCTAAAATTTTGTCACTGACGAGAATACTGAGCTCTTCACACTCTAAGAGTAAGTCGTTGGCTGCGTTGATGCGTTTTAGGTCGATGTAACAGGCAACGATATGAAGTTTGTATCGAAGTCTCAGTGATCGACTACTTATTGCATGATCAATACTGTCAATCTTTTGGTAATAACGTAGTGCGCGGCTGTGGTCACCATAAGCATCGCACAAGTTCCCCATACCTAAAATTGATGCGACATAGTCGTCAATAAAACCATGTTCTACAGCAATATTAGAGATGCTGATGTATTCAGATAGGGCTGAAGTGTAATCACCAATATCCATTAAACGTTCACTGAGACTCGCTTTTATTGTCAGGATATCATCGACGTCTTCGGGAATGTTGAGTAAGTTAAGCGCACGGCGAAGTTCATCAATACTGGTGCTATGTTGCTTTAACTTTGCGCGGTATTCTGCGCTGATTAAATAGCAATGAGCACGTTCTTTATCTGTCGTTGCGATATGTTTACAGATATGTTCCCAAAATATAATGGCATTTTCACCAGACACGGAAGAAGGATCTAAGCCAGCATCGGAAATTTTGTTGAGTAGCGTTTCCATGATAGTACCTTCTATTGGCTTTCTTCTAATTGCTCAAGGGTGAATGGAAAAGTGAGAATGTCTTGTAGTGTCAATTTTGGTAGTTCGCCTGTTAAACCTTTACGATGCCAAGGGTAGATTTCAATCATTTGACTGAGAACGAGAAATAGCTGGTTTGCCGCGTCACCTTTCTCCGAGACTAGCATCGCAATGCGCTTGCTACTTAAGCGAGAGAGCAGATCATTGTGGTTACACAGTGTATGAGCAATCTCTGTACATACGTCTAAATAAGCCGGATCAGAGTGTTGAAGCATAATTATGGCGTGATTGGAGTGTTTAAGTTCTGTTTTAAATAGAACCAATTGCTCCCACCAGAATGTTTCAGAAACAACGTTTGAATAATGTTTCTGTGGGTCATATTCGTATTGACCACGGATTCTGTTAATTAGCTTACGTGCACGCTGCTCAAGTTGGCGCTTCGAACCTCGAGCTTTATCTAAGCTGACTCGAATGGTTTGTTCATTCAGCATTTTAATAGAGTGCTGACGGTATTTTTTAAAGGCGATCAGTGCGGCTTCAAAATCACCTTGTTTTTCAGCGACTAAAGATTGTTGGAAGCAAATTTGACTGAGAAGTTCACCATTATCAAAAAGAGAGGCCGATTGTTCAGCATCCAAAAGTAATTTTGTAGCTTCTTTCGGTTTTTTCTTTAATAGTTCAAGTCTTGCTCTGCTGATAAATGAGTGAGCTTTAATCCATGTTAAATTGTGTTTCAGAGCAAGGTCATGAGCTTTTTTCGTTGCAATTTCAGCATCATCTAGCCGCTCAAGACCAAGTAAAGCTAAGCCTCTAAAATCCCATACTTCAGCTTGCCATGTTTTGTCTTGATGACCTTCCAAAGCATCCTGGGCACCATCAAGTACTGATAGCATTTCAACGTAATTATTGAGTAGGTAATAGTCCCATGCGAGAAGAATGCGAGCCTTACCTTCAAGCCAGCCAATTCGAGCACTATTTGCAACGGTGACAGCAAGCTTGTGGGTTGAGCTGGCCAGTTTATGTTCGTTAGTGATTCGCCATACGTTGCCCAGCCCAATAAGACATTCAATCTGAATTTCGACTTCATCAACAAGGGCAGATTGCTCTAACGCATTAATCCAAAATTGTTGCGCAGAGTAGTATTTGGCTTGCCCCCAATATTGCAAGGCATGTACGTGTAGGATTTCAGGGAGGTAGTTATCAGTATCGAGGCGACTTTGCTTAGAATAAGCTTCTTTGATGGTTTTCAAGCCTTTCCTATAATCCATCAAAGACCAATAGCATCGCGCCATAATCATTAATGACTGGATAGCGCCTTCTTGAAAAAGAATCTGCTCTGAACGAACTAGGCACTGTTCAGCGATACGTAATGCATCTTTAGGCTCTGAATCAATGCGTGATTTCAGTTGTTCTATTTCGATTTCTAAAAGAGACTGATTTTTATCCAAAAGTAATATCCATGACTACCGAACATATTGATAATGTGATCATTATATTAGCGTGCTCCTCGATTAGCACTATTTATGGACTTATAAAGGTAAAGTTTGATGTCTAAGCAACAATAATTAGTGCCGACTCACACTTAATACAGCAAAGTGACGAATTGAGATAGCGGCAATCTTGCGCCATATCATTAGATTCTAGCCTTAAAGTATTAAGACAGGAGCTGTTTTAATGTAAGAGGATGCTCTGTAAGCTCTAATCTTTGTGCCGCTGTAAGCCCATGCTTATCTTGGTAGCATAAATTGTGCCAAGCTCTGAATATATCGAGAAGAGGAAGTAATCCTCCAGGGCGCAGCTTGCGTCTTGGCTCGTTTATGAAGTTATCAAAAAGAAGTTGGAAGCGTTGCTGGTAAAACTCAGTCTGTTTTACTGACGCCTTGCTAAGCCAATGTTTTGGCGCATGGTTTTCACCTGCAAGATAGCAAATGCCTTTATGAGCAGAGCCTTGATTGGATATTGCCCAACGATCTCGCCACCATCCCATATGCACGATATCTGTTTTTTCAAATTCAGTATCGTTGCTCCAGCCGTTATCTTCTTCCACATACATTAAGTCAACGTTTTGACTCAATATTCGCGGTAAGCATACGCTAAGAGCGGCAGAACGAAGAACAGGATCTTGTGGCATATAAATCGAAACGCGCTTATTTTCGTTACACATATCTAGCACATGTAGAAAATGTGCATATGACGTATAAGGCGGTCGAATAAGTGCCCCTTTTGATGGATAGTTGAATATTGTGAGGTTCCCCATTGGGTCCTCGACATTTCCACGAGCCAAAATGGTTTGATACTGTTGGTCTATTCTTTCACGTAATAGAGGTGAAGGTGCCGGTGTCGGTAAATTCGCTTCTGAAGAGTGGTCTCGAGAGACAAACCGTGAAGGTGTGCTATAAGGGTCATGATCGACTGAACCTTCAGGTTCTTCACCAGAAGAGTAGTTTACGTGTTGACATAAAATGTAGCCAGAGTGGGCTTCGCCTGTCGCAATCCATAATACGCCATTACTGCTTTTAGGTTGCAGTGGCATATAGTGAGAAGCAAATTCAAATGATTCTGCATGATTTACCCAACGAGCATCGATCATCGCCAGTTTACGACGGCAGCGACTTGCAATATGGTCAACATGGTCGTAGAACGTCTTTGGGTTGATTGAGAGTTTTCGGCAGATTTCACGTACGGAGTAACTCATAAAGAGCAACCCAAGTAAGTTTTCTTGAAAGGCTAGTTTTTTATTGATACCAGACCATTTGTCAACAAACGTGGATTGGCACTGTTTGCAACGGTATCGCTGACGATCACCACTGAAACCAAAAGCATGGTAGAGGTGTTTGTGGGTGTGAACAGATAGACCAAAGTTCTCACACTCGCCGTTACGACAAGCGGGAAGGCCATCACTGTGAAGTTGTCTTAACCTATGTAACTCGTTAAGAACTTCTTGGTTGTTAAGTAAGGGGGGGAAAGCTCCACACTCACGACAAACCATCGCCGGACGCTTAGGGTTCGCATGTTGCAAAACGTAACGTTTTGCGTCGCTCAATCCAAAGTTGTCACACGCCAATGTTTTACAAAAGTTGAGTTGTAAACCATCTGCGTCTTTTGGCAGTTTGCCGTTGGACACGATCGCCCCCTCGGGATATTCAGGCTGCCAAGTTTTACCTCAGCAGCAAAATGAATTTTTTATTAGATGTTGATTGCTGTTTCTAGAGCAACTTTCATCATGTCATTGAATGACTTTTGACGATCTTCAGAGCTTAGTTTTTCGCCACGGATGATGTGGTCAGAAACGGTAAGGATTGTCAGTGCTTTTGCACCTAAGTCAGCAGCAACACCGTAGATACCCGCTGCTTCCATATCAACACCTAGGATACCTAGTTTTTCCATTTTGCCGAATAGGTCAGCTTCAGGAGTGTAGAAAAGGTCTGCAGAGAATACGTTACCAACTTTAACTGGAACTTCTTGTGCACGAGCTTGGCTTACTGCTTCTTCTAGAAGACCGTAATCAGCAATTGCAGCGAAATCGTGGTTGTTGAAACGAATACGGTTCACTTTAGAGTCTGTAGAAGCACCCATACCGATAACAACGTCCATTAGTTTAACGTCATCACGTACAGCGCCACAGCTACCTACACGGATTACATTTTTAACACCGAATTCTGCAATGAGTTCGTGAACATAGATGCAGCACGATGGGATACCCATACCGTGACCCATTACTGATACTTTTTTACCTTTATAAGTACCTGTGTAACCAAACATATTACGAACGTCACATACTTGTTTTACATCATCAAGAAAAGTTTCTGCGATGTATTTAGCGCGTAGTGGGTCACCTGGCATTAGTACTGTTTCAGCGAAATCACCAGCTTGAGCATTAATATGAGGGGTTGCCATAGTTGTATCTCCAAAGTTTTTATCGTGGTGACAAGGATTTAAAATTCAAATCACCAATTCTGTTGAATCTGTTTCTGTCTGTTGAAGCAATAATAGCTAGATATCACAGCCTACCTTGAGACATTCATCACAGAATAGTGCAAGGTGCACTACATTGCCAATATTGATAACTCTTTTTGTTGAAAGTTGTAAGGCAATCGATTTGCTATGTGAATTATTAATAGTGGTTGTACGAAAATATTTTTTGTACAATCAGTTTTGGCATGCTATAAGTTATACGTAGGTTAATTTTGTATAGTTTTGGGGGTGTTTATGTCGCATATTGAGATCGGAGTGAGTGCATGTATCATTGGAAATCCAGTCAGATTTGATGGAGGAAGTAAATTAAATCATTTTCTTGCTCGGGATCTTGTTGACTATTTTTCTTTCGTGCCCGTTTGTCCTGAAGTTTCTATAGGTATGCCGACACCAAGACCGGCAATACGGCTGGTTTCTGACGAAGAGCGAATTCGCTTACTGCAAAGTCAAGACAGTTCGAAAGACCATACCGACAATATGATTCAGTTTTCGAAACAGAAAGTTCAAGATCTTGGTAAAAAAGAGCTGTGCGGTTATGTTGTATGCGCTAACTCTCCGACATGCGGCATGGAGCGTGTAAAAATTTACCAAGGTAACCAAGCGCAAAAAAATGGTGTTGGCTTATTTACACAAGAGTTGATGGAGCAAATGCCGTGGTTGCCTGTAGAAGAAGATGGAAGGTTACAAGACCCGGTATTACGCGAGAATTTCATTACACGAGT
This sequence comes from Vibrio clamense, assembly GCF_050337905.1. NCBI lineage: Bacteria > Pseudomonadati > Pseudomonadota > Gammaproteobacteria > Vibrionales > Vibrionaceae > Vibrio > Vibrio clamense. The sequence continues at coordinate 216,311 of NZ_JAKJTJ010000023.1, read as the reverse complement.
CTACAGCTTGCGAGATTTCTATGATTCGATGGGGGGCAACCCAACGCCTGGAAAAATAGTGGCTTTCCATTCTCGCTACAAATTGAGTTTAATGGCTCACCATCCTGAGTCATATAAATCATTGGGTCGTTTGGTGGCACATATCAAAGATTACGATGAGAATGAATTTTACCAACGTTATCGGACTGAATTTATGCAAGCGATAAAAAATCGAGCAAGCAGAAAAAACAACACTAATGTTCTGATGCATATCCAAGGTTATTTCAAAACACTGCTTACTGGGACGCAAAAAGCGGAACTGTGCCGAGTGATTGATCAATACCGTACAGGTTTGCTTCCGATCCTTGCACCGTTAACACTGATTAATCACTACTTAGAGGCGTTTCCTGACTCGTATTTACTTCAGCAAAAATATCTCCAACCGTATCCACAAGAATTAGGATTACGCTATGCACTATGAATCTGATCATGAAAAATGTGAGACAGAAGATCATAAGTTGTATGCCATACGCGAAGTGTCTGAGTTAACAGGAGTTAAACCCGTGACACTTCGGGCGTGGCAGCGACGCTACAATTTAATTAAGCCCCAACGAACCGAAAAGGGGCATAGGCTTTATACGCAGGGTAATATAGAGACTATTAAGTCGATTCAAAGCTGGCTGGCGAAAGGCATTTCCATAGGGAAAGTTAAACCGCTGCTTGAATCTGAGCTGATAAATAATGCCGGGGCCGGAACTCAAGCAAGTACCTCACCGGTTTTAGAAGACGTTGATACATTGATCTCAGCACTAGCCTCTTTAAATAATGGGAAGGCAGAATCGATCGTTAGCATGGTATTAAAAGAGTACCCGTTAGACATCGTGACCGAGCAATTTGTATTCCCTATTTTGGATGCGCTGGAGCTTGTCAAAGGCCCGCAGCGAACCATTCAAAAAAGCCTGTTTCAGTCAATTATGCTCACGCGATTGATCTCAATTATTGAGGCGGAGAGAAAAGCTGCACATAAAGGGAAATGTTTATTTGTCAATTTGGATCCGATTGGCAGTATACCGGCATGGCTTTCGTGCTTGAAATTGAGTGAAATGGGTTTTTACATGGTTATGCTAGATGGGGTAGAAAGTGTATCTGCTTTACTCAAGCATGAAACTGTTACCAGCTTTTCTCATGTACACTTTTTTTCTAATCGAGCATTGGCAGATAAACAAGTCGCAATATTGACAGCGTGGATGAGTCACGCTGAGCAGGAAGTCTCGGTATCTGACGTTATTGATAAGCTGTATCTGTCATCCGAAGAAATAGCGAGCAGTGACTGAATTTAAGCAGTATGGATGCAGGGAAGCACTTTGTAAGATCAACTATTTCGCCTCAATAGTTGATAAAACAGTCGAAAGAGAGATAACCTTGTAAAAGATAAAGTGCTAAGGAATAACGATAAATGCTGCGATTCAAACCGTTAGGGCTACTACTAACACTCATTTTAGGCGTGACAAATGGAAGCCATGCTGCCACGTTTGAGTTACCTGAAGATGACAGCCATATCGTTGGTCGTTTGCAACTGCATGTTGTTGAAAAAGGCGAGACCTTAGCCAAAGTGGCCAAGCAATATGATGTTGGTTTTTTATCATTAATGGCTGCAAACAAAGGCGTTGATCCCTTCCTTCCCCTTGAAGGGTATGTACTTACTATCCCCTCACAATTGATTCTTCCTCAAGTTCCGCGAAAAGGTATTGTCATTAACCTTGCTGAATTGAGGCTTTACTATTTTGAACCTTCCCTGAATCAAGTCCATGTTTTCCCCGTTGGTATTGGCAGGGTTGGACGCGACACTCCAGAAATGGAAACGAAAATTAGTCAGAAAAGAGCGAATCCGACTTGGACTCCCCCCACCTCAATTCGTAATGAGTACTTAGCAAAAGGCATTGAACTACCCGCGGTTGTACCGGCAGGTCCCAACAATCCGTTAGGGGAGTTTGCTTTGAGGCTTGGGTATGGCGCTGGAGATTATTTGATCCATGGAACTAATAAAGAGTTTGGTATTGGCTTGAGAGTGAGTTCTGGTTGTATTCGTATGGAACCTCAAGATATCAAGTGGCTTTTTGAAAAGGTAAGTAAAGGCGAGAAAGTGAAAGTGATCAATCAGCCGATTAAAATCGCCCTTGAACCGGACCGGAGTGTGTTTGTTGAGGCTCATGAGCCATTAACTCGCAGTGATGGAACTCAACAACCTCTTACCCTTCCTATTGAGCTAAATTGGTGGTTGGAAGAGTTTCAACTGTCAGACAGTAAAGCGAAGGCTGTCATTTTGGCGCAAAACGGTTTGCCTGTAGAAATAGCAGCACCTACTGAATAGCAGGTGCTGGAACAAAATAAGGCCGCTTATTTTGTGTAAGACTGTGCAATGTTATCGATACGCTCATTTGCACGAGCCGCTTCTTCTTGTGCAGACATTGCCGCGTCCGCTGCCATTTTTGACTTCATTTCAGCGTCAGCTTGCTCACCTTTAAGAGATGCCACTTCTTGGCTTAGTTGAGACACTTTGTTATTTAGTTCATCCATCTTTGCCATGCTCGCTTCATCTGGCCCTGAAGCACACCCAGCAAGAAGTAGTACTGATGTTGTTGCAGCAGCAAGTAACATTTTGTTCATAGGAACTCCTTGTTCAATAAGTATCGAATCGCGCGCTATACATTCTTCATCATATAGTCGCATCACCTTGATTGTAGCGACTAATTATCAATACACCTAGTTATCTGATGATAAAAAGTTCAATAGTTGAAGTAAGTATCGTTCAGATATTGAACATTCTTATATCTGAGAATCAACAGAGGGAGGCTGAAGGCGGTACTTTCAATTCCATATAATTTTTATGTGATCTCTATCTATAATGGCTGCTTTTGCGTTATCATATCGTGTTAACCAATTTTTATATCGAATCATTAAGACTGGAGAGTCCATTGCACTTTAAAGATTTAAGCCTAGACAATCGCTTACTTAAAAATCTGAAACACTACGACTTTAAAAAAGCGACAAAGATCCAACAACAAGCGATTCCCGTTGTTATTGCAGGAAAAGATTTGTTGGCTTCGTCAAAGACGGGATCAGGCAAAACCTTAGCATTTGTTTTACCTATGCTGCATAAGGCTCTCAAAAATAAAGCATTTTCTGCAAGAGATCCTCGTGGTGTGATTTTGGCTCCGACACGTGAACTGGCGAAACAAGTTTACGGTGAGTTGCGCTCAATGCTGGGTGGATTGTCTTATGATGCGACCCTAATTCTTGGTGGTGAAAACTTTAACGATCAAGTTAAAGCGTTACGCAAATACCCACGCTTTATTGTGGCTACTCCTGGTCGTCTTGCCGATCACCTTGAGCACCGCTCTTTGCATTTAGATGGTGTCGATACGCTTATTCTTGATGAAGCGGATCGTATGCTAGATTTAGGCTTTGCACCTGAATTACGACGCATTCATAAAGCGGCAAAACACCGTCGTCGTCAAACGTTAATGTTCTCAGCAACGCTAGATCATGCTGAAGTTAATGACATTGCATCTGAAATGCTTGATTCACCAAAACGTATTTCTGTTGGTGTTTCGAACGAAGAACATAAAGACATTACTCAAAAATTCTATCTTTGCGATCACTTAGATCATAAAGAAGCAATCCTCGACCGTATTATTGAAGAAGCTGAATACCGTCAGGTCATGATTTTTACAGCAACTCGTGTGGATACTGATCGTTTAACTGAAAAGCTAAACGAGAAGAAGCTTAAAGCCGTCGCTCTGAGTGGTAATTTAAACCAAACTCAACGTAATGCGATCATGAGCCAATTTGAGCGTGCAGTCTTTAAGATCCTTGTGACTACGGATGTCGCTTCTCGTGGTATCGATATTCCAAACGTGAGCCATGTTATCAACTTCGATATGCCAAAGCATACGGAAGAGTATGTTCACCGTGTAGGTCGTACTGGCCGTGCTGGTAATAAAGGGGATGCTATCTCTCTAGTGGGTCCAAAAGATTGGGATAGCTTTAAGCGTGTAGAAACTTATCTACAGCAAGATTTAGCTTTCTCTGTACTAGAAGGATTGAAAGGTAAATTCAAAGGTCTTCGACCGCGTAAGCCTGCCTTTAAGAAAGGTGGCCCTGCGAAAGGTAAAGCGAAAGCGAAATCAGCACAGACTCCGAAAAAACCAACTCAACGTGATAAGAGCTTCCATAAGAATGTTGCAGTGGGTGATTCTGTATTTATTCCAAAGAAAAAACCTGCGAAGCCTGCGGTAGATAAGCCAGCAGAAGAGTAGAGTTTGAATTAAAAAAAAACCGCCAAATTGGCGGTTTTTTTTGTTTCTAGTGTTTAGCTTTTTCTTATGTGTACTACTTAAACTTTAAAGTAATCAAGTTCCAGTTTTTGCTTCTCAGCAAGGTTGGATAGCTCATGGCTAGCCGCTGCTGCTTGAGTGACGCCAGTTACGTTTTGACTAACCAAATCGTAAATGTTTGAAATGTTGCGATTAATATCTGCTGTTACATGGCTTTGCTCTTCTGCTGCCGTTGCAACTTGAGTATTAATCGAAGCAATATCACCGACTGATTCGCTAATCTCAGATAGTGCGTGGTTCACTTGATTTGCAAGCTGTTGGTTCTCTTCTAACGTGGTTAAACTTGAAATCATGCTCTCGTTAGCTGAGCCAGACTGATGTTGGAGCTCTTCGATGATGGCCTGAATTTCTTGTGTTGATGATTGAGTTCTTGCTGCTAGTAAGCGAACTTCATCAGCAACGACAGCAAATCCACGGCCGCTTTCGCCTGCGCGAGCCGCTTCAATTGCCGCATTAAGCGCAAGTAAGTTCGTCTGTTCTGATATGCCTTGAATCACTTCAATCACATTGCCAATTTTTTCAGACTGTTCTTTCAATGAGCTAACAACACCCGCAGCGTCGCCCAACTGGTCTGCCATTTTCACATTTGCGCGGTTACTCTCTTCAAATAACTTCATGCTGTGTGAAGCACTTTCATCGGCTCGTTTTGATGCTGCATCGGCATCTACGGCATTGCTGTTTACGTTAGATGCCGTGCTTTCTAATTCATTGACCGCAGAAGCCACTTGTTCCACTTCTTGCTTTTCTTGATCTGAATTGGCACTTGATTGAGTCATGACCGCCGCCAACTCTGTTGATGCAGACGCCACTTCAACACTGATGCGGATAAGGGAATCTACGGTATGACGCAGTTGTTCAACGGTTGAATTGACATCATGGCATAGGTCGGTAATTTCATTCTTACCGTCAACATCGGCTTTCACTCGAAGATTACCTTTGGCGATCTCTCGCATTGTACCTTGTAGTTTGCGAATTGGAGTCACAATGATGCCTGCTAATAACCAGCCGCTTATCAATGCAATGGTAAGAACAACAATCAAGCCAATAGTGATCGCGCTAAGAGTACTTGTGTGTTTTTCGGTATTGATGCGTAAATCATCAAGAGAGATCTTGTTTAACTTATTTGAAAGTGCGTCAATCGCGTTAACCATCTTCGCACCAGCATCGCGATATTCAGCAGAAGCTCGGTTGTATTGCTGTTGGAAACTATCCGATAAATCGGTCGCGGAATGCTTGGTTTTTAATAGAGGGATCATGGTGTTACGTGAGTAATCGACGTAGGCATTCATCGCTTCTCGCATCGCTTTTACTTCAGATTGTAACGATGGAACACGGTTAAGAACATCAAGCCGGTCAAGGTTTGCTTGCTGACTAGTCTTCAATTTTCCTGAAAGCAACTCGACTTCATTTGGGTCAAATAAGCTGTAAATTGCGCTAATACGCATGGCGTAAGTATTGTCGACAATGGTACTAAGCCCATCTTTATATACGATGACATCTTCAGTCGATGTTGTCACGTCATTGAATGCTTCTTCCAATTTTTGACCACCAAACGTGATTCCAATAAGCAGAAGAACAACTGTGAAAAGAACAGGAACAATGACCTGTATCTTTATTGATAGATTACTGAGTAGTTGACGCATAAAAGCCTCTATTTAACGTTGTAATAAAAATATGTGTAATGTTTGGAAACGAAAGTGTTATCGGCTCAAAGATCTTTGTCTTTGTCGGCGGTAACTCTGTGATTTTGCTTCCATTTGAAGTCAAACGCCACCCTAACACTAATTTGTTCAGTACCCAATAATTTGAACGCATTCATGTTCGTTATTTTTCGTTTCGGTCTATAAATACAAAAAATAATTAAGAGGGTGAAGAGGTTATCGTTGTCATAGAGGCTTCAACGAACTGAAACACAACTGTCACATAACCTGCCTAAAGTGAGCATCGTCAAATGAAACACAACGGCAATAAGGCCACTAAAGGAATTTGTGATGAAAAAAACAGTAATCGGCGCAATCGCTCTATTCGGTGCTTTAACAGTGACTTCAGTTTCAGCAAAAGAAACTATTTCTGCGGTAGGTTCCAGTAGCGTAACACCGCTTATGGAAGTGTTTTCTGAAACATACATGAAATCGAATTCAAATGTTTATATTGAAGTGCAGGGGCCTGGCTCTTCTGCAGGCGTTAAAGCAGCAAAAAATGGGTCAGCAGATTTAGGGATGTCATCTCGAAATCTAAAAAGCTCTGAAAAGGAACCTGAATTAAAAGAACTGGTAATAGCTCGTGACGGTATTGCGGTCGTAGTAAATCCTAAAAACGGCATTCAACAATTGACGGCTGAACAGGTTACAGCAATCTATAAAGGCGAAGTGAGCAACTGGAAAGAAGTTGGTGGTGCAGATAAACCAATCGTTGCGATTACTCGTGATACGGCATCAGGCACTCGCGGTGCATTTGAAGATATCATGAAATTGAAAAAGAAAATTTCAGGTGTAAAAGTATCGGCTATTTCGCAACGAGCACAAGTTGCTAATGGTAATGGCGCACTGAAAACAATGGTTGCTTCGAACCCATATGCGATTGGCTATATCTCTTTAGGTACAGTGGATAACTCAGTACATGCGCTCCCTATCGACGGTACTGACGCGACAGTGAGTAATGTTAAGAATGGTTCATACAAAGTGGCTCGTCCATTCCTAGTTCTTTACAAAGAAGGCAAGCCTTCAGCATCAACACAACAATTCCTTGACTGGATGGTTACCGATGAAGCTCAAGCATTGGTTGCTAAAAAAGGTTACATCTCAGTTAATTAAAACAAATCATTATTGCTCAGCCCACATTTCGGGCTGAGCCTTTTTTACCCATATCGAATTATCGACATATGAGTATTTGGTTATGACCATCGCAACAAATAGTGAAAAGCTTATGAATAGCTCATCGATCTCAATGAAACGTGGATTACGGACGAAAAAGCGGGTTGATTGGAAAGAACGTATTTTTCACGGTTTATTTTTAACTAGTGCGGTTATTGGCATTGTGTCATTGTCAGTTATCGCTTATTTCATTTTTAAAGAGAGTATCCCTGCATTTCAAGCGGTAGGTGTTTCAGGCATCGTTCTCGGACAAAACTGGCTCCCACCTGCGCTTTATGGCGTTGCAACAATGATTGTTGCCTCAGTGGTTTCAACATTAGGTGCTGTGGTGGTTGGGGTTCCCATTGGCTTACTGACCGCAATTTTTATTGCTGAAATTGCACCAAAACCACTGGCTAATATTATTCGCCCTGCGGTTGAGTTACTCGCAGGTATCCCTTCGGTGGTATACGGTTTTTTTGGTTTGGTGATCATCGTCCCTCTTATTCAAAACATATTCCAAGTTCCTGCGGGTAATACGATTTTGGCTGGAATTATTGTATTGGGCATCATGATTCTGCCAACTGTTATAACGGTATCAGAGACCTCAATACGTGCTGTTCCCAGTGTTTATAAAGAGGGCTCTTTGGCGCTAGGGGCATCAAAGATATTTACTATTTTCAAACTGTTAGTTCCTGCCGCTCGTTCTGGGATCATGACGGGTGTGATTCTTGGCATTGGCCGTGCGCTAGGCGAAACAATGGCAATCATTATGGTGATGGGAAATGCTCCAGCGATGCCCGAAGGGATTTTAGACTCTGCTCGAACGTTGACAGCCAATATCGCAATCGAAATGTCTTATGCCAGCGGGATCCACGCGAATGCATTGTATGCGACTGGCGTTGTATTACTGGTTTTCATCATGTCATTAAACGCTGTTTTACTGTATTTAAATCGTGAAAAAGCGAGGTAACTATCATGACTTCACAAAATATGACCACCTCAGAGAAAAAAGCGATGTCGGCGTCAACAGCATCCGATAAATTGAAAAGTGCAAAACTCAAAAAACAGCGTCAGTTCAAAGACAATGTATTAAGTGTCTTTATTTGGGGCGCTTCAGCATTAACCGTAGGCTTCCTGTTTTGGATCATGTGGTACATCCTTTCAAATGGTTTGCAGCATGTTGATTGGAATTTTGTTACCGATGACTACACACGAACAGGGGATGAACACGGAATTTTCCCGATGATTATCTCGACGATCTATATGGTGATCGCGTCGATTTCAGTCGCCGCACCGCTTGGGATCATGACGGCAATCTACTTAACGGAATACGCCAAAGTGGGCAGTAAATTGGTTAAGATTATCCGTTTCTGTACCGAATCATTAGCGGGAATTCCATCGATCATATTTGGTCTATTTGGTATGACTTTCTTCGTGGCAATACTTGGGTTAGGTTTTTCCATTTTGTCGGGAGCATTAACGCTGAGTATTTTGATTCTTCCTGTCATTATTCGAACAACGGAAGAGGCTCTAATGGCAGTGCCGCAAACGTATCGAGAAGGATCTTATGGGCTAGGCGCTCCAAAAATTTATACGATTTGGCGTTTAATTCTACCAAGTGCCATGCCTGGGATTTTGACTTCCGTCATTTTGAGTATTGGCCGTGTTATTGGAGAGTCGGCACCTGTATTTCTTACCGCAGGTATGGTGGCGCGTATCCCAGATAGTTTATTGGATTCAGGAAGAACGTTAACGGTTCACCTGTATAAGCTCACCACGGAACTATTTTCTATTGAAGAGTGGAACCAAGCCTATGGCACGGCAACTGTATTGATTGTAGTGGTGTTACTGATCAACACCCTGACCAAACTGATAGCCAGTCGTTTTAATACTGCAACGTATTAAACATTGAGTACTTCAAGTACATAGTCGCTATCAGCCACAACAGAATTTAAGAGAACTTAAAATATGAACAAATTTGATATTCAAGACCTCGATCTTTTTTACGGTGAAAATCAGGCACTAAAAACCATTAACTTACCTGTACCAGTGCGCCAAGTTACGGCATTGATTGGTCCGTCGGGCTGTGGAAAATCAACATTACTTCGGTGCTTAAATCGAATGAATGATTTAATTGAAGGCGTGAAGATCACTGGTCGACTTGAAATGGATGGTGAAGATATTTACGGCAACATTGATGTCGCCGATCTCCGCATCAAAGTCGGCATGGTATTTCAAAAACCGAACCCTTTTCCTATGAGCATTTACGAAAATGTCGCGTATGGATTACGAGCTCAAGGCATCAAAGATAAGAAGCATATCGATTCCGTGGTTGAGCGTTCGCTACGTGGTGCCGCGCTTTGGGATGAAGTAAAAGACCGATTGAAATCACATGCCTTTGGTTTATCTGGCGGTCAACAACAACGATTATGCATTGCTCGTACTATCGCAATGGAGCCTGATGTCATTTTAATGGATGAACCAACATCCGCGCTTGATCCTATTGCAACCCATAGAATTGAAGAGCTGATGGAGGAGCTGAAAAAAGAGTATACGATCGTTATCGTGACTCACTCAATGCAGCAAGCAAGACGTATCTCTGATCGTACGGCTTTCTTCTTAATGGGAGAACTAGTGGAGCATGATGATACTGCCGTTATTTTCAGTGAACCTAAAGATGACAGAACAAAAGGCTATGTTAATGGTGATTTTGGTTGATATGCAATCATGCGCTAGTAGTAAATTCTAAGAAATCACTATAAAAATATATGCGATGAATTTTGCCTCACTTTATGTGGGGCTTTTTTTTGGAAACAAAATCCCAATAATGTCTAAGTACTCTAGGATGTTGCAAATAGAGTTTCAAAAATGCGGTGCATTTAACAATCGACATCTAGCGCCATTGATTGCATATGGTTTTTTGAGCAATGATCCAGCCATTAGATGACATTATTGGGGTCCCTTGGTGTATATAAAAACGTTCTCAAAACAAGTTTCAGCAGTAAGAGATCATAGAGTGTTGGCTGAGGTGTTATTTGCTTACCTTCAAGAGGAGCTAAGTATCGAGGGCGCGCTCATTTTTCGTGATCCTATTTATAGTCCACGAACTGTCCCGTTATTCTCAATTGGTACTTTTTCATCACTCATCTCTTATCCATCTACTTTTTGGAAGTGGGCGGCACAGTTTGATACTGCGGAAGGATTCATACCTATCGCCATGAATAGCTGTATATGGGATGAGAAACCAAAGCATGAATGCTCTTATGTCATGATGCTGGATAATTCAACGGCTTCTCGAACTTACATTATCATTCAAGGTATTAAAGATGAGAGTGTCGAAAAAATATTTGAATCTACATTTGAGTTTTTACAAATTGCGGCGGCAAAATGGCAATGCGTGCGAGCTGAAAAAAATGCGGCTTTAGAGATTAAAAATCGAGATGTACGTGAAGCGCAATACCTCGATGAGATTAAAATGCGCGAACAGTTTGTAAACAACATGAAGTTGGTACAAAAGGTCGCCTTAGAGCTGTCTAATCCAAAATCCCTTGATGAATTATATAAAGCAGCAGTCGAAGCGGTACGTGATCAGCTTGGCTTTGATCGTGCGGTATTCATGTTACTTGATATGAAGAAGCGATGCTTCAGTGGGACTTATGGAACGGACGAATTTGGGAAAACAAACAGTGAACATCAGACCCAGTATGATATTCATCAGCTAGAAGAAGAGTACATTGAAGGGTTATTCAGTAAAAAAAAGAATCTGGTTGTGATCGAAAATGCCCCTCTCTACACGGCTGGTAAAGTGGTCGGGCAGGGGTGGAATGGCATGCTGATTTTAAGAGAAGCGGGAGAGGCTTTTGGTTGGATCGCAATGGATAATTTGGTTCATCGCAATGCAATTACTGATTATCAGAAACAGATGTTGGAGTCTTTTGGTTCGCTTCTGGCGCAAATATATATCCGTAAGCGCCAAGAGCAGAGCGTTCGTATGCTGCACTCTAGTATTGTCGAGCTTTCGAGGTGCGCGACGGTAAGTGAAGTTTGTAAGTCCGCCGTCACCTTTGCGATTCAACATTTAGGTATCGATCGTTTAGCCGTTTTTCTAACCGATGAAAAATGCTCTTATATGCAAGGTACATGGGGGACTGATACTCAAGGCAATGTGGTGGATGAATCCTACTATCGAAGTGAAACCACGAATAAATCGATCGTGAATCAAGCGAGATCGGTACCAAACGAAGTGGCTTTTGAAGAGTCAGTTCCTGTTTACCATGACTGTAAAATTGTAGGTTTTGGTTGGACATCAATGACGATGCTGACCAGTAATAGTGGTGTCCCTATCGCTTTTATCGCCGCAGATAATTTGCTAACTCGTAGTCCATTAACGTCCCAGTTGAGAGAAATGATCCGTATGTTTGCATCAAGCTTAGCCGAAGTGCTTCAGCGAACGGAAGCGCAAGAGGCGATCCGAGAGTTGAATGAAAACTTAGAGCAAGAGGTCTCTAAACGAACTCATGAATTAGAACAAGTGAATAGGCAGCTTGAGGTGCTTTCAAAAATGGATCCTCTGACCCGCTTAGGCAACAGAAGAATGTTGGATTATCACTTGGAAAAATTATGTGAAATAGAGAGCGAGAGGGAACTCACTTTTGGGGTCATCATTCTTGATATCGATCATTTCGGGCTGTTCAATAATTATTATGGTCATCTTGAAGGGGATATCGCCTTGATTCGAATCGGCAATATCCTTGAGCGATATGCTTCAGGTGAAGATCAAACATTTTGCCGCATTGGTGGTGAAGAGTTTGCATTATTACTTGTAGATACCACCGAAAGAGAAGTGGAAGAGAAAGCGGAAGCGATACGTCAAGGTATCGAGAATGAGAACATTAGGCACATTGATAACCCTGACAATACATGCTTAACGGTATCCATCGGGTACACATGGACCACAATGACATCGGCGAACTTTAATTTTGACTCGCTATACAATAAAGCTGACGAAGCTCTATATCATGCCAAAAGGTCAGGACGAAATTGTGTGAGTTGTTTGGACCTATCGAGTGAAAATGCTTAGTCGAGTGAAAATACTTAGTCGTGTGACGCTGACATAGAAACATTTGATTTATCTTAGTTGGAATGTCGAGAAGGTCAGAGTTTCGGGATGTAACGAGGTAGCTTGTTTTGCTTCTGCTATGTTTAATAAATATCAGGTTTATTAAATATCAAAAGCATAAGGGCATCAAAATGGAATTTGATTGGGTTGAATGGTTTGGTTATTTAGCTTCGCTTGTAGTACTCGTCTCATTAACCATGACGTCGATTATTAAATTACGGGTGATTAATTTTATTGGTTGCTTGTTATTTGCGGCCTTTGCCTATTTCATCGATTCATACCCCACCATGTTAATGAACCTCGGAATTGCGGGGATTAATGTGTATTACCTCTACAAAATTAGCCACACTAAAGAGAAGTTTAAACTGATTTCGGCGTCGGTTGGTTCTGAATATTTTGAGCATTTCATTACAGCAAACCGCGAAGATATCGAGCGGCAAATATCGACAGAAGAGTTAAAGTCAGCAGACACTGCTTTTTATATGCTTAGGAATAACAGTATTGCAGGGTTGCTGGTGGGTAAGAGAGAGCAAAATGGAGTACTGAACGTCTTACTTGATTATGTCACGCTAGAGTATCGTGATTTTAAAATTGGTCAGTATTACTTTAAAACGCATCCTGATGTGATAAAAAGAAGGGGGTTCAACTCGTTACACGCGCACGCAAATAGTGATGAACACCGTACTTACTTAGAAGCGGTAGGGTTCTTGCCTTCGGATGCGGATGATCAGTTATTTATTAAGTATCTGTAATCTTAATTATTCTAATTAATCTGATAAAAGGGAGCCCAAAGTTCATTTGGCTCCCTTCCCTTTGTTCACTTTAACGGCTATCTCGTATTAATAACTATCTCATATTAATAACCATCTCATATCAATAACCATCTCATATCAATAACCATCTCACCTCAAAAGCGACCTCCTCACGCCAATCAGTCATGCCGCAGTAGTGATGGTTATTTTCATTTAAAGTTTCGCTAGCACTGATTTGTGTTTCGACTTTTGTGCTGTAGAGCTGATTTTCATCGCTTTTTTAATCAATTTAAGCAATGACTTGTTACTCCATTGAGACCGAGTTTCCCCATAGTGACTTTCATGCATTCGCTGGAGTTCATTCTCCATCGCATGGCGAACATCTGTGTCCAAATTGACTTGCGAGTACATCCAACTAGAGACGGCTTGTTGAATACGAATCGGATCACCGGCATCGATGGTTTGCAGTAGGCCAAGGTCTTGAGGGGCGATCTCGGCTTTGCTTGCTTGTGTACCGACATTTTTTGGCTTGGTTCTCCAAAACTTGATGGCAATAAGCACGGTGATTAGCCATAACGTGGCAAACATATAAGTCAGATATGGCCAAATGCCAGCATCAATAACCGTGATGGTTTGTGTTTCAACAGGCACAGCCTTAGTTGGCGCGCTTGGCAAAGTCAGAGCCGTTTCGTTACCCGGTTTTACCTCTAAGGTTAGTCCATCAATATTCGCTGTTTCCTGTTGTTTTAACTGAGTATTCCACCATGGGATTTTTACAGAAGGAAGTGTCACACTGCCTGTCGATTTCGGGATCAACACTTGCTTCACTGTCATTACGGTTTGACCCTGATCGGTGATGTCAAATTGAGGCTTTTCATCATAGACTCTAAGAGAGTCTGGATACGTTACATTCAAATTAGGCAATTGAGTTTCAGACAATCCATCAACGGTTAAAGAGATGGTTCGAGTGAGTGATTCACCAACTTTGGTATCGAAATTCGAGGCAGGATCGAGATTTTTACCAGACTCATCTTGCCAAGTCTGTTTGAGTGTTAGCGATGGTGTTGGTAGCCAAAACCCACGGTAATTATCGGGTTTGGCTAATACTTTGATCGTGTAGGAATCGGCTTTGGTATTCAGTTGGATTAGACGTGTGGAGCCATTGCGGTTCCCTCCATAAACCACGGCACCTTTCAGACTTGGACCTAACAGTGTCGCGTTAGTGTGCCCATTATCATCAGCGGTTATGTGATAGCTCTGATCGACAATCGTCACTTCCATTCCATCGATAACGCTTTGATATTGCTTGGAGTCCCCAATTGCTTCGATACGGACTCCGGTTGCTTTCGGTTGGATTATTTGTGGGTTTTGTAAGCGTCGCGGATCCGCCTTAATAATCAGTCGGGCATGAAACCGTGTACTTTCATTCGGGTAGAGCTCATTTTTCTCTAACTGAGTTTGAAATTCAACCATGTCGTTTTGGCTAGGAGCCGATGTGTCGATACTTGATTGAATAACGATAGGCTGGGTTGATACTCCCCCGACAGAAAAACTAGGGATTGTCAGTGTTCCTAATTTGAGTGCCGCGAGAGAGACCGTCCATTCACTGCGGACACTCCGATCACCATTGATGATATTAATCGCCGAACCGAAACTTGGGCGACCTAGATAGAAATCGGACTCTAGTGATGTAAAGTTAATATTTTCAGAGCTGAGCTTATGATCCGCGACAATTTTAAGCTGAAACACTTCATCTTTGGCGACTCTGTTTTTACTTACGCTTGCGACTAAGGACTCAGCATGAGCGATTGAGCTTAGGCCTAACACTAGGCTAAAGAGCACCGTGGAGAGTACTCTTATGAAAAATGGATAGGTGCGTTTCATTCTATTTACCACTTTTTATTGTTTTGTTGAGGGGCGTTTCTTTGTTGCGCTTGTAACAACATTTGTGCTCGTAATAATCGACTAGGATCGCGAGCACTTTCGACTTGTTCTAATCGCCTAACATCTGGGTCAACCTGTTGTACCTTACTGTTCTCTTCTGGAGAGGAGTCAGTTGATGGACGGTTGGCTGTTTGGGGATCGGTCAGGTCTTTCTCTTCAGGCAATTGAGTACCTTCAGAGGGCTTATCCTGTGAAGGCTCAGTTTGTGACTGCTCCGCTTGTGGAGACTTAGCCTGTGGAGACCTAGCTTGTGAAGATCCAGCTTGTGTATCATTCTCATCACTAGGTTCCGGTTTAGGTTGCGAGCCCGAATGATCGCTTTTTTGTTCGCTATCTGATTTCTCGCTTCCTTTATGAGGCTCAGAACGATCATTCTGTGCCGATTCGTTTTTTGAACCTTGCTGACCACTCTGTTTATTCTGTTGAGATGACTGGTCTTTGTCCGATCCTTGTGACTGAGAAGCGTTGTCATTCTGCTCTTGGTTCTGTTTAGAATCTTGTTGCTGTTGCTGTTGCTGTTGCTGTTGCTGTTGCTGTTGCTGTTGCTGTTGCTGTTGCTGTTGCTGTTGCTGTTTAGCTTGTTCAACAATGTCCAAGTTCTTCTTTGCAAGTGCATGGTTTGGATTGTTTTTTAGCAGCTTTTGATAGTGCGCAATAGCGTCATCTAGTTGACCGGATTGAGCATACGCATTGGCAAGGTTGTATTGATCATCTTCGCTGCTTAAAGGCGTTAAAGTCTCTATCGCAGATTGATAATCTCCCGCCTTATACTGAGCTGCACCTTTCCAACTTTGATTTGCAAACTGCTGAGCGGCAGATTGGAAATCTTCATTTTCAAATGACTGGTAGGCTTGTTGATCATCGGTTTTCCAAGGGTTCGCTTGACTTGGCGTTGGGTAAGCAAGTGGTAAAAACAGTAATGCGACACTCCAGATACCTCCCTTTCTAAATAGAAATAAGCCAGGGATCAACAGTAGAGGAACTAGCCAGAAACCATTATTGACTCGTTCGGTCAGTCGTTGGTCACTGTGCTTTTTAGCGCGGCCTTGGTTGCTAAGTTTCTGATTTGCAATCAGCTCTACATCACTGCTTGAATGCTGAAAAGGCGCAAAAACGCCACCCGTTGACTGGCTTAATGACTGCATGTTACCTAGATTAGATTTCGCGATAACGGTAGCCCCTGAGCTCTGTTTGAGTAGGCTGCCGTCACTGAGTTTTATTGGTGCTCCCTCTTCTGTTCCAATGGCTAGAAATGAGAGTTCCCACTGTTGGCTAGAAGTAAGTTCCTGAATCTCTTGATATTCACGGTCATCAATATCGTCACTGATAAGAATGATCTGACCTTGATGATTACCAGCATTGGTTAACATCTCGATGGCGAGTTTCACCGCTGAAGCCGCATCGGCTCCTTGATATGGCATGATATCAGGAGATAAGTTAGGAATGAGAGCATGCAATGTATTCGTATCGCTTGTGAGTGGACTGACCGTATAAGCATCACCGGCATAAGCGATGAGCCCTGTAGCCCCCTCTTTCCAAAGCGGAAGTAGATCCAAAGCTTTATAGCGTGCTTGGGTTAGCCTGTTGGGTTGAATGTCGGTGGCATAGAGAGACATCGACATATCCATGACGAGAACACGTGCCGTCGCTAAGTCGAAACTCGGCTGCTCTGCTTTTTGAAAACTAGGCCCAGATAAAGCAACAATTGCCACAATACCGCTTAGTGCAAGACCAATCGAGAGTGGTTTGTGATTTTTAGTTTGATTGAAACCGAGCTGCTTGGCTAAATGTGGCGCAATCAGTCCTGTTGAATTTTTGCGTCGAAATAGCCAAAGGCAAAGTATGAAAAGTGGAATGATCGCCACTAGCCAGTAGGGATAGAGAAAAACGAAACTAGCCATGATTTCTCCTCAGAATGATTAATATCAGAGAAAGAAGCAGTGCGAATGACAAGGGTAAGCCAAACCATTCACTTTGAGGTCGCCAAGTTTGTACCGCGGCACTGATCGGCTCTAATTGGTTTATTGTATCGTAGATGGTGGAGAGTTCTTGGCTATTGCGAGCTCGGAAATACTGCCCACCCGTCATGCTAGCAATCTCCATCAGCGTTTTCTCATCGAGATCCTGAGCAGTATTCACTTTGCGAGTCATGAAGAACTCTTTGACGACCATTTCACCTGCGCCTACGCCAATGGTGTAAATCGTGGTATTGAATTTCTTAGCAATGGTTGCCGCTTCAAGCGGGTCTAACACGCCAGCGGTGTTGCTGCCATCACTGAGTAAAATCATCACTCGTTGTGGCGCATCACTGTCTACAAAGGTTTTCGTTGCAAGCCCGATCCCATCACCAATGGCAGTTTTAGTCCCAATTAAGCGCAAAACGGCTTGATTCAACTGCTGCGAAATGGTGTTTCTATCTAAGGTGAGTGGTGTTTGTAAATAAGCGTGATCAGCAAAAAGAACTAAACCTAAGCGGTCGCCTTTACGTTTATCGATAAATTCGGACAGCACATTTTTTACGGCACTTAAACGATCGATAAAGTCATCACCTTGCTTCATGTCTTGTTGATTCATGGAGTAGGAGAGGTCAACCACTAGCATCATGTCACGATGTTTAGGTTGAAAATCAACAGGCTCACCATACCAAACCGGCCTAGCACTTGCGCATACAAGCAGTAGCCAGATGGCACAAGCAAGCACTTTTGCCAATAAAATATTTGGCGTTTTGGCTGTTGATTGTTCAGGCAAATAAGGCAGTTGAATGGCCGCTCGCTGCTTTACTGCGGGGGCAAACATATAGATTAAAAAAGGCAAAGGGAGGATGAAAAACGCTCCCCACCAAACGAATTCAAGACTAAACCAATTACTCACGACCACCTCTCTTTGGTGGCAGAGCTTGTTCGATCCAAATTTGGCAATCTTCAATCAAGCTTTGTTGTGTTTCTGAAGATGGTTTTTGGTAAAGAGCTTGCTGCCAGACGGCGCTATTTGGGGTAAAGCGAGGTTGGCTTATTTGAGAGTCCAAAAATGCATACCACTCTTCGCCAGACAGCATAGCAATGCGCTCTCTTGGGTAGTAACTGAGAGCCGCTTGACGCAAGAGTTCGATCGCTGCTGATGGGGTATGTTCCAAAGCTTGGTTGGTAATGATTTTCAGAGCCGCTTTTTTTGGTGCTAGTTTCTTCTTGCGCCAACGCAAATAAATAACAACAAGTAACACCGTAAAGCAGGCCAAAGCCATTAATGACCACCAACCCCATGCGAGCGGCCACCAACTTGGAGCGTCAGGCAGTAAAGCCGGGTTTAATGGTAACGTAGGGGGTTGGGTTGTTGTTGATTGTGTCATGAATGTGTTCCAGTAATTTGCTCAACTAAAGATGTTGCACTTGAGATAGAGGTGTAATTGATTGCGAGAGAGCAACATAAATCGTTCAATTTATTCTGTTCTTGTTGAAAAGCAGCTTCAATATTACGACGGGTATTCGGCGATGAAAAATCAAGCCATAACGCTTTGAATCCGTTTGAGACTTTTTCACTTCCGCGGTAATGGGTTTGACCTTTTTCTAAAGGGTCGTAAATATGAACGAGACGAAGTCGGTTGTGTTTTCGTAATTGAGTGAGTAATGCTCTATCTGACTCTTGATAGCGCATGAAGTCACTTAATAGGATGATTTCACTTCCTTTGGGGCAGAGCTGGTGCAATGTTTTTAACCCAGAAGCCATCGACGGCATGTCTGAGCCACGTTGATTCAGCTTGTTTTCCTGTAGCGATTCGTTATGCGCAGTAACTAATTGCTGCATGATGCGAAGAGGGCTACTGGTACGCGAAGAGGGGCGGAACTCAAACCGTTGTTCGCCTGTGTCTATAATGGCTCCGATGCGGTCTTTCTGCGCTACGGTTAACCAGCAAATTAGACTCGCGATATGAGCAAGTTGTACCGACTTAAGTGCCATTTGAGAACCGAAAAATAGGCTTGGATTGAGATCAATATATAGCACCACTGGCTGCTCGCGCTCTTCGCTAAACAGCTTGGTGTGAGGCTTACCTGTTCGTGCTGTCACCCGCCAATCAATACTGCGGATGTCGTCTCCAGGTTGATATTGGCGGACTTCAGAAAAATCCATCCCTCGACCTTTTTGGCGGCTTTGATGCTGGCCACTTAATTGAGACCATAAACTGTTCGCTGGGGGTAACCAGCGTACAGTTTGAGACTTATAGTGCAGGAGTTCATCTAAACAGAGATTCACACCATCACTATGTGGGGGTAATTGGTTATCCATAGAAATACTCAAATTCTTAAGCTCGACTTACTTCATAAGCGCTATCTACTTCTTAAGCACTATCCACACCTTAAGCACTACCAACAAGGGTCAGAAGCTGAGAAATGACAGTGTTTGGGTGAACGCCTTCTGCTTGAGCGTGATAGCTTAAAAGCAGGCGATGCCTTAAGACTGGAAATGCCATCGCTTGTACATCTTCTGGCGTCACAAAATCTCGATTTGACAGCCAAGCATGAGCGCGTGCACAGCGATCAAGGGCGATCGTTGCTCGTGGGCTAACCCCCATTTCTAACCACTGATCCAACTGTTCTGCGCCAGTGTTGTTGGAGTAAGCTTTAGGCTCTCTGGTCGCCATGACCAAGCGGATAATGTACTGCTCAACACTTTCCGCCATATGAATTTCCAACACCTCTTTACGGGCTTGGAAGATATCTTTCTGGCTCAGGTGTGCAGGTTGAACTGGCGTCGTTCCAAGCGCTTCGCCTCGATTAAGACGTAAGATCTCTAGTTCACTTTGAGCATCAGGGTAGTTGACATCGAGATGCAGTAAAAAACGGTCGAGTTGGGCTTCAGGAAGTGGGTATGTCCCTTCTTGTTCAATTGGGTTTTGGGTGGCCATTACTAGAAAGAGTTCAGGCAATTTATAGGTACTTCTACCGACTGAAATTTGTTTTTCGGCCATCGCTTCAAGCATCGCAGCTTGTACTTTGGCTGGCGCTCGGTTTATCTCATCAGCAAGGACTAATGAGTTAAAGATCGGCCCAGGTTGAAAAATGAACTCGCCCGTTTCAGGTCTAAAGATATCAGTACCCGTTAAATCTGAAGGTAAGAGATCAGGTGTAAATTGAATACGGTGAAAATCGCCCTCAATACAGTCAGCCAAAGACTTAACCGCACGAGTTTTCGCTAAGCCAGGTGGTCCTTCAACTAAAATGTGCCCGTCTGCTAGTAGAGCGACAAGCAGTTGTTTTACTAGCTCAGTTTGACCGATGATTTGAGATTCTAAATATTGCTTAAGTTGAGTGAAGGCTTCGGACTGCATGAGTGTTCTCTCTGTTATTTGTAGCATGAGCTACGTTGTGCTCGAAAATACATCTATTGGTTGATATTAAAAGGGAAAAGTTCCTTAAATCGGCCAACTTTTTCATGTCTATTATTATGGGGCCAGATTTAAGCGATCCAACCATTCAGAATTGAAAGATTAAATTTAAAAAACAATTTCAAAATGTCGCAGACAAACTAAAGTTAGTTATACTTTTGCCGATAAAAAAAGATCAAGTGATTAATCCCCCAACAGAAGGGCATAATGATGTTCAAATTGAGCTCCATGAGTATCAAACAAAAAGTTGTTTTAGGCATGACATTTGCCGTACTTGCTTCCACTGTCATTGTCGGTGTTATGGCTCAGCGCCAAGCCCGTGAAGTTCTTACCCATCGTTTAATTGATATTGAATTACCAGCCATGTTGGAGAAGGTTAATTCTGAGATCGACCAAGAAGTATCAACCCTACTTTTTGCTGCTGAACAAACCGCTAATAACGAATTCATCAAAGAGGCTGTCTCATCAACCGATCGCGATCCAAGTACCGAAGCGATGCTGGTTAAGCAGCTGAATAATATCCGTAGCCAATATAAACTAAACGATGCGTCGGTGGCTAACCGCCAAACTGCTTATTATTGGAATCAAGGTGGCTTTTTGCGCCAATTGAACCAACAGCAAGATGGTTGGTTCTTTGGATTTACTCAATCTGGACAGCAAACAATGGTGAGCATGTTCCAAGAGGCGAGTGGCGAAGTGAAAATGTTTGCCAATTTCCAACAGGTCAATGGCACAACAATGTCTGGGCTATCGAAATCGATGGACGATATGGTGCGTCTACTTAATGGCTTCAAAATTGAATCGACAGGTTTTGTTTTCTTAACGGATTCAAAAGGTTCGGTTCAAATTCATCGTCAATCAGACAAAAGCCAGTCTAACTTAAATTCACTGTATGGCTCTGCATCCAATCAGTTACTGAATAAATCAGGCTTTAATTTGATTACGACGGAATACAATGGACAAGATGTGTTTATCGCAAGTAACTACGTACCTTCAATGGATTGGTTCGTTGTTGGCGTTGTACCTGTCGATGAAGTCTTTGCTGATTTGAATGCCACAGCACAAAAAATGCTGATGACGACCATTATTGTGGCGCTTATTTTCATTGCGATGGGTGTTCTACTCGCAAATAGCATCGCAAGCCCAATCAAACTGATATCGGAACGCTTCACTGATTTAGGCAAAGGTGATGGCGATCTGTCGCAAAGAATTGAAGTGAAAGGCAATGATGAAATCGCCCAGTTATCTCAAGGCTTTAATGGTTTTATAGAGAAAATTCACGAGTCGATGAAAGAGGTCGCTTCAACCAGTCGAGCATTGCAGTCTGCTTCTGAAGGCGTCTCGAATAAAGCACACATCACTCGTGATAACAGCCACGAGCAGCGTGATCAAACCATTCAAGTTGTTGCTGCTGTCAACCAGATGGGTGCGACGATCAGTGAAATCGCGTCTAATGCGGCGACGGCGGCAGAAACCGCAAACCATGCATCAGACAATACAGAAATGGGTCGTAGTGTCGTGACTCAAGCGAAAGATGCGATCAGCCGTTTGGCGGCCGATATTGAGAACACGGGCTTAGTGGTACAGCAATTAGCATCAACTACTCAAGATATCGGTTCTATTCTTGACGTTATTCGTGGGATCTCTGAACAGACTAACTTGTTGGCACTCAATGCGGCGATTGAAGCGGCACGTGCTGGTGAGCAAGGTCGTGGCTTTGCGGTGGTCGCGGATGAAGTGCGCAACTTAGCGAGTAGAACGGCTGATTCAACTGAAGAAATTCAGAAGATGATCAACCAACTGCAAAGCGATGCGAAAGATGCGGTTTCAGCGATGGAAGCAGGTAAAGCCATTACGTTAGAAGGTGTATCTTCGTCTGATGAAGCCGTTGGTGTATTGGTGACGATTTCAGAGCGAATTATTGATATTTCAGATAGAAACACTCAAGTTGCCACCGCAACAGAAGAGCAGTCAACGGTAGTACACACCATTAATCAGAATATCGAAGAGATTAACGCGATTAACGAAGTGACGACTGGGACGGCTGAGCAATTAGCCGAAGCGAGCCAAGAACTGCGTGAATTATCCGCTCGTCTAGATAATATGGTCGGTAGCTTTAAGCTATAAGTGATTTATAACCTTATTAAATTTTAGGTTATGAGTGGTAGAGGTGCGTAGGTCGCAGTGCCGCGCACTGTCACTCAATAAGACTCGATCAAATTTGTCACGAGTCATGTTGATTACAGTGATCAGTCGGTTTGGTTTAGAAAAACTATTATGTTCTAGAAACTAAAACTATAAATAGGTAAAATTCAAATCAGATATGATGATTAGGTAAGTAAAATGAGCGATTTTGAAAAAGAACTGGCTGAGTTTTCACAGCAAGCGAGTAACGAGCCAGAAGTAAAACTACCTTCTCTAGAAGAGCAAAAAGCGGTAGTTGCTGAACTAAAGAGATTGGAAGCGGAAGGTAAACTTACACCAGAAGTGCTAGAGCAGCATTTTGGTAAATTTCAGTCTGATAACGATGCACCGATTCACTAGTAAAGCGATTAAGTTATTCAATTTAAAGGCACCTTATTGGTGCCTTTTTTATTTGCACTATTTCGTGATAGAAATAATTACGCTGTCTTCTTAAATATAAGAATTATTAATCAAGCGTATGAAAGCGAAGTATATTCTTTATGACTTTTGTCTAGGTTGGCTATTACAAAACTTGACGATTTGAAAGAGTTAACCACATTATTAACTGCAAAAGACGTTGGCTATTGGAGTAAATTATGGAAAAGCACTCAAAAGTTAAAGGCTCAGCATTTTTTATTGCTGAAAACAGTTTACAGTCTGGGTTACTCAAAGACTCACTAGAAGAGAAACTAAATTTAGCGTTTAGGCTTGTTACAATAAGCAATCTGTTTAATATAAATCATAGTGAAATATCAGAACCAGATTTTATGATTATTGATGTTTCTTCGTTGTCTGAGCAAGATATTATTCACTACTTTCAAGTTCGTAATGTTAAATTTCCTAATTGTTATGAAGTTTTGATTAATTGCAAAGATGAAATTGAATATAGAGAGCTAATCAAATGGAAAAATCTTGTTGGTGTTTTTTATACGAATGATACGTTAGAACTGTTAATTCAAGGTATTACGAAAGTTTTAGACGGTGAGATGTGGTTTAGTCGTAAATTAGCACATGAATATATTCGTTTCTACCGAGAAAGAGAATGTTCTAATACCAGTTCTAGCTATTCACTCCTTACAAACCGTGAGCAACAAATCATTAAACTATTGGGTAACGGTGCCTCAAATTCAGAAATTGCTGAAAGCTTATTTGTGAGTGAAAACACGGTTAAGACTCATCTACATAATGTGTTCAAGAAGATTAATGTGAAGAATCGTTTACAAGCACTTATTTGGGTCAAAGAGAATGTGGGCTCAGAAGAGTTTGTATGATAGATAAGAAAAAGGTACCTCATTGAAACTAGGTACCCGTTTACTGAATTCGATTTAACTGGTTAGTGTTAAGGTGGGTGGTGTTGTCTGATTTGGCATACCTGAACTGCTGGCCTGTTGTTTTTTGTTGTCTTGATTTTGTTGGCGTGCAAACCGGATAGCCTCTTTACGGCAGTTTACATTTATCTTTTTGTAGAGCTTGTAGATGTGTGTTTTGACGGTGCTTTCAGCAACAAAAAGTTCATTGGCGATTTGTAAATTAGATTGTCCACAAACCAACCTATCTAAGATCTGTTGCTCCCTTTTTGTGAGTTCACCTATGCTATTTTTAGTCGATGGGGCATAGGGTCTACAGCGTGTTAGCATCTGCGCCATTAGGTTGCGTGGTAGCCATAGATCGCCTTTAGCGACAACCTCAACGCAACGTGTGAGATGATCCACAGGCGCGTCTTCATATAAAATCCCTTTCAGACAGCACCATGAGACAATGGTGTCGCAGAGTAGATCGACAGGCACGTCATAAATGACAAGATTAAAATCAAAGGTAGTTGCTGAAAGCAAATCAGTGTAAAGCCCATTTTTTATATAGTGGTAACTCATTAAAATAACAGAAATATTTTCAACCGAATAAGGTTGAGAAAACTGTTTATCTGTTTTCTGCTGTATTACAAATTTATTAGATTTTTCTAACTCACGTTGGATTAATCGAGAATGTATATTTGTACGACTTAGTAATAATATTTTATTTTTTTCTAGTACTTTCCCTTCCATAGTAAACCTCAGCTGATACATATTAACGTTGGACTAATAACATAACTAACAGTTAGTTAGGTATAGCAGCTCTTTATAATTTGAGTTGTATCTAAAATGATACACTCATTAATATACATTTACTTATTCTCTATATTGTTGATAAGTATTAGTATTTACGCCCTATTTTTTCCTACAACTTATCTACTACTTTTTATTTTCTTCATGCTTGTTTAATACTCACAGGTTTTTTTTGAGCATTATAGTTACTTACAAGTTAACGGAACGAAGGGATGTCTCATGAATAATATAATGAAAAGTATTCATGCTTTTTTATTATTTATAGCAGCATTATCTTTTTCCAGTTTGGCAACTCAAGGAAGTCAATTATCTGTTTCTATTTCAGGGCATATCGAAAGTTATTGTGAGATCGATTTTACTGATGGCGTGAAAATGGACTTTTCAAACGAAGCTCAGAAAGTGCTTCCTTTTGATATTCAATGTAACCAAGCGTTAAGTATGTCGGTTTACTCTCGGAATGGTGGTTTGCAGTTATTGAAAAGTAAACAGGAGATTCTAACCCCTTATGAAGTCAATATTGACATTACATCACTGGGGTTGAGCCAAACACTATTAAGCCGAGAAATATCGTCACCAAGAATTATTAACAGTTCAAATGTTATTCCATTCAACACTGATGGTGTGATGCGAGTGACGTTGGAAGAAAACCTGCTTTATGCGGGGTACTACGAAGATGTCATTGAGATTGATGTATTTCCGTCAATCCATGGCAGTGGAAAGTAAATCATCTGCTAGTTGCAGAGTGTGGCTCCAGTTTGGAACAGGGCCATGACAAGTACGTCTTAAACTATATAAAGGAATCTATTCATGAAAAAGCTAACAATATGTGCAGTTGCGGTATCGGGTCTATTTGCCGCTCAAGCGAATGCTGGTGATGTTCAATTAGTTGGGTTTGTTGCCCCAGTATGTGAAGTTTCTGGGCTATATACGCAGTTACTCGATTTTGGACAAGTCTCTAGTATCCAGTCTGTCTCAACTGACCTATCCATCCAATGTAATGATGCTGATGGGGCAACCGTAACACTGACGAGTGCCGAAGGTGGTCTTGAGTCTGATGATAAAGAAGACTATGCCATCGGTTATACCGCGACATTATCACCAGATAGTCATGCGGATCTCGTATTGACGACATTAGGCGGCCCTGGCGCGAATGATGTAAGTGCAAGTATGTCTTACTCTGGTTCGCTTGCTTTAGCTGGTGGTGTTCCTACTAGCTTGTCTGTAACGACTAATGAAACCATGGGTTGGTCTGGTGGTTACTCAGATACGCTTACCGTTCAAGTAACAGCGAACTAAAGAATAATAAAAACAAAAGATGGGAGGATAGTAATCGTCCTCCCATCTATTTTTGAGGGGTATAGAGATGAACACGTTTAGAAGGCTCTCTTTAATCTGTGTATGTTTAATCAGCTTTTCAGCCTTTGCTTATAAGGTTCAGCCGATGGTGGCTGAAATGGCACCGATTGGCAAAGGTTCCCAAATGTCGATGCGAATTGATAATACGAGTAATCAACCGCTAACGGTGGAGCTATTCCCACTGTCCATGGTGATGGATGAATTTGGTAATGAAACCACTTCGCCCGCTGAAGATGACCTGTTGGTGATTCCAGTTACTGCGATTATTCAACCAGGACGATCGCAATCGGTGATGGTGCGCTACTTAGGTGAGCCTTCAATTACTCAATCAAAAACCTATCGAATTTCGGTTAAACAAGTACAAGTTAAGAATGCAGAGAAAGATGCAGCAAGCTTAGGTATTCTTCTACAATTCAATACCTTGCTTAATGTTAGACCTAAAAATACATACTCAGAGTTAAGTGTTCAGAATATAGAAAAGAAAGATGGAAAATGGATGATTGAGGTCGCCAATGATGGAGAAAGCTATGGTCGGTTAACGAATACTAATTGGACCGTTTCAGATCAAAGTCACTCTGTGTTTCTTAAAGGTACCGACGTGAGCCAAAGAATTGCTGGGACTTTGGTGCTGCCGAAATCTAAACGTATTTTTGTTATGGATCCACTGGATGGGTTTGACGCTAATTCACTCTCAATTGAGATTGTAGACACGGAGTGAACCATGATAACTCGTCGCATGCTCTTAATGGTGGTTGCCGTGTTGTTGAGCGGCGCAGAGGCTCAAGCTGTTATTATTTCCCCCACGGTTTTGGAAATCGATAGTCAATCAAGTGGGCAGTCTCAAGTTATCGTCTCCAATAACACCACTCAAATAACCCCCATCGAGGCCAGTTTGCGCCGTTTAGTATTTCAAGGCGGTGGTGAATTTGTCGCACAGGACGTGATAGACAGTCAGTTGATGGTATTCCCACCTGCGGCAATGATAAAACCTGGCCAATCTCAAGTATTTCGTTTGCAGTGGATTGGTGACGATAGCTCGGCTCAATCGGAAAGCTATTTCCTTCGTTTTAGCCAACCCTCTTTGGTAGCTACTCAGGGGAGCAAATCTGGGATTGCGGTTCAAATTCACTACAACGCCATTATTCATGTGTTCTCTCCAGATCAAGCTCCCAACGTTGAAATGCAAGTGACCAACAGTGGCGAGGCTGTGGTTAAGAATAGTGGTAATCGTTACACCTATTTAAGCTTAACCAAGTTTCTGCCCGCGGAAGAAAGTGCGACCGAGTTTGGGCTTACCCGCGTTGAGATGATGACATCGCTAGGCGAGCATTTTCTTCCACCATTTAGCTCTATTGAACTGCCTTCGAATTCATTGCTGAAACCTGGTGTTTATCAAGGAGTCCAACAATGAAAATACGCCAAGGATGGTTTCTAAGTTTTATTGTCTGTGTCATGTTCAGTTTTACAGCGGTCGTTGAAGCATCGCAGGAAACTATTCAAGAAATACAACAACCGAAAATAAACCCTACCGGTCGAGATATTGAGCTGATCTCCCTGCTAAAAATCAGTGATAGCGTCGTCGGTGAGGCCGAAGTGACGATCACCGCAGATGATGTGATCTTACTTCCCAAAGAGAGCACTCTTGCCTTGCTTATCCCTTTAATTACAGAGGACGCAATGGAAGTGTTAAAGGCAAGCAACCAGACTGAAAAACTATCACAAGAGGATTTTCGTCGTGCAGGTTTAGATTTAAATTTTGACTTTTCGACACTAGAGTGTGTGGTGACGGTTCCTGCGCAATATCGACGGACTCAACAGTTGTCCGTCGCCTCTTCCCCCTCTTTTGGTCAAAATTATTTATCACCAGCATGGATCAGTGGGTATTTGAATGTCTCTCTATCGGGGACTCAGTCTCAGACGGTTGAGGAAACCTCCGAAAATATCACAAGCTTTAATCACCGCTTTGAATCGGCATTAAACATAGGCGCGGTGAACTTTGAGTATGAGTCTGCTTATGATGATGTTGAAGGGGACTCAGCCTACGTTCGGCGTGGGACTCGAATGAATCTTGATTTCCCATCTCAAGGGACGCGCTTGGTTGTGGGTGATATGTTCAATTCTGGAAAAAACTTGCAAGATGGCACGGATATTTTAGGTCTGGGTCTTACTCGTGATTTTACGTTGATACCAACCAGAAATGTGCGCCCAAAAGCCACTCAGACCTTTACGTTACAGCGAACATCGAATGTAGATGTGGTGGTAGACGGTGCGATTGTTCAGAGGCTAACGTTGAATGCTGGTAGCTACAGTTTGAGTGATATCCCGTTGGCGCAAGGCACGAACGATGTCGAATTGGTGATTACGGATTCTAGCGGTCAAGAGGAGCGTATTCAATTCTCTGTGGCGACGGGGAATGACCTATTAGACAGCGGAGAGTTTGAGTATAGCGTTATGCTCGGGGTACCAAGTGAAACGGTAGCGAATGAGATCGATTATTTAACGGATCAACAGCTTATTCATGGTTATTTAGATGTGGGTGTCGCGCCTTGGCTAACTCTTGGTGTTAATGGCCAAGTGAGAGAGAAACTCTATCAATATGGCGTCTCTAGCTTACTGGCAAGTGATATTGGGGTGACGGAGTTTATTGTATCCCAGAGTCATCATCCTACGTTGGGTGATGGGCATGCGGTTCGTGTTGCTTACGATGCAGAGTTTTCTGACGAACTCGACTTTAATCCTCAGTTTAGTGTTATTTATGACTATCAATCGGAAAATTTTGCGGGTGTAAATGATGATATGGCTGCTACATTGCCACTGAACTCGGTCGAGCATTATGTGTCACTGTTTAGCTCTATGGATGTTACCCCTAGGTTGCGAACGGCTCTTTCTGGGACGTATAGCTCAGGAAGAGAAGATGCCGATAATTTTTGGTCACTAAGCCCCAGCTTTTCAGGCCCATTCTTTAGCACTCCAGCCACTTGGAGTGCTCGTTTCAATTACCGTAATTACCAATATAGTGATGATGAATACAATACGACCCTAACGCTCAGTTGGCCTTTGAGCAGAGCAACCCGGGTGGTTGGTCGTTATCAGAGTGATAAGGATTTCGGCTCCCTTGATATGAGTTATAAGAAAGGAATTGGGAACACGGGAGGGATTTCTGCCTTTGCTACGCTGGAAACCGAAAGAGAGACAGACTCAAACATTGACGCGGGCGTGAATTATACCGCTAATCAATTTCAAGTGATTGCTGATCATACCACGCGCTATCAAGATCTCAGTGAAGACAAACGAAACCATAATACTCGACTTGAGATCTCCAGTGCGATTGCGTTCGCAGGTACTTCTGTCGCGGTTGGACGTAAGGTTGGCGAGGCCTTTGCCGTGGTTAAGAAACACCAAAGCTTAGCTGAGAATGAGATTGCGATTGACCCTGAACGAAACACTGATTATGCCCGTGTATTTAGCGTTTCCGATCATAATATGTTGGTTTCAGATCTCGTAGCTTATACCCCACAGTTGATTGGGTACGATGTGGAGGATTTACCTCCCGGCTATGACCTTGGAGATGGGGCATTCTCTATCTATCCAGGATACAAAAGAGGTTATCAGCTAGAAATAGGTTCAGATGCGGTACTCACCATACTGGGGAACCTATTTGATGCGCAGACTAAAGAGCCCATTTCCTTAATTTCAGGTGTGGCTCTGTACCTTGGCGATGAATCTAGCGGTGAGAGTAACAAAAGCAAACCACTTGAGTTTTTTACCAATCGGACAGGGCGGTTTGCTATTTCCGGAATGCGTCCAGGAGCTTATCGATTGGAACTGAACATGAAACCAAAACGATCGCTTGAGCTGGTGATCTCAGAAGATGGTGGTGTATTGATTCGAGTAGGAGATCTCTATGTTGAATAACCCTATTATTAGCGTGATGGGCTTGGCGCTTAGCGTGATGACAGGCTCTGCAAATGGTACGACAATGACTCATAGTTCTGGGGCGAATGAAGCGTGCGCCGCCAGTTTGATCAGCTTAGATCCTGTTTCCGCTCAGTCGACTTATGATGTTTTTTCGACTGCGACGTCCCCATTAGTAAAAGGATATCAAGTGAGGGCGGATGTTATGGGGCAAAACTGTTCCATTGTTGTGGAGATCGATGTCGACGACGGCTCGACAGTATTACGAGGAAGTTCTCAGCAAGCGCTTCGCTTTGAGTGGGCCGGTGGTAATGGATACCAAAAAGGAGGGCGCTGGTATGTCACTTTAACGGATGCGACACCAAATGTGCAATTTCAGTTGAGGTTTCCTTCAGATCAGTGGGCGACTGCGGGACAATTTAATGGCCAAATGACAGCTTCGATACAGCCGAATAACTCAAATGAGCCTATTTCAGAAGAAGAGGTTTTTCTAGAAGCAGAAGTCGATGTTTTACCCAGTGCGAAAATTCAATTTTATGGATTATCTCAGCGGTATTACGATTTGGACTTAGGGAAATTAGACTCGCATAAAGTTATCCAATCGGTGCCTAATTTATGGGTTCAAAGTACGGGTGAGTATGCCATTTCGATTGAATCAGAAAATCGTGGATACCTTCGTCATGAATCATTGAATACTCAATGGGATGTGGCTTACGATTTTTTGATCAATAATCAGGAAATATCGTTGGTGAATACAAGTAAACAGTGGCGATCCAGCCATGCTACGCAAGGGAAAGCATTACCTATGGCGTTTGTTATTGGAGATATAAGTCAAAGGCCCGGAGGCGATTATAGCGATATATTGCATATTACGATTGAGCCTGAATTGTCTCAAATACCGTAATAGAAGATAGAAGAAAAAATCCCTCTAACTTGCGTTGGAGGGATTGTTTCTTGAGCTTGCTCAGTGGGTCAGCTTAGTCTCTTGTTACGCCATGCTCGTCGAACATACGACGACATGCGCGACCATCACTGTGGAACAGGTGACAACGATGAGCTGGAATACCAATCGCCAGTTTGTCACCAGGTTCAACCGTTAGAGTATCTGGTTGGCGGTAAATAACATCAGCATCCGCACCTTCAAGGTTTAGGTAAACTTGAGTTTCATTACCCAGTTTCTCAACAATCATCACTTCACCTTCGATGGTTGCATCACCTGTTTCAGACGAAACCAAGTGCTCTGGACGAACACCTAAAGACATGCGGTCGCCAACATTAACTGTTGTGCCATCAACGGGTGTCCAGAAAGAGAAGCCATTTGAAAGTTGAACTTTTACTTGTTTTGCTTCAGCTTCAATAATAAGAACGCTCATGAAGTTCATTTTTGGTGAACCGATGAAACCTGCAACAAAACGGTTTTCTGGGTAGTGGTAAAGCTCAAGTGGACGACCAACTTGAGAAACATAACCGCCATCAAGAACAACAATTTTGTCAGCCATTGTCATCGCTTCTACCTGATCGTGTGTAACGTAGATCATGGTACAACCAAGTTGACGTTGAAGCTTAGTGATTTGCGAACGCATTTGAACACGTAGTGCAGCATCTAAGTTAGACAGAGGTTCATCAAGTAGGAATAGGTTTGGTTGTGAAACAAGAGTACGACCAATGGCAACACGTTGACGTTGACCACCAGAAAGAGCTTTTGGTTGACGGTCAAGTAGATGGCCTAATTGAAGAATTTCAGCTGCGTGTTCAACACGTTTGTCGATCTCTTTTTTGTCAGCTTTCGCTAATTTTAAGCCAAATGACATATTGTCATATAAGTTTAAGTGAGGGTATAGAGCGTAAGATTGGAATACCATACCAACGCCACGTTTGGATGGCTCTACATCGTTCATGCGTTCGTCGCCAATGTATAAGTCACCTGACGTAATATCTTCTAAGCCAGCGATGCAACGTAAAAGTGTTGATTTACCACAACCCGATGGGCCAACGAAGATAACAAATTCGCCTTCCTCGACATGCAGATCAACATTTTTAGAAATTAGTACGTCGCCATACGCTTTACAAACATTTTTTAACGTGACACTCGCCATTTAGCTCGTCCTCGAACAATATCAAATTTTTTATAAATCACTGCCTATCATTATATGAGTTTTCTTGCAGGCAATGACAGTAGGAATTGGTAAGTTTTAGAGAAAGAGAGTAAGAAAAAATGGGTGGTGTCTACGAAATGCGTAGAAATGCACCACCCATCAAAGCCAAGGACAAGTTTGTATTCCCCGACACCAATGAAATGCCTCCCCCGTGAGTAATAACTACCACTTGCAATTCAATTGGTGACAACAAACTAGCCCGGCAATGTAAAACCAGTACTCTAGAAAAGGTAATACTGGAAAAGGGTTCTTACTATCCACTCTTGGATGACTAAAGTTTCTATTATTTGTCTTCTAGCGTCATCCTCCCATAGAAATATTTTAGAGGGGGAGTAGGAGGGGAGGAGCAAGAAAAGAGGAAATAAGGCGTAGTTGGATCAACTTCAAAAAAAATAGGCTTCAAAGAGTGAAATTGGTCACATAAAGATTCTTTTTTGTGATTGGCGTCTCTAACCTTAATCGATGGTGATCACGAAAATGCGCCATAATACCAAGGGCGTAGCCAGTAGGATGATGAGTAAATTATGATTTTCTTCGATGATATACATGAAATAACGGCTCATCCTCTGTGGTGACCCTACTCAAAAAAAATAAAAAGGATATGAACATGAAAAAAGCCCTAAGCACTGTTGCGCTAAGCACTCTTGTCGCTCTAGGTTCTTTTGGTGCACATGCTGCCATCGAAGAAGGACAACTTACCATTTGGATTAATGGTGATAAAGGTTATAACGGACTTGCAGAAGTAGGTAAACAGTTTGAAGCAGACACTGGCGTTAAAGTGACAGTGGCTCACCCAGACGGTCTTGAAGCTCGTTTCCCACAAGTTGCAGCGACTGGCGATGGTCCTGATATTATCTTTTGGGCTCACGACCGTTTCGGTGGTTATGCAGAAGCGGGTCTACTTGCAGAAATCAAACCCTCTAAAGAGATCAAAGAAGGCGTTGTTGATTTTGCATGGGATGCAGTTCAATTTGACGGTAAGCTAATTGGTTACCCAATTGCTGTTGAATCTCTATCTCTAATCTACAACAAAGACTTAGTGCCTAACCCACCAAAAACATGGGAAGAAGTTGAAGCTTTAAATACTAAACTTCAAAAAGACGGTAAGTCTGCAATTATGTGGAACCTAAAAGAACCTTACTTCACATGGCCACTAATGGCTGCTGATGGCGGTTACGCATTCAAATACACTTCTGAAGGTTACGACATTAAAGACGCTGGTATCAACAAACCAGGCGTTAAAGAGTCTATGAACTTCATTAAGAGCCTAATTGAAAAAGGCGTGATCTCTGCAGATATGGATTACTCAGTATCTGAAGCGGCATTCAACAAAGGCAACACGGCAATGACTATCAACGGTCCTTGGGCGTGGGGCAACATTGAGAAGTCAGGCATCAACTACGGTGTGGCTACGCTTCCTAAATTTAAAGGTAAAGCATCTAAACCATTCGTTGGCGTACTAACGGCGGGTATCAGCACTGCTTCACCAAACCAAGATCTAGCAGTTGAGTTCCTAGAGAACTACCTAATGACTAATGAAGGTCTACGTAAAGTAAACAATGATAAGCCACTAGGTGCTGTTGCGCTTAACTCGTTCCAACGTGAACTTGATAGCGATGCTCGTATTGCAGCAACAATGGACAACGCAATGAATGGCGAAATTATGCCAAACATCCCACAAATGAATGCATTCTGGGGTGCTGCGAAAAACACTATCGTGAACGTTGTTGATGGTCGTCAAACTGTAGATGCAGCTCTTGCAGATGCAGAAAAGCAAATGGTTAAATAATTTCGGTTTTTCATAAACCTTTTTAAGGAGGGGGTAACCTCTCCTTACTTTTCAATTTTTTTATATATCGCTAGCAGGTTCTTCTATGCAGTCAGTTCAAGGTACAGATGCTGTGTCAGCACCACCAAGCCTACCAACAAGCAAAAATGTATTTATAAAATGGGCACTTCTTGGCTCCGTTGGTATTATTAATGGCTATGCAACCATCCTAATGTATTCTCGCGGTGAGCTCGCATTTGCGATGCTTACGGTGATTTTAACCACTCTAGCGCTTTACATTTTCGGTAGTAAAAAGACATACGCGCACCGTTACATTTACCCTGGTATTGCAGGGATGATTCTTTTCATTCTTTTCCCTCTTGCATACACAGTCGGTCTTGCATTCACTAACTACAGTGCCAAAAACCAATTATCGCTAGAGCGAACTCAATCGGTCCTTTTAGATAGAACTTACCAAAGTGGCGAAAGTTTCCCTTTCACCCTTTATAAAACAGATAATGGGCACCGCCTATCTATTGATACCGGTGATCAAATCTTAGCAACGAAAGAGTTTGTACTTGAAGGCTTTACAGGTACGAATCTGGACCTTGCTCCAGTACCATCGGTTTCTGGTAAGAAAGAGTCAATTAAGACGATCATCAAAAGTCGACCTATTCTAGGTGCGATTGATCTTCATACGCCTTCTGGTCAAGCAATTCGAATGAGTGGCCTGCGTAAATTTGCGGCTGTTAATTCGTTATATACAATGCAAGCCGATGGCGAAACATTAATTAACAACGAATCCGGCGAAACGCTTAAACCAAATATGGAAGTGGGCTACTACCAGCCAATTTCAGATACTGGTGAATTCATTGGTAGCACTGTTTCTCCAGGTTTTGTGGTTCAAATTGGTACTCATAACTTTGAGCGTGTATGGACTGATGACGGCATCAAAGAACCGTTCATCAACATCTTTGTATGGACAGTGGTCTTCTCGGCAGTCAGTGTCGGTTTAACGCTTGTTATCGGTTTGATTCTAGCAAGTGTTGTGCAATGGGAAGAGTTAAAGGGTCGTGCTATTTACCGCGTACTTCTTATCCTTCCATATGCGGTACCAGCGTTCATTTCAATCCTGATCTTTAAAGGTTTGTTCAACCAAAGCTTTGGTGAAATAAACATGGTACTAGAGAGTATGTTTGGCTTTAGTCCGAACTGGTTCTCAGACCCTGTCATGGCTCGTGTTATGGTGTTGATTGTTAACACATGGCTTGGTTTCCCTTACATGATGATTCTATGTATGGGCCTATTGAAAGCGATTCCAGAAGATTTGTATGAAGCATCTGCCATTGATGGTGCTGGTCCTCTGATGAACTTTAAACGCATTACTGTGCCGCTAATGATTAAACCATTAACGCCACTTCTAATCGCAAGTTTTGCCTTTAACTTTAATAACTTTGTAATGATTCAGCTATTGACGAACGGCGGTCCAAACATGATTGGTACCTCTGAGCCAGCTGGTTACACAGACTTACTAGTGAGCTACACCTACCGTATCGCATTTGAAGGCGGCGGCGGTCAAGACTTTGGTTTGGCAAGTGCAATTGCAACGCTAATCTTCCTACTTGTTGGTGGCCTAGCACTACTCAACCTTCGTTTCACTAAGCTATCTCAGGATTAAGGAGCAATATAATGGCAATGGTACAAGGTCAATCACTTAAATACCGTGTATGGGCGACCCATATTGCGCTTTGGATATTCCTATCAATGATTATCTTCCCATTATTGATGGTAATCGCGATTTCATTCCGTGAAGGTAACTTTGCGACAGGTAGCTTGATTCCAGAAAACCCATCACTGGAACACTGGAAACTAGCGTTAGGTATTGCAGTCACTAATGCAGATGGCACAGTAACACCGCCTCCATTCCCAGTATTAACGTGGTTATGGAACTCAGTGAAAGTAGCAGGTATTACTTCTATCTTAGTGGTGTCGCTGTCTACAACGTCAGCATATGCATTTGCTCGTATGCGCTTTAAAGGTAAAGAAACTATCCTGAAAGCGATGATGATTTTCCAAATGTTCCCAGCAGTACTCGCGTTAGTTGCACTATACGCATTGTTTGATAAATTGGGTCAGTACATACCTTTCTTAGGGTTGAACACGCATGGCGGTCTGATTTTCTCTTACCTTGGTGGTATTGCACTGCATGTATGGACAATCAAAGGTTACTTTGAATCGATTGATAACTCGTTAGAAGAAGCCGCTGCTCTGGATGGCGCAAGCCCATGGCAAGCATTCCGTTTGGTTCTGCTTCCACTGTCAGTGCCAATTCTAGCGGTTGTATTTATTCTGTCATTTATCGGTGTGGTGGGTGAAGTTCCTGTAGCGTCACTACTACTTTCTGATGTAAACTCTTATACATTAGCAGTAGGTATGCAGCAATACTTGTACCCTCAGAACTATCTTTGGGGCGATTTTGCGGCAGCAGCAGTGTTGTCAGCATTACCAATTACCGCAGTGTTCTTACTTGCACAACGTTGGCTTGTTGGTGGCCTGACAGCTGGTGGCGTGAAAGGTTAAGAACAGTTCGAATAATAATAGAGCGATCTTTAGATCGCTCATTTATCGATACTTCTATTACACTTTTGGTTTGGCCGCTGATCAGTAGTAGAAGACGAACACTGGCGTTACGCATAGCTGGCTGTTAGTGAGGTTCCTTACGCCGTTTACACTAACAGTTTTGTAACTCAAGCCTAAGCATCTGCTTAGGCTTTTTTGTATCGGTAACATGCCGTATTCGTTAGTGGTTGAGTATAGAGATTTTACGGTGTCTCAAAAGTGAGTGACTAAACGAGTGCGTGAGACCTCAAATAATAAACTGCAACCGTTCACGTTATTACATAAAACTTAGAGTTCGCGATTAGAAGGGGCGTAGCCTAAATATTGCAGTAACACGTAAATGCTTTCTTGCTTTAATGCGACTTTTCGAAAGAGGTTTGCAAACGTATTATCCCCACCGAAACAGGTCTGAATGTAATGGTCAATTTCCTCATTCGGATAACCCTCAACATACATGGTTCTTACCCACTGATATTCAACGGCACTGGTGTCGATAATGGTCGATTCACTAAGAGTGGGTTTATGTATGCCCAATTTTTATTCCGCCTGAAGATAAATAACTTTAGTTACAGCGAATTAGAACAAATCAAGATGAAAGAAAAATGACAAATCAGTAAAAATTGTTGGATTAAAAAGGCGTTGGAGCAAGGTTTACCACCGCAGAAAATAGAAAGCGGTGGATTTAGAGGGAAGTGTTGTCTTAAATTGCGATTACTTGAGTAGCTTTACATGCGCTTCCATCTCTTCACCAATCTGTTTACGCATATTCATCAGTTTGATTGCGGATTCTCGTAACATAATATCTTCCTCTGTTACTGGAACCCACTCCGGGATCTTGGTTGGTTTTCCGTTTTCATCAACGGCAACCATAATCACAATGCAGTGCGTTGTCAGGCGTTTATCTAAATCTTTTGGATCACTGGCCTGCACATCAATCGCAATATGCATAGATGAAGAGCCGGTATAAATAACCTTCGCGCTGACCTCAACTAAATTGCCCACATGAATCGGCGCGACGAAACGGATACCACCAGCATAAGCGGTAATACAATATTTACCACTCCAACCTGCTGAACACGCATAGGCAGCTAAATCGATCCACTTCATGGCGGCACCACCATGTACTTTGCCCCCAAAGTTTACATCGCTAGGCTCTGCTAAAAAACGTAACGTAACATCTCGTTGACCACCACTCATTAGCCATCCTCACTTGAGCTATTTGCATTTAAACTATTTGTATTTAAATAATTTGTATTTGAACTACTTGTGAGTTGATAGTACGCGATATATCAACGCAACAAAAGTGCAAAGTTAATGCAACAAACAGTGGCTTGGTTGGCTATAGATTCGCTTTAATACGCAAATACAGATAATTAGATGAGTTGTGCTTTTATCTGGCCATCTAAGTTGGCACAATCATGCCATCTCCGCTCTGGTTTCATGACGATGACAGAGCTTTTTTATATTGGGATCTTTCTCGCTATGCGCATTCTTCACACTTCCGATTGGCATTTAGGGCAAAATTTTTTCACTAAAAGCCGTAAACAGGAACATCAACAGTTCATTGCTTGGTTATTACAGTTAGTCCAAAGCCAAAATATCGATGCCATCATTATTGCTGGTGACGTGTTTGACACTGGTTCGCCTCCTAGTTATGCCCGAGAAATGTACAATCAGTTCGTGGTGGATCTCAGTCAGTTGAATTGTCAGCTGGTGGTTCTTGGTGGTAACCATGATTCCGTCTCAACCTTGAATGAATCTAAACAATTATTAGCGTGTTTAAATACCCATGTTATCGCCAATACCAGTGATAACTTGTCTGAACAATTGATTGAATTGAAAGATGAGCATCAACAAGTAGGTGCTCTGTTATGTGCCGTCCCTTTTGTGCGGGCGCGAGACGTTGTTGTCAGCCAATCTGGAGCGAGCGGGACGGATAAGCAGAGAGCGTTGGGTCAGGCGATAGAATCACATTACCATCAACTTTTTGAGTTCGCGGTTGAACAACGATCAGAAAAACAGCTCGATGTTCCAATCATTACTACGGGCCACTTAACCGCCCTTGGTGTTACAACAAGTGACTCTGTTCGCGATATCTACATCGGAACCCTTGATGGCTTTGATGCTAAAGGTTTTCCGCCTGCCGATTACATTGCGCTTGGTCATATTCATCGCCCTCAACTCGTGGCTAAAAAAGAGCATATTCGTTACAGCGGATCGCCTATTCCTCTTAGCTTTGATGAACTGAAGTCTCAAAAACAGGTGGTTATAGTTGAATTTGACACTAGCCGCAATGCACTGGTCTCAACGGTTGAAGTACCCATGTTTCAAGCCATGGCGATGCTAAAAGGCAATCTCGTAGAAATTGAAACCCAATTGGATGACATTACGAACACTGCCGAGAATGCTAGCGTATGGCTCTCTATCGAAGTGAAAGAGCAAGATTATCTCTCTGATCTACAAGCACGAGTACAAAGCATGGTTGAAGGTAAGCCTTTTGAAGTGCTGC
The DNA here is from genome assembly GCF_050337905.1 of Vibrio clamense. Taxonomy (NCBI): domain Bacteria; kingdom Pseudomonadati; phylum Pseudomonadota; class Gammaproteobacteria; order Vibrionales; family Vibrionaceae; genus Vibrio; species Vibrio clamense. Next base: position 177,276 of record NZ_JAKJTJ010000023.1, on the reverse strand, counting down.
AACTACGTCGAGCTCGTGGTCCAAAACAGGCGGGTTTAACCCAAGAGAAGAGTGAAACCTTAGCTGAACTCACGCCTTTTGATGTGTTTGGTAAACGAATTGAACTAGAGACGTTTGAAGGGGAAGAGGAGCAGGCAAGGTTGGCTCGAATGAAAGATAAATTCCGCCAAATTGTCTCCGAAGTAGAACATAAGGAGGCAGACTAATGAGAATTCTAAGTTTATTTTTTGGCAATCTAAATTCCCTTAAGGGCGAATGGAAGATCGACTTTACTCAGTCCCCATTTGTCGATAATGGCCTGTTCGCGATAACGGGGCCAACGGGTGCAGGAAAGACCACGCTCTTAGATGCTATCTGTTTAGGGTTGTACCACAGCACTCCGAGGTTAGGGCCGTTATCGACATCGAATAATGAGGTCATGACTCGTGGCACTGCGGAATGTTTTTCAGAAGTAGAGTTTGAAGTAAAAGGCGTGGCTTATCGCTCGTTTTGGCGCATGCGTCGTTCACGCGGAAAAGCGGATGGTAACTTACAAGCCGCACAAGTGGAGCTTTCTGAAGTTGAAAGTGGCAAAGTTCTGGCTAATCAGATTAAGAAAAAAACAGAGCTGGTAGAAACTATTACGGGGCTCGACTTCGCTCGATTCACAAAATCTATGATGCTGTCTCAAGGTCAATTTGCCGCCTTCCTAAATGCTAAAGAGTCGGAAAGAGCTGAGCTATTAGAAGAGCTAACGGGAACTGAAATTTACGGACTGATATCAGAAAAAGTCCATGAACATTTCAGTACTGCCAAGCAAGAACTGACAGCCTTAGAGTTACGAGCTCAAGGTGTACAGCTTCTGACTGAAGAACAGAAGAGCGAACTCCAGAAGTCTCAGAGTCAGGTTCAAGCTTCAGTCGCTCAAGCTCGTTTGCAAGTGGAAAACTGGTTAGCGCATAGAGCCTGGTGGGAGCAAGTTGAGAAAGAGAAAATCAATCTGACTAACGCAGAACTTGAGTTGAAGGGGGCAGAAAGCGATAAGGTAGCAGCGCAGGCGGAATTGTTACGTTTGGCTCAAAGTGAACCAGCAGAAAAATTGCGAACGCCATTTACTCTTCTCCAAGACGCTCAATCGCAACAGAGCAAAATTGAGTTGCAACTTACGACCAAGCAGCTGCAATTAGAGCAGATCAATCAACAGAAAACGCTTGCTGAAAATAGACTCAATACGGTGAAAGCGAAACACGAAGAACTTCGATCTGCACATAAAACGCAAGAAAAACTGCTTAATGATCAAGTGATCCCTTTGGATAATCAACTGGCGACGTTGGCATCCCAACTCAGCAAGCTTGCAGAAGAGAAGGCGAAGTTAGAGCAGCAGTTGCAACACTTAACTCAAGGATCCACAGTATTAAACCAGCAGTTGATGGATTGTCAGAGCACGTTAGAAGTGACAGCGCAGTACCAAGCGCAACATCAAAGTGATCGTGACGTAGCAGAGCAGCTCACTGGATGGAAGCAGCAACATAAGCAGTGGCAAGAGACAGAGAAACAAAAGGTGGAACAAGCGGCACAAGAAGGGAAATTCGCAGCTGCGATTGCTTCAGAACAGGAAATTCTAGAGGGTAGCACAAAGGCTCAGTTGCAAGCCGATCTCGAATTGAAGCAGGCGAGTGAGCATCATGCTGCCCTGAATCAACAGTGGACGGTATTACTTCAATCGAGTGATAAAACATCTTTAGAGCGTCATTTAAGTCAAATTAGTGAAAAGCTAACATCTCGCCATACGTTGACCAATTTAAACAGTCAATGGCAGCAGTACAATAAAGAACGCAACGACAAGCAAGCTGATAATCAAACACTAGAGGCGAAGCAACAGCAGTTAAATTCGACTCGTGAACATCTAAGAACGCAATATCAGACTAAGAAGCAGCTAATCACTTCTCTTGAGCAACAGGTGGGGCAAGAAGAACATTTAGCTTACTACCGTTCATTACTTAAGCCGAACATGGAGTGTGCGCTATGCGGCTCTGTTGAGCACCCGAATGTGGATTATGCAAACCCGGATCAAACGTCAGATTTATTAGAGCAAAAGCGGAGCGTCGTTGCCGAGTTTGAAAAAATCGAACAGCAAGGGAAAGAGGTGGCCGTTGAATTAGACTCCATTGCTAGGCAGCTGAAAGACAACCTTGAACGCCTAGCATGGCTTAGTACTCAGTTGGATAACGTTCAGCGAGAGTGGCGAAGTCAAACGGCACGTTTAGAGCTTGAGTTAGACATTACACAGCTGGATAAGGTCGCAGAGTTAGGTTCGGTATTAGAGCAAGAGCATAAGCAGATAACCCAGCAACTTGAACAGCTATCACAATTAGAAAAGCAGTGTCATCAAGCTAGCCAAGCTCAGTTAAAAGCGGAGAACGAGCACAATCGCTGTGTTAGCCAAGTTCAATTGCACCAGCAACTTCTTGCAAATCATCAGCAAGCGCAGGCAGATGCGAATGAATCGTTACAGAGATTCGACGTAACATCAAAAGAGCAAATAGCAGTGCTGCTAGAGGCTATAGAAAGCTTAGGCTATCGCATTGATGATGTATCGAAAATTGCGAATTGGTTTGTGAATAAAGAGCAAGACGTTAAATCTTGGCAGGAAAACCAAGATAAGAAGCTTGAGTTAGAAAAGCAGATCGACGCTATTCAGATGGAGCAGAAGCATGGCCAACAGCGCAGTGTTGAATTGATATCTGAAACTCAACAACTGGTCAAAAAATCAGAAGCGCTGACACAAGATCAGAAAGTCGCGACGCAGCAGAGATATACCCTATTTGGTGACAAATCGGTCTCTCAAGAGCGCTCTAGTTTGCAGCGCAATCTTTCTGATTCTGAAAATCTGCTTTCGCAACATTTGGCGACAAATAGTGACTTATCGCAGCGTTTTTCAACCATTAGTGGTGAGGTGAACTCACTAGATGAGTCTCATAAATTGTCCGTTGTGAGTGTCGAGAGTAAGCAGAAAGAGTGGGAGGCATTATTGCAACAGAGCCCATTTTCAACTCAAGCAGATTTGGAAAAATCCTTGTTAAGTGAAGATGAAGTCAAGCGTTTGACCGATCTCAAAGTGGGGTTAACAGCGCGATTTGACGGTGCTGGGGCACTGGTGAAAGCTGCACGAGAGAGATTGGATACCTTACAGCGTCATGAGCAAGCTACACAATGGAGCGCGATTGAGCTTGCTGTAGTCTTAACTGAATGCGAAGTCACTCAACAACAAGTGGAACAGTTGACTAAGCGTGAAGGTGAAATCAGCAATGAACTGCATTCAGACGCGCTTCGACGAGAAGGACAACAATCACTATTTGAACAGATTGACGCTTATCGAAAGCAGTATGATGATATCCAGTATTTACATTCGCTTATTGGTTCGCAGAAAGGGGATAAATTCCGCAAATTTGCTCAAGGGTTAACGCTGGATAACTTAGTGTACCTTGCTAATAAGCAATTGGATCGTTTACATGGTCGATACTTACTTCAACGCAAAGAGAGTGACGGTTTAGAACTTGCTGTTCTGGATACCTGGCAAGGTGATTTATCACGAGACACCAAAACCCTTTCTGGAGGAGAGAGCTTCTTGGTGAGCTTGGCACTTGCGTTGGCGCTGTCTGATTTGGTGAGCCATAAAACCAGTATTGATTCCCTCTTCTTAGATGAAGGCTTTGGTACTTTGGATGCCGAAACGCTCGATATTGCCTTGGACGCTTTAGATAACCTGAACGCATCTGGCAAGATGATTGGGGTGATTAGTCATATTGAAGCGATGAAAGAGCGAATTCCTACTCAATTAAAAGTAACGAAAAAAAGTGGCTTAGGGGTAAGTGTTTTGGATAACCAGTATAGAAATTAATAGTTTGATAAATAAAGCATTTATTTTAAACATAAAAAAACACCTAGCTAATGCTAGGTGTTTTTTTAAGCCGATTCGGTACTGTATTTTATTTTAAGGTGTACCTTTTAAAAGCCAACTGACAGTTAGTTATTCTATCAATTTACATTCGATTTTAGTCTAGATATTGAGAATGCGGTACTGTCCGATCGGACAGGTTTGTAGAATGAGATTATTGCGCATTGTTGTATTTCCACATACAAGGAGATACAACAATGACAATACAAATCCATTCACACAACCTCAATGCAATACCAAAGCATGATTACATCAACTTACTGAAATTGCGCTACAAAGTTTTTTCTGCCCGTTTACACTGGGATTTAGAAACCAGCGAAGAGATGGAAACAGACCAGTATGATGTTGAATTAGCTCACTATTTATACGCAATGGAAGACGAAGGTAGTATGGTGGGATGCTGGCGGATCTTACCGACCACAACGGACTATATGTTGAAGAACACCTTTCCCGAACTGTTGGGGGGGATCAGTGCGCCTGTTGATGAGAAGGTGTATGAATTAAGCCGTTTCGCGGTTGATAAAGACTTCTCGCGCAAAGCTGGAGGTGTGAGTAATATCACGCTGAAGATGTTCCAATCTCTTTATTACCATGCACAAGACAAACAGATCGATTCTTATGTCACGGTGACATCTGCAGGAGTAGAAAAGCTGATTAAACGTATGGGGATCCCTTGTTCTCGAATTGGCGACCAAAAGGTTCATATGTTGGGTGACACAAAATCGGTCGCTTTGCATATACCAATGAATAATCATTACCGGGAGAGTGTAGGTGCTTAAACGACATGTGTTTAGTCATCTAAATAGGTGAATGAATCGTCACTTTAGTTAGGTGATAAAGATACAAAGCATGAGCACAAGTGATTAATCGCTTTGTGCTCATTTTTAAAGGATAATGTTAACAGAGGGTATTGTTAAAGTAGTGGGTTGATATAACCACCTAAAATGGCTTTAGTGATGGCTTGATATCGGTTGGTCGCATTAAGTTTTTTGCAGGCATTACTGATATGGAATTTCGTCGTACGTTCAGAGCAACCAATTATGGTCGCAATTTCCCAAGCACTTTTCCCTTCCGCCGCCCATGTTAGGCACTGGGTTTCTCTAGCAGTGAGAACCGCTCTTGGTGCTGCATCATTATGACACTTTGCGATGTTGTGGATGTTATTAGACAGAAGGGGAACAATAAGCTGCGATATTTCGATGCTACGGTTTTGCAGTGAGTAGGATTTTACATCCGATGTTGCAAAACTAATCATACCAAACTCACCTCGTAGTCCATGAACAGGGATGCTGAAGCCTTTTTTGAGCCCGTTGCAGCGAGCTTCTTCAAATATCTCGTCGCCGCTATTGGTCAGTTCTTTGATTCTATCCCACTGGATTGGCAAGAAGTTATGAATGCTGTATTTCACAATAGGATCAACGTGCATAAAACCAGATTGATCGTATTGTTCGCGCCAGGCAGGAGGATAGTTGTCAGTGAGTAAGGTTTCAGAGGTAGTCAGCGTTGGTTTTAAGGATAACCCAAATAAAAAATACTCATGATCAATGATGTTATTTAGATCAAATAACACACTTTCCAGTTTCTCATGACTTGAGATCTCTCGATTCTCTTCTATTAATCGAAGTATTTTCTTCATCAATAAATAAGACCTTGTGCCAAATATCAGAACTGATTAAATATAAATATATCAGTAATATACAGTATATGCACCTGTTCTGATAAAAAATCATTCCATATTGACACTCACTGGCTCTTACTTGGTGACATCGATGAAGCATTAAGTGGTGTACTAGACGACTTCAATAGTAACGGAGTTCTCTTTTGCAAAGGCATCAATCTCTTCAGGGGGAGGTGTGTCCGTAATGATGATATCGACATCAGCGATCGTACCCAGTTTTACCATCGCATTTCGGCCAAATTTAGTATGGTCAACCCCTAGTAATACACAGCGGCTATTTTCGATAATAGCTCGTTTGACTCTAACTTCATGATAATCAAAATCAAGCAACGAACCATCGTGGTCGATGCCACTTATTCCTAAAATACCGAAATCTAAGCGGAATTGAGAGATAAAATCCAGTGTCGCCTCACCAGTCACACCACCATCAATATTTCTGACTTCACCACCGGCGAGAATGACTTTAAAGTCGGGCTTGGTCATAAGAATTGTCGCCACATTAATATTATTGGTGACGATCCTTAACTGTTCATGGTTCACCAAAAGTGCTCTAGCGATAGCTTCCGGCGTTGTACCAATATCAATAAATAGAGTGGCGCAGTTGGGGATATGTTTAACCAAAGCGGCAGCGACTTTCTCTTTTTCTGGCTGTAAGGAGACTTGCCTAGATTGATAAGATGAGTTTTCAGAGCTTGATGCTAGTGTTGCACCACCGTGATTACGTCGTAGCTTATTGTCATCTGCGAGCTCATTAAGGTCTCTACGGATTGTCTGAGGACTTACGTTGAATCGTTCGACTAAATCATCGGTACTAACAAAACCATGAGTCTGAACGAGTTCAATAATTTCTTGATGGCGTTTAACTGCTTTCACTAACCAACTTCCTTATTGCGAATATTCATTTTAGTGTACGCTGTGAAGGCGCAATTTCAATAACTTCGAACAAATTCACAGGCTATTGTGCTCGTCTTTGACGTGGATTCACATAAACGAAAGCAAAAAAGAAAATTTACATTGATGTTAAGCTGCACTCTTGGCAATAACGGCAACTTGCTTAGATGTTTTAATTTGTGAAAGAATAACGCCAGATATCACCAAAATACCGCCCATCAGATGATAGCTCTGGATTGTCTCTCCAAGCAGCGTCGAGGCTAACGTGACCGCTATGACAGGTAAAAGATTCATGAACATCGCAGTAGAATCAGCCCCGATGATTGCAATCGATTTTACCCACATCCAAGGTGCAATGACCGATGCCAGAATGGCGGCATAAGCGATCAAACTATAAGACGCTTGTGTGGGTAGTAACTGGTCACTGGTCAGCCAGAGTGGTGTCAGCATAATCACAGCACATAGCCCCTGCATGTAGATGAAAAGCCAGTTAGAGAAAGGCATTTTCCAACGCTTTAGAAGAACGCAATACACCGCATAAATGCATGCCGCGATCACCATTAAGCCGTCACCCTGAGTGATTTCTTGGCGGGTGAAAAATAGCATATCACCCTTCCCGAGCATGAAAGTTAGCCCTAAAAGCGACAAAACCCCACCTACAATGCTTAAGCCTGATACTTTTTTACCTAATAACGGGACGCTAATGAAGACACTAAGCAGTGGAACCAAAGAGATAATAAGAGACATATTTGATGCAGTTGTGGTGAGTCCTGCGTAGTAGCCAAGTGACTGATTCAATACCATGCCGAGTAGAGCAAGAAATGCGATCTTACGGATATAAGGTTTTATGGTTTTCCATTGGCGAATGAGCGATGGTAAGCAGAAAGGCGTTAAAAGAACCATGGCAAAAAACCAGCGGAAAAAGCTCATGGCACTAGGCTCTATTGCTGATGCCGCCAGTTTATTTACGATGGAATTGCCGCCCCAGATCACTACGGTAAAGAAAGGTAAGAGATAATTCATGTGATATCCATCGAGTAATTAATCGTTGGAGCTAGTGTATTTGGTCGCTATAATTATAAATATCTCCAGAAAGACATTCAGCGTGATAGGAAGACAATTTTGAAAAAAACGCCGAGAAAGCTGCACCGATCCTTATCAACGGAAAACGCACCATCAGATGTGTTTATGAATTTTGAAGCGTTTTTGTCGAATACTGAAACAAGAACTCACAGCCACGAATGGGGGCAAGTTCAGTTGATCAGTGGCGGGATTTTGGAAATGGAAGCTGAAGGAACCCGTTTCCTTGCTCCTCCCCATTTAGCGATTTGGGTTCCCGCAAATGTGATGCATTGCAGTTATAATCGTAAGCCCCTCGACTACTGTTCATTGAATATCGCTCATCAGCTAACCGCGTCGTTTCCAAACCAGACTAGTTTGATAAAAGTCACCCCAATTGTGTCTGCCATTATTGATGACTTACGACGTCGAGATGTCAACATTGCACAATCGGAATCTGACAAGCGATTGGTTCAAGTTTTGCTTGATCAACTGGCAACGGAAGAGGTTGAACACCACTTTCTACCGTCTAGCAATCATAAATACTTAGCGCCTATTCTTGCGGCGATAGAGGAGAACCCAACCGATGATATGTCACTCGCAGATTGGGCAAGCAGAGTTCACACCACGGAAAGAACGCTTGCTCGTTATTGCCAAAGCGAATTAGGGATGAGTTATACCGAGTGGCGATTAAGGGTGCGATATCTACATTCGATGGAGCTACTGCGCAGCGGTCAGTCGGTTAAAGAGGTGGCCTTAACTCTAGGTTACAACCAAGCAAGCCCTTTTATCACAATGTTTAAGCGATATTCGGGGTTCACGCCGGAGCAATACAAAAACCGTTTGCTGTAAGGGATTACACCAACGGTCAGGTTATTAAGAGATCTGTTTAGAGAAAAAGCAATGGGTATTCTTGAGGCGTTGGCGGAGAAGAGCGTTCTTTTAGTCGTCCATGGAATTAGCGGCCTATGGGGGATCATGGCCGCTAATTTTTATTTTTCAGGCGTTTCTAGTGCTCTGATGGCGACGTTTAATGCATTGTCGAAATCTGCCCTTTTCTCTAGTTTTCCAGAGCTTGCTGGTCCGAGTGCGTTTGAATATAACGTTCTTTGCTTATCTAAAGGTAGATCTAATTGATTATATAAATTTTGTCGAATTTCGGCGTGTTGTTCTGGTTCATTATTCGAAAGGTCTATCAGGGTATCGTAAATTAGAGTGGAAATGGTGTTCATCGTAATCCCTTAATTACTGAATGGGTTGCATATTCGTTATATCTGTAAATTCTCCGGACGTCTGCGATGTCAGTCACATAACAATGGGTCTCAGATTGATGTGTGACTTATAACATTCTTAGCCCCATATTCGTCCAACGATCAAAGCAATTAAGGGTAAGATGTAAGCACATGAGAGTGGTGCTTACTGTGTTGGCTTTAAACATTACCTTCTTGTACGGATTGAACTGGAACAAATAGGCTCGCTTATCTATAATGCCACTCCAAAATTTTATACCTCAGGAAATTGTCCTTGGTTGATGTCGTTATTTTAGCCATTGCTCTCAGTATGGATGCGTTCGCTGTATCTATTGGTCTTGGAGCAAAACATATTAAAAATTCTAGAGCTTTAGCGCTTATGTCGGGAGTCTATTTTGGTGCCTTTCAAGGCGCGATGCCGCTCTTGGGTTATCTAGGTGGAAAGGGTGTTCTAGGATTTGCTGAGTCATATGCACCTTGGGTTGCTTTTCTCCTTCTTGTCGTGATTGGTGGTAAAATGATTCACGAATCGATGTCGGACGGAGCAGAGAAAAATATCCGTGATATAACCCATAAAGTGCTGTTTTTTCTCGCGATAGCAACCAGTATTGATGCCATTGCAGCAGGCTTCACTCTTTCGGTTCTTGATGTTAATCCGATGATAGCGTGTGCGATTATCGGGTTAATAACCTTCGGATTTAGTTGGGGGGGAATTTTTATCGGTTCTAAATGTGGAACTTGGCTGGAAAGTAAAATGGAATTACTTGGAGGCGTGACACTTATACTGATAGGTATAAAAATTGTTTGTACATAACCGCAGACCGCTCTTTGCCTAATATCGATTCAGTATCTAGAAACACGATTGGATCGCTTCGGCTTCGCTTACTGATAAGTGATAATAAATTATGCTTTTAGCGACGATGCAGCTAAAAGCATAATTAGTTAAATTGAATTACCCTACACTGAGTGCTCAATCAGGTAATTTAACCCACCCACAATGGCTGCGACTTGAGCTTTATTACACTCTTCATCTGTCACCTTCGGGCTATCAGGATAAACTTCTGTTGTTGAACCAAATTTGCAATTCGTCATTCCACCGCAAAGAGAAAGCTCAGTCATTGGGTAGTTGATGACTCCTTCTTGAGTGACTGGAGAGCCAATAATATTGCCGTCAGAATCTGGCGGAGCGATATGAGTCACTTTTCTTACTGAGTCTATGATTGCTTTTTGGAAGGCTTCAACAGGCTGTTCCGAATCTCCCACGGTATAAAACCCATCAGGCACCTCTTCTTCGATATACTTCACACCGTCGCGAGCAGCAAGTGCAGGCATAAATTCAGATTCATCCGTGTCTGTTGTTTCATGCAGGTCTATGTGCATGAGAAAATCAATGTTGAGAGCGTTAACAAACTGCATCACTGATGCGGATTCTTCTGCTGGGCTATTGGCATAAAACGAACGGTTAGGATCGATAGCAAGTGGGTTCCAACGGTTAATCGTTTCGTAACCCCAAGGGCTAATACATGGCGTTACGATAAAATTGAAGCGGTCTAAATAGTGGTGAACCTGAGTTTGTAGAAAGGTCAAAGCCCCCTGAACACCACTGGTTTCATATCCGTGAACGCCGCCAGTGATTAAAATGGTCGGTTTTGAGGGATCCCAATTTTTAGTTTTAATCGCAAAAAGAGGGTAGCGGTCAGGGTCGTAGCTCAGTGCTCCGTATTGTTCGATGTCAAAATCAGCGTTTAGTGCTGTGATTTTTGAAACCACTTCTTCTTGGTAAGAGCGTTTGATTGTGACTTGTTCACGCCATGCGTCTTTCTCTTTCTGCGTCCATTTGACGCCAGCGGTTCCGATTGGATAAAAGTATGAGCTTTGCATTGCCGAGCCTTGTTTTTGAGATGCTTGTTTTATGAGAGTAACAGCGGAAATGAATCGAGCAAAAGATTTTTTAAAGTGAATAGATTTCAGGGGCGAATCGGTGCGTAGAGGTGATGAATCTTGATAGATGATAGATGATAGATGATAGATGATAGATGATAGCTATTGATTGTTCCGCTCAGCTGAATGCTAAGTCAATAAAAACAGCAATGAACATTATCGCTCATTGCCGTTATGTCTGAGTTGAACTCTAGATTAATTTAGCACAACGAATATTTACTTAACCGTCCAAGCAATGGTCTCATCAGCTCGGATTGGCACAACAATATCTTGTCCAAAAGGCATGGTTGATGCAACGGTCCACTCTGCTTTAACGAGTGTGACTGTATCGGTATTACGCGCTTGCCCATAAAAATCAGGGCCATTGTGACTTGCAAATGCTTCTAAGTTTTCAAGCTTGCCTTCTTGTTCAAAAACTTCAGCATACAGTTCTAGTGCGGCATGAGCGGTATATGAACCAGCACAGCCACAAGCGGCTTCTTTTTTACCCTTACCATGAGGGGCAGAGTCGGTTCCTAGAAAGAACTTTTTGCTACCACTGGTTGCGGCTGCAATTAAAGCTTGCTGGTGGGTGTTGCGTTTTAAAATTGGCAAGCAGTAAAAGTGAGGTTTAATTCCGCCAACTAACATGTGGTTGCGGTTATACAATAAGTGGTGAGCAGTAATAGTTGCAGCAACGTTGTCGTTTGCACGGTTAACAAAATCGGCGGCATCGGCTGTTGTGATATGCTCTAACACGATTTTTAGGTTCGGAAAGTCATTCACAATTGGAGCGAGAACGGTATCTAAGAATGCCTTCTCGCGGTCAAAGATATCGACATCATGAGCCGTGACTTCGCCGTGAATGAGGAGCAGCATACCAACTTCTTGCATCGCTTCTAAAACCGGATAAATATTTTTAGCACAAGTGACGCCAGAATCTGAATTGGTTGTCGCGCCAGCAGGGTAGAGCTTTGCAGCAACAACAGCACCTGATGCTTTTGCAGCACGAATTTCATCGGTAGTGGTATTGTCTGTTAGGTAAAGCGCCATCAAAGGCTTAAATTGAGCACTTGGCTTTTCTGCCATGATACGCTCGCGGTACGCTAACGCCATTTCAGTATCAGTGACGGGTGGGATGGTATTTGGCATGATCAAAGCACGGCCATTGTAACGGCTAATGTCTCGAACGGTGTCCGCAAGAACGTCACCATCACGAAGGTGAACATGCCAGTCGTCTGGACGAGTGATCGTAAGTGTTGTCATTTATAAGCTCCCACCAATGAAAATAGTTATGTGATTGGAGCCTAAATAGAGCGAAAAGTGTGAATGCAATCGCTTCCGTTTAGGCGACAGGATGATAGAGGAAATACTATTTGATTTCATCTTCTTTCTGACTTTTCCTTCGTATTTCTGGGATGACGGTGAATTCTTTTGTAAGCAGAAGTTTGTTAGCATGGCAAAATAGAAATGTTAGATACTGAACACAAAGGATAGGGTTAGTAATGTCATCTCAAAATACAACACCTCGCAGCAAAGTCACTCAACACACAGACTCCACCCCAACACTTACTCAAATTAATGTTTACCCTGCTAAATCTGTTGGAGGGATCTCGCTTTCAAATTCATGGGTAGAGAAGCAAGGTTTAAGCTTCGATCGTCGATTTATGATTGCGCTGTCTGATGGAAGCATGGTGACCGCTAGAAAATACCCAAAGATGGTGAAAGTGAAATCTTGCTTAGTCGCGGATGGCGTTATGTTTACGTACCCCGGAATGCCTGCCCTAAAACTGGTGTATTCGGAATTCAAAATGCAAGAGTCACCAGCACAAGTATGGAAAGATACCTTTACTGCATATACCACGACGGATTGTGCTGATGATTGGTTTAGCCAAGTTCTCGGATTGCGAGTAGAGTTTCTATTTTGTGGGGAGCAGTCTAATCGAGTGCGCGAAAAACTTGGCCATAATGTCAGTTTTGCTGATGGATACCCTGTGCTTATTATTAGCCAACAATCATTAGATGAGCTGAACAGACGTAGCCCTGAATTTCACTCAATGGATCAATTTAGAACCAATTTAGTGGTGTCTGGTTCTGAGCCATTCATTGAAGATAGTTGGAAGCGTATTCGTATCGGTGAAGTAGAGTTTGAAGCAGTAAAGCCGTGTGAACGCTGCATTCTGACTACAGTCGATGTGGAAAAAGGCGAATTCAGAACAACGAAAGAGCCGCTGAATACACTATCTCGTTTTCGCGCTAATGAGCGTGGCGGTGTTTTCTTTGGGCAAAACCTAGTGGCAAAAAATGAAGGATTGATCCAAGCCGGAGATGTAATCGAAGTTTTAGAAACCAAAGAGAAAGAGTTCTATCAAGATACTTCAAGCGGGAATGTTGGTGAAAATGAAGGCGTTGACGATCTTCAATTAGTCGCGGCAGAAGAAAAAGCGCTGCAATTGAGTGTGAATGGCTATCTGTTTGAAGGGAATAACCAAGATACATTACTGAAACAAGCCGAAAACGCTGGGTTGTCGATTATGAATAGTTGCCGTGCTGGCATCTGTGGTGCGTGTATGATGACGTTAGAGTCCGGCAAGGTCGATCATTTTGATGCTCCTGCTATACAAGATGAAGAGAGGAGCATGGGGAAAATTTTAGCCTGTTGCTGCGTCCCTAAAACGGATATCGAAGTGATTGATTAAGCTTCGTGTTCATCTCTTGTGATTTAAAAAAGGCTAACAACGAGTGTTGTTAGCCTTTATGCTTTTTAGAGCTTAGAGCTTAGAGCTTAGAGCTTAGAGCTTAGAGCTTAGAGCTTAGAGCTTAGAGCTTAGAGCTTAGAGCTTAGAACTTAGAGCTAGTCATAGATCGTAGGAATTGGCTGACGCTTGTGTTGAGTCGCTTTATAAATATTCACTAGACGGTCGGTAACATCTTGTGAAACAGGCTTGCCTTCCAAAAAGTCGTCAATCTGTTCATAAGACAAATCCAGAGCATCTTCATCCGCTTTTTGTGGATCAAGTTCTTCTAAATCTGCGGTAGGCACTTTTTTAACTAACTGTTCAGGAGCACCTAAAGTTGCGGCTAACTCTCGGACTTGGCGCTTGTTTAATCCAAACAGTGGAGCCATATCGCAAGCGCCATCACCAAACTTGGTATAGAAGCCAGTAATGTTTTCAGCTGAATGGTCAGTACCAATTACTAAGCCGCCAACATAGCCAGCGATTTCATATTGCGCTGCCATCCGTGCTCGTGCTTTAACATTGCCTTTAACAAAGTCGATTTTTGCTGAGTCAGTTGGAAGAAGGTTCGTGCCTTCTAAAGCAACATGAGAAGCCGAATGTAACCCATCAACGCCTGCTTTAATGTTGACAGAAACAGAGTGACTCGGTTGAATAAAAGAGAGCGCTAGTTGTGCTTCATCTTCATCTTTTTGTTCACCGTACGGAAGGCGAACGGCAATAAATTGATAAGCCTGCGAGTTTGATTCTGTATTTAGGGCATCAATTGCCAATTGCGCAAGTCGGCCACAGGTTGTGGAGTCGACCCCACCGCTGATGCCAAGTACTAACGATTTACAACCCGATTGTTGTAGCTTGTTCTTGATGAATGCGACGCGGCGATCAATTTCAAAATGAGCATCAATTGATGGGAGAACACGCATTTCATCTCGGATGAGTTGTTCCATTAGAGTTCCTTTTCTGCAAGCAATATAAAAAATAGTGAAATTAGTAGTATCATACCGAATTCATTTGATTAAAAAACTCAATTTAATAGGCGAAAGTCAGGCATGAAGAAAATAGCAGTGTTTGGGAGTGCGTTTAATCCGCCAAGTTTAGGCCATAAGAGCGTTATTGATTCATTAACCCACTTTGATTGCACTTTATTGGTTCCTAGTATTGCCCATGCATGGGGCAAAACCATGCTGGACTATGATATACGTTGTGAACTTTTGGATGATTTTATCTCTGATCTCGCACTTCCAAATGTACTGCGTTCAACCGTTGAGCAAGAATTGTACCTACCGGGGAAAAGTGTCACCACTTTTGCGGTCTTAAATAGAATTCAAGAATTGTACCCACATGCCGATATAACCTTTGTTATAGGACCAGATAACTTTTTCAAGTTTTCAAAATTCTATAAAGCGGAACAAATAATGCATCGATGGTGTGTGATGGCGTGCCCTGAAACAGTCAATGTGCGCAGCACGGATATCCGTAATCGATTAATGGCAGGTGAGGCAATTGATGATCTAACCACGGTTTCGGTTAGTAAAAAGTTGCAACACAGCAATCTGTATTAGATAATCAACCACTAATCTAATAAGGTCCGATGACTATGCTAAAAAAGATGTTCATAGCTTCTATGCTAACTGTGGCTTATGCGCCATCGATTTATGCTGGGTGTGACTTTTTTAGTAATGAATCCGTCATGTTGGAGTCAAAATCCAGTTGGTGTGACTCAATAGCCAATGGCGTTGATATGATTAGCTCACAAGTCTCTACATTAGGAGGCTTGCTTGAAGAAGAAAAAATGCCGAATACTTACTGGGCAGAGTGGGCATTAAGGCCAGAAGATGAGCCTATCTTAACGCAAAATATATCTAGTAATTACATTGGTCTAGGCATTTGGATGCCAGATGAGTTGGCTGAAAATGAAAACCAAATGACCACAGAAGAGTGGCTGACTAATCACGGTTTACAGATCAGTATTGGTCTGGGTGAGAAAAAAAGCGGTGAGCCTAGAATGCGTTTTGATTACCGTTGGCATGAAGTTTATCAAGGCGATGTCATGATGCAGATCGAACTGCCATTTTAGACTTTCAATGATCTAATAAAGCCGCTAAGAGGAGAGCCTCTCAGCGGCTTTTTGCTATCTAAAGGAATGCTTAAACTAAAGGAATGTTTAAAGCTCACTTCCAAATACAAGCAGACATAACTGCTCAAACTCTTCTTCTTTACCGGAGAAAAGTTGCTCAATAATAAGTGCTTTCTTTTGACCAGATTGAAGACGCTTTTTGCTCTCGCGCATTGTCATGACTAAGATATTTATCTGCTCTAGATCAGAACTCTTTCCAGGCTCCCATTGATTAAACTCACGACTTAGCTGAGTTTCAATTAACGTTGGCTGAAGGGAGAGAACTTCCTCTTTAAGTACCGCTAATAGATCTTTCTCATGCTGTGGAGATAGCTTCTTTTGAGTTAGCTTATTTAATACGGCACGTGAGAGTTCTGATAAGCGAACTAAACCCGATTGAGTTGGGAACTTGTCAGTAAGCCGAATTGAAAAATCAACACGTTGAATATGAGTATTTGGAAAAAAAGTGATTGAAGTTAGGCAATCAAATGGCACCCAGATGGTTTCCCCTTGTTCAATAGCGTATTCAGTTTTTCCAAGCTTAATTAAGAGCAGGCTACTTTGGACAGTGATTAAACTATGCTTGAGCACTTTTTTTCTTGGGGTAATGACCAAGTAAGGGTAGCTAGTGTTCTGGTGTTCAATCGCGTAATTCATAGTGTAAACCTAAATTTATGGGGCGATAAGATTAACGGTTATGATCAAAAATTCCAACTATAAGTCTGATATTTGGAGATAATCTGGTCTGACCTTGTCAAAAGTATGGACTATGTAGCTGCGAGTGTCGTCAACAATGCGTAGAATGAAGAAGCTTTTTTATTTGATGTAGTGAAAAATGACTTCTAATACCGATCTTTATGCTGATATCCGTCCTTACAATGATGATGAGATCCCAGCTGCAATTAATCGTCTCATTAATGACGAAGAATTTATCAATGCTATTCTAGAACATCGATTTTCAAATCATGCGACTTGGTTTAAAACTTTAATGAGTCCTGTTTTGCGTGTTTACCTGAAAGTTAAGTGGAGTAAATACCGTTCTGTTGATGCTATCCAGCTTGAAGTAAAAAAGTATTTAAAAAATACTCTGAATACGACAACGGATGGGGTGACTTACTCTGGGCTTGATGCTTTAGATAAAGATACGGCTTATTTATTTGTGTCTAATCACCGAGATATCGCGATGGATCCCGCTTTGGTCAACTATGGTTTGTATCAAGAGGATCACAGAACAGTTCGTATTGCTATCGGTGATAATTTATTAAAAAAACCGTGCGCCGCAGACCTCATGAGGATCAATAAAAGTTTTATTGTGAAACGATCTGCAAAAGGACCTCGTGAAATGATGAAAATGCTTGGACAGCTTTCTTCATACATCAAGCACTCATTAGAAACTGGAAATTCTATTTGGATAGCGCAGAAAGAGGGGAGAGCAAAGGACGGGAATGATTTTACCGATCCTGCGATCCTGAAAATGTTTCATGTGGAAGGGCGTAAGCAAAAGACGCCTTTTTCAGAATATGTAAAATCACTGAAAATTGTGCCAGTTTCAATATCGTACGAAAATGATCCGTGTGATATCGCTAAAGCCCGTGAGCTATATGAAAAAGCGACACATGGCGTTTATGAGAAAGGTGAGTTTGAAGATATCGAAAGTATCATTCAAGGGATCATTGGACGTAAATCTCGTGTACATGTCGCATTTGGCCAAGTGATCGAAGATGATTACGAAACGCCTGAAGCATTAGCAACGGAAATTGATCGTCAGATACACCGCAATTATAAATTATTCCCGATTAACCTTCTGGCTGAAGGTAAGGAAGATAGCTCAATAACAGAGGCGACCCGTAGAGATTTTGAATCAAAATTGGAGCAACTTCCATTGGGGGCGCATCAGTATTTGATTGATAGCTACGCAAACCCGGTGAAGAATCAAGCATAAGAAAGAGAGGAGCGATAAACGCTCCTTTTTTCATATCTGAGACAGATTATTTTGCAACGGCGCCACCTAGATTGAGTTTTGATGGCCATTTTGAAATGCGATTGCCACCCAGAAATATGTTGCCTTTAACGGTCATAATATCTGGAAACTCGGTAAGACCAGATCCCCCAATATACAGGTCTCCATCTACCTCTAATCCGTTAGGTAATGCGGTCAAAGGCGTTCGGATTAGGCTTAAATCACCTTTTACTTTCAGTCGATTCGGTAATTTGGTTAGCGGTGTATCGGTTAGGTTGAGGTATCCGCCAACTTTAACGCCCTTGGGCCACGACTGAATTTGTGTTCCAATGAAATTGGCGTACCCTTTTATAGACGTACCAGCTTTAATTTGTTTTACCATGCTATTTGAAGCGTCTAAGCTACCAAGTACCTTTAAACCAGCAGGCAAGCGAGTGATACTGGTTTTTGCAATATTAAGATTACCCTTAACTAATAAATCATTTGGTAGCGAGGTGTAAGGTTTATTGCGCAGGTAAAGGTTGCCATAGTTATCTAAATGGTTCAGCAGTTGGTAGGAATCTAAGGGTGCGGAATGGATCGCTTGTGATGCGAAAAGCAGCGTGCTGGCAAGTAATATCGTTTTGTACATCAGGGGAGCCTACTTTTCGGTTGCTATCGCTATTGGCTGTAAGCAATAAATATCTATATAGAGTAGTGTAATGAAGTTTTTAAACAAAATCATACTATTTACTGGGATCAGTTTATGTACCAATGCAGTGCAGGCCAAAACTGTTTCAACTCCCAGCGCCGCTCTCATCATAACTGAAGAGTTGGGACAAAGAGTCTGCTATTTCGAAGATAAAGCCTATACCATAGGTGCTGTTATTCAGGTTTCAGATATTTTACTTGAGTGTGTTGCTGAGAAGAGTTTTGAGACCAATGGAGCGTTGAAATGGGTGAAGTTAGACGTTAAAAACGAGCAATAGTGCTCGTTTTATTCGTGGATCTCAGAATTAACGTCTTAAAGAACGAGTCTTTAATTCAAAGATAAGCTTTTCAGCACTGACTTCAAATTTAAAGCGGGCTGTTAGCTCTGTTGACTCATCAGTAGATTTCAAAATGTCATGCTGTACATTTTTGCATACACCTTGGGCTAAACTTAAGTACTTAGCAAACTCAGCGTCCAGTAGTTCTTGGCTAGTTGCGCTAATCATTACTTCAGATACATCATCGCCTTCTTTAATGATAAAACCGATTTCGCCCGCACAGCCACATGCTTCACATACTTCAGTTTCTTTTAGATCAATACTCATAACAAATCCTCTTACAAAATATGAGGCTATTCTAACGAGCAAATGGAGCGACATCTAGAGAAATGAATGATTCTTGTCTATTTAATGAATCGTATGCTATGTTATTTATTAAAGCGGTGGCTTTCTGTACATAGTCGGTTTGTGGTTAATACATGTGTGATCTTAGTCACATTACTGAATGGAGCTATGTCACCTAAAGGTTAGAATGTTAGACAGTTAGTTGCTTCATGAAGGATTTTATAAGATTATCTATGTGTAGAATAGTATTTCTAAAACGAATTAATATTATGGCTTTATATTGTGATCGATAATGTAATTTATTTATATGAAACTTATTGATTACATATTACTCTGTTACGAAGTTTGTTTTAAATGTTAATAATGTTATTGTTAACATCGCTGATAGAAATGTTTTTCTCATATTGATTCTAGGGTTTATTTGTAATACTGCTTAATGTTGTGCTGTTACTTTCTGAAAAGCAGGTAGTAAATTTAAGCTTGCAGTTTATTCTATAAAGAACATAATACGGATAATTACTTTCATGCTGGTTCAGGCAATTGAATTAGATGGATTTACAAAAAAGAAGAGCGTTAAACCATGCCAAAGCGTAGTAAAGAAGATACTGAAATCACAATTCAGAAGATTATGGATGCTGTTATCGACCAGCTATTGAGATTGGGTTATGACAAGATGTCTTACACAACTCTAAGTCAACAGACGGGCGTTTCTCGCACTGGTATTAGCCATCACTTTCCTAAGAAAACTGACTTTACCGCAGCATTAGACGGTCGCATTTTTAAAATGTTTATGGAACATATTGAGTTCGATAAAGATCTTGAAGGCTTTTCAAAAAGCTGGCTTGTTGCTTTGGAAAATGCAGAATTCTTAGCTATTTTACGCTTGCTTTTCCACCATGTAGTTGTATCAGAAAATGCTCATGAATTTGCAGCAAAYGGTATTGACCGCTTATACAAACTTGCTGAATCACAATTTGGTTCTGAAAGCTCTAAAGAGCTAGAGTGGCTATTGGGTAAATCTCTGGTTCAAATGAGCAAATAAGCCTGATTACATATTAAAAAAGCCTCATATATTGAGGCTTTTTTTCTATTTAAAGAAAGTTATATTGAAATTAACTTGTTATCAATAAAATGAGTTGTGTGGATACTGGCTAGAAATTGTGAGTGTATGACTTATTTGTGTATGCATATACAATTTAAGTAGTTGGTTATTGTTATTATAGTCATTGAATTTTAAGTGAGTTCTTGAGGTGAAACCTGTAAGCCGTGATTGGGATGAATTCTGTTATCCATTTATTTACGAAGAGAGTCCTGTTTGTGATTTCGAAATAATCGCAGATGAACTGTGCAGTCGTGTTGGTTTTGTGCTCTCTATGGAGCTTGATGATTATTCGCGTGATTTATTGAGCCGGGTTCAACCTAATATCTATCATTTGAATGGTTCTGTCCGTGGAAAACTGGCTATTTCTGTAAATGAGCTGGAAGAGTTGAAAAAAGATTATGTTCAACTGAGAGAAAAATTAGACGGAGGCTTTCAAGGCTTTGTGTTACCAGGTGGTCATCCAATCGCAAGCCAGTTGCACCTTTGCCGATGTCAGGCAAAAAAGATTGTTAGAGCTCTGGTTAAGATCGAGCATACTAGTAGTAAGAGCCCCGATCCTATTCTATTTAAATACGCTAACTTATTGGCGAATACAATGTATGCACTTGCCTCTTACACCAATCAGATTACAAAGTCGCCAGAAGTTGAGTTTGTTAGCCGTAGTTATAGCATGCCAAAAAAATAGCCTTAACAAAGGCTAAGGCTATTTTGTTGAACATTAAATCGAATGATTAGCTTGTCATTGCTGCGGATTCTAAGTTCTTAGCGCCTCGTAACATCGCTTCAATTAGTTCACCAGCATTAAACTTTTCTAACGCTTCATGTGCTCCTACTTGCTGCGCCCTATCGACACAAATTTCGCTAGAAAGGGATGTATGTAATATGCGGTAAGATTGGTTTAGAGAGGGATCATTTTGTACTTCGAAGGCTAGCTCATAGCCGTCTAAACCGGGCATCTCTATATCACTTACGAGAAGTTCAATAGGGGTATTGTTCTCAGCTTGCTCTTTCATGACTTTTAAAGCATCAAGGCCGTTATTACAAATTTTGTATGGAATATTAATACTATCTAAGGCATCGGAAAGCTGCTTGCGGGCAATGGATGAATCGTCTACCAGCAAAATATGCAACGCTTTTAGTCTTTCTCGTTCAATATCGGTGAGCATTGGAATTCGAGCTGAGTCATACTGTGGGTAGATTTTAGATAGCAATAATTCTACATCTAACAGCTGGACGATGTTGTCTTCAAATCGGGTGATTCCGGTAACAAAGACATTATGTCCAGTTACGGTTGGTGGCGGCTCAATAGATTTCCAATCACACTCTATTATTTTGTCGATAGATCGCACCATAAATGCAACCACAGTTCGCAAACAGTCGGTGACAATTAGGAAGCAATTTTCATACTCTTCTGGCTCTATTGGACGAAAACCAATCGCCGCGGACATATCAATGACAGGCACGGTTAGCTCTCTGATGGTGATAGTACCAATAACATGATGATGAGAGTATGGGATTTTTGTCGTTGGCATATAAGGGACAATTTCTCTTACCTTAAGCGTACCAATGGCAAAGCTTTGCTTTAATGATAGCTTAAACATTAGCATGCCTTGCGATTGGTTAGCCTTACTCTTTGGTCGAGCCATATATATCCACCTACATTAAAATATTCTTATGCAATCTTATCTGATCATAGCTTAACGGCAACTTAAGTCTTAATATTTATGCGTTTTTATTGCGTCTACTCAAATTGGCTAGGTAACGATGAGTGAAGATTTAGAATTGATGAGGTAAAATGGCGTATCGCAACACTTTGAGATTAATTATGGCTAGATCAGCAGCAGCGCTCCACATTTTGGTGAAGCATAAAGAACAAGCAGAAGACATTATCAAACAGTTAAAGAAAGGCGCAAAATTTCAGACGCTTGCAAAAAAATTCTCCACCTGTCCGTCAGGTAAAAAAGGAGGGGATTTAGGGGAATTTCAAAAAGGGCAGATGGTCCCTCAGTTTGATAAAGCCGTATTCACTGGTGAAATCTTAACGCCACTATTGGTAAAAACAAAATTTGGTTGGCATGTTATTAAGGTTTTGTACCGAACGTAATTTGATTGAAGTCATCTATAACGAAAACTTAAGAGCATAGAGGTAATTCTATGCTCTTTTTTTGCCGACGTGTTGTTTGATTGTTTATGTTTCCCCATTTATGACTACTGCTATGAGTGATAAAGATCACAGCTTTGGCTTTGGCTATTAACTGATCCCTAAAATACTTTACGTGGTAGTAAGAGGTTTTCATAAACATCATGAAAAGGAATGGAGTAAGGGCGTTTGTGCTGGTCATTAATTATTCTTTCAATATATCAAAGTGTTATGTCTATTTTTTTTAGAGTGTGCATAGGGGTAAGTTGAAAGCTGAAGCATGAATTATCCAGAATTTCATTCCGTTAACCTTCTACGCCCTAAGGTATCCTCCGGGGTCGCATTGCAAAAGGGGGAGGGAGATTTCATTGCTGATCATATAATCGTTGCATTGTTTGGGCTTGTATTCATTTTTAACCTTGTATGTATAGGTTGAAGCCCAAGAAGATAGGAGAGAAATTATGACGCATTCAGTAGTGCCGAAGCAGAAGAGTAGTGATGTAATTTTACATGCATTCGATTGGACTTATTCAAACATCGCCCTTCAAGCTAGTACCATCCATTCTTTGGGTTACAAATCAGTGTTGGTTTCACCGCCAATGAAATCAGCGAGAACGGCTGAAGGTACTAAATGGTGGCAACGATATCAGCCTCAAGATTACCGAATTATTGACAACCAACTTGGCAATACTCATGACTTTAAGGCGATGGTTGATGCTTTAAAAGCACAAGGCATACGAACCTATGTGGATGTGGTCTTCAATCACATGGCTAACGAATCTAAGCAGCGATTAGATCTGCAATACCCTAATGCCGCGGATATGGCTGAGTATGAAGAGAGCAATGGACGTGTAGAAGAATTAAAACTATTTGGCGATCTCTCTAAGCCGCTGTTTGATGAAGATGATTTTGTTGAAGCGTTCGGTATTGAGAATTGGAAAGATAAGTGGGAAGTGCAAAATGGTCGTATATCAGGCGGACCACAAGATCCCGGCTTACCGACTTTGCGCGTGAGCGATTATGTTGTAACTCAACAGCAGAATTACCTTAAAGCTTTAAAAGCTATGGGTGTTAAAGGCTTCCGAATTGATGCGGCTAAGCACATGTCAATTGAGCATCTTAAAAGAGTATGGACTGAGGACATAACTAAAGATATTCATATTTTTGGTGAAATAATCACAGATGGTGGTGCGACTGAAGAAGAGTACGAGATTTTCTTAAAACCTTATTTAGAAGAGACTCGTTTAGGGGCGTATGATTTCCCTCTTTTTAAAACCATTCATGATGCGTTTGCTCCGAAAGGCAGTTTGAAAGCTTTGATTGACCCATACTGCTTTGGCCAGGCGTTGTCACACCGTCGAGCGATAACGTTTACGGTTACTCATGATATTCCAAACAACGATGTCTTCCTTGATTTGGTGATGGATGAAGCAAGTGAACACTTGGCTTATGCATACATTTTAGGTCGTGATGGGGGCGTCCCACTTGTCTACACAGATTTAGATACTAGTGGTATCGTAAATTCAGAAGGAAAACCACGTTGGCAGGATGCTTGGCGCTCAGAAGCAATGATGAATATGATCGGATTTCATAACCAGGTTCATGGTGAAAAAATGTCAGTGATCGAAGCAAATGACGACATGATTGTATTTTCTAGAGGGAAGAAAGGCCTGGTGGTGATCAATAAGTCGGTTCGAAGCCAAAGTCTACTTGTTCCTTGGGGCGCTGATGTGACCGATTTAATGACTCGTAAAACATTAGAGAATATTGGAGGAAAGTTAAGCTTCGATATTCCAGCAAAATCCTGCATGATGCTAGTTAATAGTTAATAGTTAATAGTTAATAGTTAATAGTTAATAGTTAATAAAAAACGAGGCATTAAGCCTCGTTTTTGTGTATCTAACCAGCTAGCTTTACTTAAACAATGAACTTATTAAGAAGCTCGTCTTGCTGTCTTACATTGCTGATTTGTACTTGCATTGCAGCATTTGCTCCTTCTGCTGCATCTGCCACTAGAGTGGATAAATCCTTAATTTTCACGGTATTGTTGTTTATCTCTTCCGCAACTAAGCTCTGTTCTTCTGCCGCAGAGGCTATCTGGATATTCATGTCTGAAATCTGCTCGATTGCACCACGAATTCGCTCAAGAGAACCATTGGCTTGCTGTGCCTTCTCTACCGCTTCAATGGCTGTATTTTTACTTTGATTCATCGCGTTAGACACTGAACTTGCCCCTGCTTGAAGTTGTTCAATCATACTGCGAATTTCAGTGGTGGATTGTTGAGTTCGCTGAGCAAGAGTTCTCACTTCATCTGCTACAACAGCAAACCCACGGCCAGATTCTCCTGCCCGCGCGGCTTCAATGGCAGCGTTAAGTGCAAGTAAGTTTGTCTGGTCAGCAATGTCATTGATTACTTTAAGAATGGTTTCGATGTTATCTGTTGCTGATTCCAATACTTGTACTTCTGAAACGGCTTCATCAATACGAGCCGACAAGTTATCAATTGCGACCGTTGTGTCACCAACAATGGTATTGCCTTCAATGGTTGCTTCATCAGCGTCTTTCGCTGCGGCGGCGGCACCTTGAGCATTGTTTGCTACATCTGATGACGTTGTGGCCATTTCATGCATCGCTGTCGCAAGTTGTTCAAGCTCTTGAAGCTGGTTTTGCATTGCCGATACCGATTGTTCAGCACCGCTTGCTGTCATTTCCGTATTGCTCATTATCTCCTTACCGATCGTTTTAGATTGAGTAATTTGCATCTGCAGCGTTTCAGTGAAGGTGTTAAAACCTTGGGCAAGTTGAGAGAATTCTTGGTCAGTATTGGTATCTAGGCGTTTCGTTAAGTCACCTTGACCGGAAGCAACGTCTTGGATTGCATCATTCAGTACTTCTAATGGTTTCATTAATGATTTGATCAGTATTAGGAGTATTGCAATGCTGAGCACAAGCGCAATTAAAGTGTATAAAATGGAGCTATCACGTAAGTCGTAAACCGCTTGGAAAGCAATACCTTCATCTAAAATTGCTCCGACGTACCAATCTTCGCCGGGTACTTTAGAGAAATCGACAGCAAAGGTTTTACCATCAAAATCGACATATTGCGGTGACTCCTTGATGCTCACATTTGGTAAATACTCGCTCATCGGTTTACCATTCATACTGCTTTCAGGGTGAGCAATGGTGGTTCCATTTTCGGATACTAAAAATAGGTAACCGGCATCAAATAGGGTCACTTTATTTACTATTTCTGCAAGTCCAGCCAAGCTTACGTCGTAAAAAATAGACCCGATGAAGTTACCATTCTCACGTACAGGAGTCGCAATCGATACGAGGATCTCATTGGTGGCGGAGTCTGCGTAAGGGGCGGTGATGATCAGTTTATTTGCTTGTTGTGCTGCTTTGTACCATGGGCGAGATCTTGGGTCCCAACTGCTACCAGGATTCCAAGAAGGATCATTATTAATATTGGAACCATCATTTTCAAATCCTAACCCAACAAGTAGAAACGTATCTTTGACTACTGGACGGGTAATCACATCGGAAATGTGCTGAGGTGACAAATCAACTTCAAGCATGCTTGTGGAATAGGCGGCAATCGCTTTACGGTTATTAATTTCGGAAGCTACGGTATTTTTAACGCTATCAATGATTTCTATTACACTTTCGTTCACTTGTGATTGAACTTCAGATTGCATAGTGAAGTATTGTTTTGCGGTTAATAACGATACGGTAACCAATAATAAGATGGATGAAGCGGCAACAATTTTGTGGCTGAATTTCATGTCATGTCCTTCTGAAATTTCATTCTCTATCAGTGTTATAGTTAGAAAACTCAAGAGTAGCCAGAAATAGTTACAACTTTAGTTGAGTTCTTTGATATGAGTAATGATTGGTTGTTGTTTCATATATTATTGTTATAAATACAAAAAGCGAGTGAATGACTCGCTTTTTGTGTGAGTTAGCCAATAAACTAAACGATGAATTTGTTCATGATTGAATCTTGCTCTCGAACATTTTCAGTTTGAACTTGCATCGCAAGATTGGCACCATCTGCGGCTTCTGAAACTTGTGTGGATAGATCTTTGATCTTCACTGTGTTGTTATTGATCTCTTCTGCCACCAAGCTTTGCTCTTCTGCTGCTGATGCTATTTGAATATTCATATCAGAGATTTGGTGAATCGCATCTCTAATCTTATCTAAAGCCCCATTGGCTTGCTGTGAACGCTCAACAGCCTCAAATGCCGTATCTTTACTTTGGTTCATGGCATTGGAAACTGAACTAGCACCCGCTTGTAGCTGTTCGATCATACTTTTAATTTCAGTCGTCGATTGTTGAGTTTTTTGCGCTAATGTTCTGACTTCATCTGCGACAACAGCGAAGCCACGTCCGGATTCTCCTGCACGCGCAGCCTCAATCGCAGCGTTGAGTGCAAGTAGGTTGGTTTGATCGGCGATGTCATTAATGACTTTTAGAATTGTTTCAATGTTATCCGTCGCTGATTCCAGAACTTGTACTTCCGATACGGCTTCATCAATACGGCTTGATAAGGCGTCGATAGCCGTAGTTGTGTCTCTGACTACTGATGTCCCTTCCTGAGTTGCTTCACCTGCCACTTTGGCGGCTTCTGCTGCGCCTTGGGCATTATTGGCTACATCTGATGAGGTTGTCGCCATTTCATGCATTGCGGTTGCAAGTTGTTCAAGCTCTTGAAGCTGAGTATTCATCGCTTCTGCTGAGGCTTTCGAACCTGCAACTGTCATTTCGGTACCGCGCATGATCTCTTCACCTATCGCTTTAGATTGAGTGATTTGGCGCTGAAGAGTTTCGGTGAAAGTATTGAAGCCTTGTGCAAGATCTGAAAATTCTTGATCCGTGTTGGTGTCTAGTCTCTTCGTTAGATCACCTTGACCTGACGCAACATCATTAATTGCAGCGTTTAGGGCATCCAATGGGCGCATAAGGAATCGGATAAGTAAGGTCAACGCGATGATACTTAGAATTAAACCGATAATAGTGAACAGAATTGAGCTGTCGCGCATCTCTTTGATTGATGCGAAAGCGATGTCTTGGTCTATGATTGCCCCAACATACCAATTTTCACTTGGGATAGATGTAAAACTTATCATGAAGGTTTTACCATCAATCTCAACGTTTTGAGGTTGCTCAGTCAGTGTTGCCTGAGGAAGGTAACTTGATAGTTTTTCACCATTATTTTTAGCATCTGGGTGAGCAATGGTTGTGCCATCGTCTGTTACAAGGAATAGATACCCAGCGTCGAATAAATTGACTTGATTGACCAGAGTTGCAAGGTTTGTTAATTCTAGGTCATAGAACATGCCAGCAACAAGTTGACCATTTTTCTTAACAGGGGTCCCGACTGAAATGATCACGTTTTTACTTGATGCATCAACATAAGGTGCGGTGACAACAAGGTGCCCTTTTGATTTGGCGTCTTTATACCACGGTCTCTGGCGAGGATCGTAATCAGAGCCAGCGTCCCAGTTATCGTCGTTCTCTATTACAAAGCCATTCTCTTCATAGCCATAGCCGATGGCTAAAAAGCTGTTTTTTAACTTTGGTGTTTCAAGAATCGCCTGAACATAGTCGTGATCGTTTGGAGAGATCTCTAGAATTTCGGTTGTGCTCTGGGCTAGAGATTTTTTTGCTTCCATCTCTGATACAACCGTATTTTTGACCCCTGCCACCAGTTCATTGAGGCTGGAGCTAACACTTGACTCAACTTCCGCGCGAACGGTATATAACTGTTTTATTGACAGCAAGGAGACGGTAACGAGTAATAATGCCGATGAGGCCGCTACAACTTTGTGACTAAACTTCATAAAAATCCCTCTTTAAATAAGCCAGTAAGTAATCCGTTATTCTTCTTATTATGTAATTGTATCGGCAAGTATGAATGAAACTTGATTGGATATCGCTATCAATTCCACGAAATAACAGCATGTGTGAGCTACGCCTCTGAATGGAGTACTATTAATATGTGAATTTCGTTCGAATAAGATGTGATTGTTACGATAAATACCTAGTTAACTGAGATATTTATGCGTATATGCAGTTACTTAATTGAAATTTTAGATGTGTTTATAGCTCGAGAGAACTAGTCTTTATAGAACATTTTACGGATACTAGCCATTAGAGGTGTGATTTGGTTTTTTTCGGCCATAAATTTGTTTTTTATAATAAAAAGCCCCGCATTAAGCGAGGCTCTAACTAACTAACTAACTAACTAACTAACTAACTAACTATTTATTTATTTTTCTTGCCATATTTCATTTAAAAGATGAAATGGGCTACACCAGCGATAACAGGAAGGGTTATCAACGTACGCAGGATAAAGATAATGAACAGTTCAAAGATATTGACTGGGATACGGCTACCTAATAGCAGGGCACCAACTTCAGACATATAAATAAGTTGAGTTACTGACATTGCAGCAATGACAAATCGAGTCATTTCGTTGTCGATCGACGCCGCAAGAATCGCGGGAATAAACATATCAGCAAAACCAACAACGATGGTTTCAGATGCCGCAACTGCTTCTGGAATGCCTAACAGCTCTAAGAAGGGAATAAATGGTTGTCCAAGTACAGAGAAAATAGAAGTGTACTCAGCGATAACCAATGCAATCGTACCTAAACCCATCACCACAGGCAGTACGCCGAATACCATATCAGCAGCATTGCGTATGCCTTCACCGAATACAGATTTAACTGAAGTGACTTTACTTGCTTTATTCAATGCTTGCTCTAATCCCCAAGAGAAAGAGGTGTGGCCCGCAGGAATAGCGTCTGCGTCTTTATCTGGTACAGAGCCATCAATGAAAGTGTTCTTTTTCATTGATAATGGAGGCAGTCGAGGAATAATGATTGCAGCCACGAAACCCGCTAAGCAGATTGCCGCATAGAATGGTAAGAAAAGGTGCTCTAAGTTTACTTGAGCGATAACAACTAAGCTAAAAGTAATAGAAACCGCTGAGAATGTGGTACCGACAACCGCCGCTTCACGTTGAGTATAGAATTTGTTTTCGTACTGTTTACTAGTTAGAAGAATACCAACGCTGCCATCACCTAACCAAGAAGCCATACAGTCGATTGCACTTCGACCTGGAAGGTTAAACACAGGACGCATGATTTTGCTTAGTAGAGTACCGAACAGCTCTAGTAGACCAAAGTTAAGTAAAAGTGGAAGGAGCAAACCAGCAAAAATGAAGACTGAAAATAGAGTAGGTAGCAACCCTTCAAGAACCAACCCACCAGTGTTCTCTTCCCAGATCGCTTCAGGACCAAACTGGAAAAAAGTCATTAGAACCGCAACACCACCGATCACTCTAACTGCTAGCCATAATAGAGAAGGGTTAAATAGACCGTTTAAAAAGCTATGATTAACAATGAATGATGGTTTAATCAGTTTGGTCAGTACAGAGGCAATAGACATGAAAACGATGATCATCGTTATCATCGGTACTAAGGCGTCACCAAATAGGGCTTGGATTGATTTGGCTAATACTGCAACAGGAATGGTGAGATCCCCATCATAACTAATTGGCGCCATGAAAAGGAACAAACCAATTAGTGAAGGGATGAAGAACATCCAAAAATTACTCTTTTTTACTGGTGCTTCCGTATTTTGCGTATCGTTTATCATCATAATCTCAATTACTACTAGTCAACAAATGCCGAATCCTTGGCATAAATATTCACTAAACATCCGTATTTACTCAATGAAAGAGAGATTACCTAGCTTTGCATAGTATTGCAATACTATGCAGGAATATTGGCTAAATATTCAAGATTAAAGATTGATAGAGTTCGTATTTTGAGCGATTTGTTCTGTTTGTGTTACAAGTGTGTTTGTGGTGTTGTTTTTCGATGGTTTTGATGTGAGCTTGTTAACATACAGGAAGATGGAATAGCAAAATGCAATGATGAATGCAAAAGTAGCCGGAAAAGCAAGTGCATACAAATCAAAATGTTTGAATAATGCGGCTCCTAAGGTTCCTCCTGAAACAAAGCCAGCAATAATGAAAAGAAATAGTGTTGCCTTTCTGCGATCAAAAGGACGACCTTTTAATCTCTCTCCGATCATTATCCCAAGGTCAGTGATGAGACCGGTCATATGAGTGGTTCTAATAATCGCGCCACTATAGGTTGTGATCATCGCATTTTGTAGTCCGCAAGCGGCTGAAGCAAAATAGTGCCCTGTTAATGAGCCATTGACCAATACATACAGAGCGGTAAATAGTAGTGCTCCTTCGGTACATAGAGCAATGCCATAACGACGCCCACGTTTTAAAGCGGTACTTTCAATGTAGAAACCACTAATGGCAGCACCAAGCATAAAGCTCAGTACGATAAACAGTAGATGTAGAGTTAGGTCGTTAGCGTTGTAAAGGCTTGAGCCCAAAAGTGTCACAGTACCTGAAAGGTGGGAGATGGATTGATGCTGGAATCCCATTAAGCCAATTGCATTGACGGTACCTGCAAGAGCCGCAAGTAAGAATGCACCATATTCAATCCAGCGAGGAAGTTTTGAAATCACGATGTTGCCCTCTGTATACCAAGGGCTGGATTATAACGAGGCTAAGTAAAGAGACACAAATAAATTGTGCTATTCCATTTGATCTTACTCAAAAGTAAGCGAAGAAAACGATTGGTTTATTCTTGAGCGTTTCAAAAAGATGCATATTACTCAAGATGTTCCATTTGGCAGTCAAATTTTACCCAGCCATGTTTTCTCTCTTCATATACTGAGAAGCTGGGTTCAGGGAAATCTTGTTCTTTAAATAGACCTAATGGAATGACACTTGATTCCGGTAACGCGCTCAAGGTGAGTTGCATTGTCGTGCCGCAATGAGGACAAAATTGATAAGTCACTTTATGGTTACTATTGGCTATTCGCGTGTATTGTGAAGTTTCACCAAGAATTGAAACTTGCTCAGCGGGAAAACGCGCTTGCACACCAAATACGCTGCCTGTTCGCTTTTGACATTCAAAACAATGGCAAATAGAAGTACGAATGGGCTCTCCTGTGCAAATGAGGGTAACATTCCCGCATTCGCACTCTGCGGTTCGTATTTTTTGGCTCATAAACATCCCCTTTCTAACGGACAAATATAAATGTAAGGTTACTTAATGAATCTCAAGGTATTATTCATAGTTTAGCGCATATTATTACCCGTCATTTAGGATCCAAAATGAAGAAACGTATTTTACCCATTCCTCTTATTTTACTTATTCCCATCCTCTTGTTGATCATCGTGGTCATTGGTGGTGTCTATCGCTTTAGTTTAAGCGATGAAGAGATCTTGGCGAAATATCCTTCGAGTGCAGTGAGTTTTGATCCTGTTGTTAAGGCTGTTTTTGATCTTAAGTCAGTCAACCCTTGGACGATAGAGGTTCCAGAAACGAGTGCGTTTTCGTTTATTGATGAGCTGGACAGCGAACAATATATTGCCTACGGCCACTATGATTCGGGTCTGGAAAGAGGAACCGTTCGAGTTGATATTGGTAAAGTGTTACCCGTTCCTCAAGTAGACTATGCCGCCTATTTAGCCCCTATGAGCGTGTCCAATCAAGGCTCTGGCGTATTCTATTATCTGGCGTTATTTAAGTTTGATACGCAAAGGAGCCGCGTTGTTTTAGCCGATAGCCTTTATGTAGGGGATCGTATTTCTATCACGAGTTTAACGGCTATCGAAGAGGGTTCTATTGAGCTTCAGTATCTCGATAGAACTGATGATAGCGCGATGGCAGATACTCCAACCGTGGAGAAAAAACAGCGAGTCGTAATTTCGGGGCAACTGAAGATTATCGCGAGCGAATGATCGGTTTGTGTTCGAATAATATGCAACTCAATATTGTTAATGTGAGCCAAATTACATATCATCGTCATTAGAAGTATAGAATTGTGAACTAAAACATAAACGTTGATAAATTTTAAACAAATGGAGCTTGCTATGATTAACAAACGTTTTTTCAAGACTAAAGATGAAGTTGAAGTGACTTTTGAACTTGCTGCCGCTGATGCTCAGTCCGTAGCGATTGTTGCCGATTTCCTTGATTGGGAAGCGACACCAATGAAAAAAGTAGTAAAAACAAAAACGTTCAAATTTAAAACGCGACTGCCGAAAGATAGCCAATTTGAGTTTCGTTATTTGGTAAATGAAAATCAGTGGGTAAATGATGGGCAAGCGGATAGCTATATTCCTAACGAATATGGTGAAGATAATTGCCTGGTATCAACAACACAAGTGTAGATAATTTCTTTTTCTAAGTTCTTGTCGTACTGGGTTTTTAAGCTTTTAAAGGGCACATTGTTGCCCTTTTTAAGTGTAAAGATGACAATGCCATGATGATTTCTGGCTCAGAAAAGCATATTCTCTTTCCTTTATTAGTTTAAGATATTGGTTAGATTGTGCCTTTAAAAATACTTACTTCCCGATTCTCTGAATGGTCACTTTACAAAAAATCGTTGGTTTTTTGTCTCCCTTTAGGTGCTGTTCTTGGGCTTTCCGCCTCTTTCCCTGATCATCAACTGCAACGGACGATCGAGCTGAACTTACCTGAATCTTCATTAGTTAGCTCTTTTTTTACCGAAACTAACACCGCAGCACTTCCGCCTGATTTCGAATATGAAATTCAACCTGGCGATAATCTCAGTAGCATCTTCACTCAGCTTGATTTTACTTATCAAGAGATGATGAAAGTGATGGAGACAGATCTCAACTTCTTGGCATTAGATACCCTTAAGCCAGGGAACCAACTGCGTTTTTGGCGAGATGAGTCAACGGGCGCACTAGACAAAATGGAGTTGGTTTTTAATATCGCAGAGAAAGTGGCTTACCAGAGGTTAGACGATGGTAGTTTTGAATATCAAGACATATCCATTCCTGGAGAGTGGAAAGTGATACCGCTAGTCGGAGAGGTTAACGGGAGCTTTTCAGCTTCAGCGAATCAACTGGGGCTGAGCAGTATAGAGATAGATCATGTTGTCGGGCTTTTAAAAGATAAGATCAATTTTTCACGAGACTTACGCGCTGGTGATAAATTTGAAGTTGTGCAGCGTCGTCAATTTGTTGGAGATATCGCAAGTGGCAATCGTGAGATCCAAGCGATCAAAATCTTTAATCGTGGCCGCGTCTTGAGTGCTTATTTACACAAAGATGGTCAATATTACGATAAAAATGGTGATAGTTTACAAAGAGCATTTCAGCGCTATCCGACAAGTCGAAAGTGGCGTTTAAGTTCAAACTTCAATCCCAAACGCCTGCATCCTGTTACTGGTCGCGTTAGCCCTCACAACGGAACGGACTTTGCTACACCTGTTGGGACACCAATATATTCTACTGGTGATGGTCAAGTTATCATGACTCGCAAGCACCCTTATGCTGGTAACTATATTGTTGTTAAACATGGCAGCACATACAAAACGAGATATTTGCACTTAAGCAAAATTTTAGTGCGTAAAGGGCAGAAAGTGTCTCGTGGTCAAAAAATAGGCCTTTCTGGAAAAACCGGACGAGTAACGGGTGCGCATTTGCATTATGAATTGATTGAGCGCGGTCGAGCTGTCGATGCAATGAAAGCGAACATTCCAATGGCAAGTTCTGTGGCAAAGAAAGATATAGCCGAATTTAAAGCGACAACGGATGAGCTTGATAATTTACTGGCAGCTCAAGAAGCAGAGCAGATAAGATCATCAACGCTAGCGAATCACTTATCACAACAGGAAAACGGATCTTAATGCTTTTGATTTAAAGCTGAGTGAATCGGTTGTTTTAAGTCAGCATGAGTATGTATAAAATTGAAGCCGTTAGTATGTAATCAAAGAGATTGCACACTATCGGCTTTTTTATGCTCGACGTATCTGATTTAAGTTTTTCCACTGCTCAATAATCGTCAGTGGACGCTCTGGGCGGGAGAAATAGTACCCTTGAATTTGGTGGCACCCCATCGAATAGAGTTTATTCAGTGCTTCTAAATGCTCAACCCCTTCAGCGACAAGATCAACGTCTAGGTGCCGAGCAAGTTGAATGATGAGTGACACGACATGTTCAGAGGATTTATTGGTCATCATGTTACGGATGAAACTTGCATCAATCTTAATGCAGTCGATAGGGTAGCTATGAATGTAATTGAGACTGGAATAGCCTGTACCAAAATCATCGAGTGCAACCGTAAACCCAGAATGACGAATATCATTGAGAATCGGCTCAATTCCCCCACTTTGTGTGAGTAAGACGGTTTCAGTGAGCTCGATAGTGAATTCTGGCGGTGTGAAGTGGTATTTGCGGATGGTGTGAAGCAAATTTGAGAGATACTGGCTGGAATCAGAAAGCTCGTTTGCAGAGCAATTGATCCCGAACTTTACTTTGTATCCTAGGCCTTGCTCTAAAATTTGCTTCGCCTGACAAGCTAACTCAATGATCCTTTGGCCCAATGGCACAATGAGTCCTGATTGTTCCGCCGCTTCAATAAATTCTACCGGCGAGATGGAACCGTATTCGGCACTATCCCAACGACATAACACTTCGAAGTAATTCCATTCTGTCCGGTTGTTGTTAACAATTGGCTGGACCACTACGTAGATCTCGCTGTTTTCCTCAATTGGCTTTTCTAGTTCGTTTCTCATTGCTTCGATGATCTGTGTTTTACGGTGATACTGAGCGCTCAGGTGGGTGTCGTAGCACTGGATATGTGTATCTCGATATTGCTTGCAATCTTTGAGCGCGAGACTTGCATTTAGTATGAGTTGATCGGCACTTACTTGGTTATTTGATGTTCTGGCAATACCGATACTCACACTAAAGTTGATTTGGTGAGCAGAGTCTGTATAGCCTTGACTGATAGAGCTAATCAATTCTTGACTCATTTCGATAGGTGAATCTGAAAAGGTGATGAAAGCAAATTCGTCACCAGCAATACGAAATACTAGGTTGGGGTCAGGCACGGAACGTAATAAATTCTTTGCGGTGAATTTTATGATTTGGTCTCCGATATAGTTCCCGTACAAATCATTGATTGCTTTGAAATTATCTATATCAACAAAGGCTAATGAAAAGGGTTGGTCTAGTTGTTGAGTCATCAACTCAAGTTTATCTGCTAAGCAACTTCGATTTAAAAGTCCAGTTAGGTTGTCATGCGAGACTTCGTGGCTGAGTTGATTGAATAATTGGTTTGAGCGCTCTGAGAGCCAGCGTTCCCTGAGAGTATGAACAATAATATTGGCGTAAACGTGATGACAATAAAGAAGTTGAGCGGTGTCATCTAATGGTTCCTCAAAGGTTGAAAGTAAAATCCCCATGATCTCACCGTTATGTGCTTTTAAAGGTACACCCAAATATGACTCGATACCGCACTCTCGTAGAAAGGCATCTTCTGGGAATAGGTCATACACTTTTTCAGTATACAGGCAGTGGTCATTTGTTGCCTGTCGCACGGTTTCGCAAGGCGTATTTTCTAAGGAGTAGTTGAAGTTATTGATGACTTCGCCACCACAGGCGTAAGCAAGGGTATGGGCAATATTCTCGCTTTTGTTGATTTCCACAATACATGAACAATATGAATTGAAATTTTGGTGCAGTTGCAGTGAGACCTGCTCTAAAAGCTCAACATTATCTAGCATCAATGTTGAGGTGATCTGTTCTATATCGATAGTGTGATTAGCTAATGATCTTTTCATAATGATCACTTACCTTTACCTGAGCCAACTGATAATTATTATTCTTATATGCATGTATATTACTATTGACGATGTTTGCGCAAATTTCAAACTTTTGGACTAACTTTTATTGTGGTTTCCTCCACTAGGTTAGGGGGACAGAGGTTTGGCCTACACTCTTTGTTTTATGTCGTGGAATGAACACTATGCTTTTTATCATCTGAGTTGATGAGAGTAATAGAAAGCAATAGCGAAAGGCATTTAACCAATGTTTTTAAGCGGTGACGTGTTAGAAGCTCACTGATACAATGCGCTCAATTGAGAATCCTATAATCAGGAAAGTGAAATGCAACAGAATGAATTTGAAGTTTTAGTTAAAAACGTATGTGCGCAAGACGATTTACCAAAGGCGCTTGAGGTATTAATTGCTTGTGAAGATGAAGAAATTGCTGAAGCTGCAAAATCGCTAGTGGGTCAATTTGCGCTAGCCGACGTTGAAGGTGAGAAGCGAGTTTATCACGTAACGTTACAAGAAAATGATGCAGGTGAAGAAGAAGAGTTTGTTGAACACGTAATGAATGCGGGAGACGACGTTGTCAAATTTGCGGCTTGGTTCTTTGAATCAATGTTTGAATTGAAGCAAAAAGACACGTATCAAGCCGCAGGTAAAACCTATAAGCAACCTAAGCGCAGCTAATAAGAGAATAAACCTCGAACAGTAAAAGAAAATAGATGAGTCAAATACGACTGATTTTTATTAAATACTCATCATGAAAGTTAATTACAATAAAACGTGATGCAAGTCTTGTTTTTGGTTCTGTTTAATGTAAAATCGCCACATAAAGAAAGTTAATTACAAAACTATATTGATGTGGAGAGATAACATGGGTAACGAATTAGGCGGTGCTTATCTTGGTCAAATGATCGCTCAAGACATGATGCACCAAGCGCTTTATGGCAAGACTAAAGCAAAGAAAACATCTTTCATCAAAAAAATGATGAAGAAGATGTCTAAGTAATTAAGCTTTAGCATATATTTTAAGCCCCAGGCAGTCATGTCTGGGGCTTTTTCATTTTAAGTAATGAAAGAAAATTAGCAGTTTGTAATTGATGTCTGTCGAGACTAATTTTCCGATGATTAGCTTGCCGATTGCTTTGCCAAATCGACGACGTTATCTGGTATGGAATCGAGACCATTCTCACCAATCCAAGCTTCAAGGTTGTCTGCGCCACCGATATATTTACCATTCATCCAGATTTGTGGAACCGTTACCGGTGTTTTTTCGCCAATGATGGCTTTTACTTCTGGAATCATGCGGTAAAGTGCGGCGCTCTCTTTGACAACATCATGGTATTGATACTGGATGCCTGCATCGTCCAACATCTGTTTTGCTTTAACACAGTATGGACATGTCGCTTTGCCATAGACAATGCTTCCTTTAAGCGAGTCTCGTGTGGTCCACTCTTTGATTACCGACTGAACCAAAACACCTCGATTCAGAGCTTCCCCTTGACTGATCACTTTACCTTCAACGACAAGAATTGGAGCATGCCAAGCGCCCAATTTTAAGGGCTCCCACCAGTAAGAAAGCCAATCTTTCACTTCCAACTCTACTGGAACATCCGCTAATTCATTCTCAAAGGTATCTTTTAAAATATCTTTGGTCAAAGTGCATTCGCCACAAGGGATATTGACTTTAAATGGCCCCCAGCTTCCACCCCAGCGGTATAGCGTGATTTTTATTGGGTTTGACATCGGCACTTCCTTTCATGATTCCGTTTAATAATAAGAACTAATGAACGAGCTTTTTATTTCAAATTAAATTTTTATTTTTTGTTTAGAAGGCTTTTTTGTTTCCCAATGAGTGATAAAAGCAACAGACGCGATAATGATGAACGCTCCAAGCCACAGTCTTCCAGGTGGAACCCAGCCAAATACCATCCAGCCAGCTAATACATTAAGAGGAAGCTTTGCATGGTCAAAAGGTTGTACAAACGAAGCATCAGCAACTGCATAAGCCTTAACAATTGCCCATTGAGCCAAAGCTGTCATCGCACCAGCAGCAAGTAATACAAGCCAGATTGTCCCACCTGTTGGCATATTAAAATCAGGAAGAGCGAGCAGAATATTGAATGGTGTGATTAAAACAAGAAGATAGACCACCATGGTTGACGGTGAGTCATCGGAAGATAATCGCTTCACCATTAATGAATAGCATGCCCAGAAAAAAGCCGCGCCAACAGGGAGTAATGTCGCCCAGTTAAAGGTATCCCCCCATGGTTCCAAAATAATCATAGCACCGATAAAGCCTGTCAGCGTGGCTCCCCAGCGTGCCGTTCCTACTTTCTCTTTTAGAAATAGACCAGAGCCGATCGTTGCAAACAAAGGGGATGTCATTAGCAATGCGATACCTTGCCAAATGGGTACAGGGTACGCGAGCGCCCACAACCACAGTTGAATCCCAATAACGGAAAGGAAAACACGTAAAAGGTGCATACCAAGGCGGTTGGTTCTGAGAGATTGACGGATCCCTAATGTTCTTAAGTAAGGCAAGATCACGACTAAAGCTATCGCATATTGTACAAGTGCGACAGTTGTGGAAGGGAGACCAAACTTAATACTGGCGACTTGTGCAAGGCTATTCACAATGGCGAAAGCTAAGCCTGCTGTGAGCATCCAACTTGCCCCTTGGATTGGGTGATGATTTGATTGGGTCATTTAAAAGAGAATTTGTTAAAAGATGTTAGTAAATCATACGTTTTATCGCGGGCTAAGCCAATCATATCCTTTTGATGATGTTGTTAAAAAAATCTGAAGGAAAGAGATATCCCCCAATAAACACGAGGAAAGTGAAAAATAGGTAGCGATTG
This sequence comes from Vibrio clamense, assembly GCF_050337905.1. Taxonomy (NCBI): domain Bacteria; kingdom Pseudomonadati; phylum Pseudomonadota; class Gammaproteobacteria; order Vibrionales; family Vibrionaceae; genus Vibrio; species Vibrio clamense. Next base: position 138,618 of record NZ_JAKJTJ010000023.1, on the reverse strand, counting down.
ATGATTGCTGTGATTACTCTGGTGTTAAATATATGGTGGCAAGCTTTGGACAACATGATCTCAGTAAGTATAGAAACCAGCAATCTGTGGGAGAAATGAATAAATGACAACTCAATTTCTTGATGACGTGATACAAGGTCATCGAGTCGTCCAATCATTAGATGTTGGTGATTTACCTTGTGGTGAACACCAACTTTGGTTTCAGGCTTCAACTTGTGGCATTGCTCAGCAACAGTTGCTTCCTGTGAGAGTGTTTAAAGGGACGCAGTCTGGACCTCTATTAATGATCACTGCTGGTATCCATGGCGATGAACTCAATGGCGTTTTGGCCGCTCAGCAAGTGGCACGAAAATTGGTTGGAAAATCTGTTTTTGGGTGTGTGACGATTGTCCCTACGGTCAATTTAACGGGAATGCTGAATCATAGTCGAGATTTTATTACTTCGGCACCAGATGCTTCTTCCGTTAACTTGAATCGTTTTTTTCCGGGTAACCACGACGGTTCAACAGCAGAACGTTTCTTGGCTAATTTATGGGAAAAGCTATTGAAACCCAATGCTACGTTCGCGATTGATCTCCATACTCAAACCAGTGGAGCGATTTACCCATTGTATGCGTTCGCTGATTTTCGATTGCCTACGGCGGTGGAAATGGCGAGATTGATGGATCCTGACTGCATATTAGATGATCCTGGAGACCCGGGCATCTTGGAAACTGTGTGGAACCGTAATGGGATCCCAAGTATCACGGTTGAAGTGGGGATGGGGAAAGTGACCCAACTTGATATGATTCAGCGTGCGGTCGATGGCGTAATCAATGTTTTGAGTCACTATCAAATGATTACCGGCACGGTGAAACCACCAAGCAGAGAATGCGTGGAAGGGAGTAAAATTGTAACAGTCAGAGCGGAAAGCGGAGGGTTTATTATTCCGCAGGTTGCTCTTCTGGATGAGGTAAAACCAGATCAACTATTGGCTATTCAGTATGATGCGTTTGGGCAAGAATCGATGCGATACCTTTCACCATCACACGGTGTCGTGTTGAGTCATAATACTGATGCGATGCGCGAACCGGGTGGGCTAGTGGTGCGGTTGTTATCGTAACTATCTATATTCTGGAGAGCTTGCTTTTGGTGAACATGCTTCTGGTAAATATGCTTCTCGTGAACTTGAGCCGGGATTGGCTTTAGCTCATAAAAACTCGAAACCACAGTCCCATCGGTGACAAAACACCGGTGGTAATATTTTTAATTTCGCCATCTCGAATAATCACAACGGTGGGAGTGACTCGTACTCCCCAATTCTGACTCTGTGTGCCAGTGACATCATTTAAAACAGAGAATTGATACTCATTTTCTTGCATGTATTGGCGGATCTGAGCGTCATCTCCAGACGAGAGAGCAACGCTGACGACAGGGTTATCTTGCGAAAAACGTTCGATCGTTGGGCTCACAAGGCTGCATGCGCCACACCAAGTCGCCCAAAAATAAACCACAACGGGTTGATTTTTACTGAGTTCGTTAACATCTAAGATTTCACCATTTAGCCCTGTTCCAACAATGTGCGGAGCCGATCCTGATGGCATGTTGGCACTGTAGTAGTAATCTAATGCGAACGAAAATAGGCTGACAATCAACAGAATAGAGATCAGCTCTTTTGCCCATTTTTTGATTTTCTTGGGTTTCTTATCTGGTTCTGAATCGTGTTTGCTTTTATCTATTTTCATTTTTTCAACTCCATTAAATTCACTTCCATCTATATTGACCTGTATTCTAGCGTTTTTCTTTCATATCGATGTTATTGCCTCGGCATATTTGCGTAGTGTGCTCTCATTCGAGCAGGGCTCTGCACATTCAAAGTTAGGAATTTAAGGGCGGTTTAGTTCAGAATAGTTGAGCTAGAGATCTGATTTTTGATAGAAAAGTCAGCGTGATTCTTATCTCCACCTGGAATGATAGGTTAGACTCTGCGCTCATATTTAAACCAAGGAAAGGGACATGAACGCGGTTCGAGTCGGAGAAAGGGAAATTATACCCACTAAAATAGTGTGCATTGGGCGAAACTATGTCGATCACATTAAAGAGTTAAATAATCCGATACCAGAACAGATGGTCGTGTTCAATAAGCCTAATAACTGCGTAACGTCGACGCTCTCTTCGTTCCATCAAGAGCCATTACATTACGAGGCTGAAATCTGCTTTCTTGTTGAACAGGGGCGATTATCAGCGGTAGGAATTGGTCTTGATCTGACCAAGCGTAATTTGCAGTCTTATCTCAAAAACAAAGGTTTACCTTGGGAAAGGGCCAAAGCATTTGATGGCTCGGCGGTGATGAGTCGTTTTATTAGCCTTGATCACATTGATGTGAAAACATTGCAGATCGAACTCTATATTAATTGTGTTCGCGTACAGTGCGGGCAAGTCGAACAGATGCTCTATCCACCACTCGCTATTTTAGCTGAGCTTGAAACCTACACGACACTTTACGATGGCGACATCATCATGAGCGGTACCCCCAAAGGCGTTGGAGAAGTTCATGCTGGAGACGTTTTTCTTGGGCGTTTAAAGAGTGGAGACAAAACGCTGATAGAAATTGAATGGCAAGCAAAGTAAAGCTTTTAGTTGCTTAGTTGCCATTTCATTTAAGTCTACTTGTAATAGATAACGGAACCAGTGCTAAACGAAAGCTAGTTTAGTATGAATACGTTAAGCACTAAGAACAGCAGCATGCTCACTATTGTTGTGAGGAGAACATTTTTCGTCTTCCATGCAATAAAAACCGCAATCACAGCGCCCCATAAATAAGGGTTCTGAACGGAAAGGGACAAGGTGCTGTCGGGCATAAATACAATTGGCCCCCAAATCGCAGTCAGAACCGCAGGGCTTGAATAACTGAGCAACTTTTGCGCTTGCGCGTTGAGTCTTAATGGTAATTTGGGCTCTAAAAATAGATACCGGCTAAGAAAGACTAAAGCGGTCATTGCGAAAATAGAGAGGATTACCATGACTGTTCCCCCCAATATTTTTCCGTTAGATAACCGAGCAGCATTCCACCCACACTTGCGAACATGAGACTGCCTTCAATTTGCCAATAAGTGAGGCCAACGGATAGCACGAGTGCACCTAGTACAGAGACTAATATGGGGATGTTCTTGATGGTCGGGATCACGATTGCGATGAACGTTGCGGCAACCGCAAACTCTAACCCGAGTTCATTCAGTGCCGGAATGTAGCTTCCTGCGACAATACCAGCAAAAGTGGCAAGGTTCCAAAACAGATAGAAACTCAACCCTGCGCCAAGGGCATACCAACGGTTAAACTGTTTATCTGTCTGGTGTCCGCATACCGCAAATAGCTCGTCGGTTAATAGAAAACCTAGTGATAACCGCCACCGCAAGGGAAGAGGACTGATTTTACTTCGCATCGACACGCTATAAAGAAAGTGGCGTGAAGTAATGAAGAAGGTGGTCAACAGCATCGTCGTTAACCCCGCGCCAGCCTTAATCATGCCCATTGCGACCAATTGTGCCGAGCCAGCAAATAGAATGGCTGACAGCGCTTGCCCTTCTAAAGGGTGTAATCCAATATCAATCGCAAATGATCCTGCTAATAACCCCCACGGTAAGACGGCAATGCTTAATGGGATCATGGCAACCATGCCCTGTAAAAAAAGTCGAGTGTTAGAATCTGTCATGGTGTCGGTCATTGTCTTTGTATGCATCATTTTTCTTCAATGAGTATTCGGTCTATTTATTTAGCCACTGTTGAAATGATGGTGATTGTATAAAATTGCTCAATAGAGCTTTAGATATTGCCCCGGGGTTATTCCCATGGCTTTTTTAAAGTGTCGATGCAAATGGCTTTGATCGTGAAACCCTGTCTCTTGCGCCGTATCAGATAACGAGAGCCCTTGCTTCATTAGCTTTCTAGCCATGCGTAATCGAGACTGAATTTGATACGCGTGTGGAGGCAAACCAAACGTTTTTTGGAATGATCGGACTAAGTGGTATGGGCTAAGGCCACTTAGTTGTGAGAGATCACTAAGAGATACATCCGCTTGCGGAAAATCATCGAGAAACTCTTTGATCAGCAAAAGTGGCTTTTGTGCCTTACCTTCATGGTTTATTGAATGCCTAGACTTACCATGCTTCCCCATCAATTTAACGAGGGAAGCATAAATTAAGGTTTCTCTTAATAAGCGATTATCTGAGTGTTCGAGGGTGTTGAATACGAGTCTAAACTGGTTGGCAAGTTCTGGATCATAGACGACAGGTTCGGGAAAATATGGAGCACCAGCATGGGCTTGATTCAGCTCTCGGCTAATCTCTTCTAACTGCTGAGGAAGAGGATACATGGCTTTATATGCCCATCCACCTTCTGTTGCTGAGTGGCCACTATGCACCTCATCTGCATTAATTAAGATGATGCTATCTTGTGGTGCAATATGATTGCCTCCAGTTCGATAAAAACTCTGAGCTCCTCTCTCAATGACACCTACTGTGTAACCCTCATGGCTGTGACGAGAGAAGTTTTGTTTCTCGTATTGAGCATCCAAAATTTCCAGCCCACCGAGCTCTTCCGCTACTTGGTAGTGAGCAATCTCTTTTTTGGTTTTCGCCTGAGCCACATGAGTTCCATTTGAGACTTGAATGAGTTTTATCAGTGTAACGCAATTAACAGGAAGAATTTTGTACAAAATTGCGCATGCTATGTTCTTGAACTGTTAAAAATATCGCTGCCTGATGTGCTTCTATTTTAATCTATCGCCATTTACTTGATTTGCAGTCTATCAGTCATGGTAATGGTCCTTATGTTGGTATAAAATTCGCCGCTGAATTTATAAGGCAAAATATAATAATGATAGATATTTCAATTCTTCCGGTTTATTTAACCGCTGTCGTTGCGTTGCTACTGCTGCCTGGGCCAGACATGCTTTTGATTGCAAGCTCAAGTATCAGTTACGGCCGTAAAGTGGGCGTTTTTGCAAGTTTGGGAAATGCGACATCGGGGATTATTTTAACCTTACTCGCATCGTTAGGGGTTTCAGCACTTATCGCAATGAGCCCAATTGCATTGAAAGGTTTAACCCTTCTTGGCGGTGCGTACTTGCTGAAAATGGGATGGGATAACGTTCGTGCTCAAGCTGATGTTGCTCCTGAACTAGATCAAACATCAAAAATGGCGACGACTTACTATCAGCGTGCTCTTGTCAGTAACTTGCTAAACCCAAAAGCGTTACTGTTCTTTGTTATGTTCTTGCCTCAATTTGTATCAACGAACATTGCCGCTTCTTCTGGTGAACAAATGCTGGCATTAGGTTTACTGCTTAATGTTTTGGGCTTGTTGTTCAACTTTATTATTGTCGCGTTAGTGGGAACTCTGGGAAAAACGTTGGTAAATAATGTTCAATTCCGCACTTATCAGAATAAATTCATGGGCGCGATTTTTGTCTTCCTCGGCATCTGGTTATTGAGCTCATTCGTGACATCGTTGTAAGTCGTTAGATTCGACATTATTTTCAAGCTTTGAGTGATTATTGGAAAAGAAATGTGAAAGCCAGCATTGGATTGCTGGCTTTTTTGTACCTATTTAAATGCTAAGGCTTGATTGGTGTAGGGCGATCAACTGCGCCATTGCATTATTGGCTTTCTCTTGTACAAACTGATAGTCATCGCCTTCTTTAAACTGCTCGATGACTTCGTAATAGCACTTCAATTTTGGCTCTGTTCCTGATGGGCGCACAATGATCCGCGCGTCATTGTCTAAGTGGTAAATGAGTACATCACTCGCGGGTAGGTTGATCTCTTCTGTCTTTCCATCTGCCGTAAATCTCAATGATGCTTTAAGATCTTCAGTGATCAGTACTTTAAAGCCCGCGATCTCTTTTGGTGGAGTCTCGCGTAATTTATCTCCCATTGATGGAGAGTTTGGCTCAAGAGCAATGCTGCGCTGAGCATTCACATAGACACCATGTTGACGATAGATACTTTCAAGTTGATCCCATATCGTTTTCCCTTGGCTGTATAGCTCAGCTGCGAGTTGCGCGAAAGCGACCAAGGCAGAAAGACCATCTTTGTCCCATACCTTGCTGCCAACTGTGTAGCCTAGCGCCTCCTCATAAGCAAAAAGGAACTGTTTCTCTTCACTCTGTCTTTGCATGGCGACATTGGTGAGCCATTTGAAACCCGTTAGAGTTTGGAAATATTCAGCGCCTTTGTCCTGAGCTATTTTTTGCAGCAGTCTTGACGATACAATGGTATTCCCTACCAGTTGCTTGGTGGCGTCAGTATGGCGGAGCAGATACTCACCAAATAGAATCCCAACCTGATCGCCTGTTAACATTTTATAATCTCCCTCAGGCGTTCGAACCGCGAGGGCGAAACGATCGGCGTCAGGATCATTAGCACAGGCGAGTTCAGCATCCACTGAATCCGCTAGGGCAATTACCATGTCCATGGCTCCTGCTTCTTCAGGGTTAGGGAAGTTCACGGTTGGGAATGTGCCATCGGGTTCCCGTTGTTCTGACACGCTGAGGACCTTTTTAAACCCTGCATCATGCAGTAGAGTTTCCGCCATTTCAGCGCCTACGCCATGCATTGCCGTATACGCAACAGAAATCGAGAGCGGGTCAGTATGATTAGAGAGCAACTCGTTAGAATTCATGGTTTCGCGATAGCTTTGGTAGTAATTATCCTCTAGCCAAACGAGTAAGCCTTTTGCATGGGCGTCACTTAGTGACATTTGCGGAATAGGTTTTGTCGCAGCAATGTCGATCTCTGCGGCGATCCCTGAATCATGAGGAGGAATGATTTGAGCCCCGTTTTCCCAGTAAACTTTAAACCCGTTGTATTCAGGAGGATTGTGGCTTGCTGTAACGACCACAGCCGCGGCGGCATTAAAGTGTTCAATGCCATAAGCGACAATCGGTGTGGCGGCCACTTTACTGGTTAGGTAGACCTTAATTCCGAGAGAGGTTAATACGCTGGCGGTATCGTGAGCAAACTGCTTGGAATCGGTTCGCCCATCATAGCCAATGACAACCCCGCGCTTGCAAGTGTCATTGGTGTGATCAATAAGGTAATGGCCAAGACCTGTCGCCGTTTCTTGGATCACTAAGCGATTCATCCTGTTGGGGCCAGCCCCGACCATTCCCCTTAATCCTGCGGTTCCAAACTGAAGTCTAGAGTGGAAGCGATTCTCTAGTTCGTCGTGTTCGTGCGTATCGATGAGGTATTGAAGTTCTTCGCGAGTTTTAGGATCTGGATCTCTTTCTAACCAGTGAGTGATTGCTTGCATCATAGTCTGAACCCTGTACTTGTTCTTAATCATCATTAATAAGCTTAATGTAAACGATATTCATTATCAATTGGTTGAGCGCAATCGCTAAACCTAGATTTGTTATCGATTCTCATTTACTGGATGAGTTTTATATTCTGTCCCTTGAACAATTATAGATCTCTAACTAGCCTTTATTAACATAAATATAACAAATTGATTTTTAGTCATGTTACTAGGAAACAGATTGCACGGATGATCGGCATCGACCAACTATGGCGAGAGATGACCCAGGAGGGGCCTTTGAAAGAACTATTGATGATAGCAAAGCGACTAGTCCTTATCTTTATTGGGTCTCACTCCGCGCTCGCATTTTCAGGTGATTCTTCATTGAATATGACGAAAGGGGTCACTGACATTAGTGGCAAAGTCTATGACTTACATATGCTGATTTTTTATATCTGTTGTGCGATCGCTTTGATTGTTTTTGGTGTGATGTTCTATTCAATATTTCATCACCGAAAGTCAAAAGGTGCGGTTGCTGCGCATTTTCATGAAAGCACTAAGGTCGAAATTCTCTGGACCGTTATTCCCATCATCATTCTTATCGCAATGGCGATCCCTGCAACCAAAACATTGATCGCGATGGAAGATACGTCGCAGTCAGATTTGACGATTAAGATCACGGGATCACAGTGGAAGTGGCATTACAGCTATTTTGGACAAGATGTCGAATTTTTTAGTTTGTTGGCGACCAGTTCAAAGCAGATTGAAGGCGTAGAGGAGAAAGGAGCGCACTACTTACTCGAAGTCGATAACCCACTTGTTGTGCCTATTAACCGTAAAATCCGATTTTTACTGACTTCTGATGATGTTATTCACTCATGGTGGGTCCCTGACTTTGCCGTCAAAAAGGATACGATCCCGGGCTTTATCAACGAAGCATGGACAAAAATAGATAAGCCAGGCGTGTACCGAGGCCAGTGTGCCGAACTGTGTGGACGAGCTCATGGGTTTATGCCGATTGTGGTGCATGCAATGGAAGAGGATAACTATGAAGCATGGTTGGCAGAGAAAAAAGAGGCATTAGTTAAGGCAAAACAGGCGGCCTTAAGTGCTTTAGACCAATCCCTTTCAATGGAGAAGTTAATGGCGACAGGCGAAGCGGTCTACTTGGCCCGATGTTCCGTCTGCCACCAAGTTTCGGGCGCGGGTATTCCTGGCGCTTTTCCAGCGATTAAAGGCAGCGCTGTTGCAACGGGAGATCGATCTGCCCATATCGATGTGATTGTGAACGGTCGAAGTGGTACCGCTATGCAGGCGTTTGTAAATCAGTTAACGGAAGAAGAGATCGCAGCCGTCGTGACTTACCAACGTAATGCATGGGGAAATGATACCGGTGATTTGGTTCAAGCTTCGGATGTGAATTCGTTTAAACAGCAGACAGCGAAGGGTGATTTATGAAAACGTCAATAGAGTCGAAACAGAAACAATCTGCCGCTGTTGATGATGAGTTGAACCATTCTGCGAGTGGAAACACGAGTGATGATCATTCCGAGCATCACGCTCCAAGTGGTATAGCGCGATGGGTTTACTCTACTAATCATAAAGACATCGGCACTCTCTATTTATGGTTCAGCTTCATTATGTTTTTGACAGGTGGAGCCATGGCGATGGTGATCCGAGCGGAGCTATTCCAACCGGGTTTGCAGCTGATTGAGCCGGATTTTTTCAACCAAATGACCACGGTTCACGGGCTTATCATGGTGTTCGGTGCCGTAATGCCAGCCTTTACTGGGTTAGCGAATTGGATGATTCCGATGATGATTGGTGCGCCGGATATGGCGTTACCAAGAATGAATAATTTGAGTTTTTGGATCTTACCTTTTGCCTTTCTGATCTTGATTGCTTCCCTATTTACAGAAGGTGGTGGACCTAATTTCGGTTGGACATTTTATGCGCCGCTGTCGACAACTTACGGCCCTGACAGTACCGCTTTATTTGTATTTTCCGTTCATATCATGGGAATAAGCTCAATCATGGGGGCAATTAATGTCATCGTCACCATATTCAATATGCGAGCGCCGGGGATGACACTGATGAAAATGCCAATGTTCGTTTGGACTTGGCTGATTACTGCGTTTCTTTTGATTGCGGTGATGCCTGTTTTAGCCGGGGCGGTCACCATGGTTCTCACCGATAAATATTTTGGAACCAGCTTCTTTGATGCTGCTGGTGGTGGGGATCCGGTGATGTTTCAGCATATATTCTGGTTCTTTGGTCACCCCGAAGTTTACATCATGATTTTGCCATCTTTTGGGATTATTTCAGCGATAGTACCAGCCTTTAGCGGTAAGCGTTTGTTTGGGTATCACTCGATGGTGTATGCCACTTGCAGTATTGCACTGCTCTCTTTCTTAGTTTGGGCGCATCATATGTTTACCACTGGAATGCCCGTTTTTGCCGAACTCTTTTTCATGTATTGCACCATGTTAATTGCAGTGCCCACCGGAGTAAAAGTGTTCAATTGGGTGGCGACAATGTGGCGAGGTGCTCTGACGTTTGAAACTCCGATGTTGTTTGCTATTGCGTTTATTGTGCTCTTTACCATTGGTGGATTTTCAGGACTGATGCTGGCCATTGTGCCTGCGGATTTCCAATATCATGACACCTATTTTGTGGTGGCTCATTTCCATTATGTGCTGGTGACGGGGGCGGTATTCTCCATCATGGCAGCCGCATATTACTGGCTGCCTAAATGGACAGGGAATATGTATGACCAAAGATTAAGTTTGTGGCATTTTTGGTGTTCAGTGATCTCTGTGAACGTACTGTTCTTCCCAATGCATTTTCTTGGTTTGGCTGGAATGCCAAGGCGGATCCCTGACTATGCGATTCAGTTTGCCGATATTAATCAGGTCGTCTCAATCGGTGGTTTTGCATTTGGTTTATCTCAATTGATCTTCTTATGGTTAGTGATCAAATGCACTCGGGGCGGTGAAAAAGCGAGCGCAAAACCTTGGGGTAGGGCTGAAGGGTTAGAGTGGACGGTGCCGAGTCCCGCGCCTCATCATACCTTTACCACACCTCCGAAAATTGATGATTAAGGTGATGTGATGGAGAAGAAGAGTGACATTTCAAACCTTAAGCAGTCTAACCGAAAGTTGGTTGTGATTCTGTGTGCAAGCGTGATTGGAATGTTTGGCTTTGGTTTCGCACTTGTCCCTTTGTACGACGTGATGTGTGACGTTTTCGGTATCAACGGAAAGACCAATACCGTTTCAGCTATTCAACCTCAAGGGATGCAACCTGACGTTTCTCGAACCATACGAGTCGAACTGATGGCGCATATCTCACCAGACATGCCATGGACGTTTGTTCCGCAAAGTCGAGTGATTGATGTTCACCCGGGGCAAGTCATTCAAACTGCATATTTGGCATCAAATCAATCACATTCTCCTTTAGTTGGACAGGCTGTACCGTCTGTATCTCCGGGCCTTGGGGCCAGTTATTTTAATAAAATAGAGTGTTTTTGCTTTAATCAACAACCGTTAGAAGCGAATGCGCAAGCTGAGATGCCATTGATATTTTACATTGAACCGGATATTCCCGATTCAATCCACACATTGACCTTGTCATACACCCTTTTCAACATCACCACGAAAGAAAATTTAGATTTAGAAAGTAACAATGTCGATGCAAATAAAGAGAGCACAGATACGCGTGATGCCAGCGAGTTGGCAAAGCTATCATTACCTGCCCAAATTGAGCTGAGTAATATCGGCAGCCGCGCTGCTCAAGGAGTCTCACCATGAGTTCAAAACATCAAACTTATTACGTTCCTGCCCAGAGTCACTGGCCGATTGTTGGTGCGATTGCTCTGTTCTTGGTCGCTGTCGGGGCTGGTCTAACGGTGCAAAGCCTTGATACTGATTCAAGTGGTATTGGCGGAAAAATAGTGCTGTTCATTGGCTTTGGGGTGTTGCTCTATATGCTCGCTGGGTGGTTCAGTAATGTCATTTCCGAATCATTATCAGGTCTCTATTCTGAGCAAATATCTCGCTCATTTCGTCAGGGGATGAGTTGGTTTATTTTTTCTGAAGTCATGTTCTTTGGTGCATTTTTTGGCGCTCTTTTTTACGCTCGGATGCTATCCATACCTTGGCTCGGTGGCGCTGATAATAACGCGATGACACATGAAGTATTGTGGCCTTCATTTGAAGCTATTTGGCCTTTGACTCAAACGCCAAGTGGTGAACAAACGGAGGCGATGTCTTGGCAAGGGATCCCACTTAAAAACACCATATTGCTATTACTCTCTTCGGTTACCTTGCACTTGGCGCATATCAGTTTAGAGAAGAATAAGCGTATGGCTCTGATTGTATGGTTAGAGCTGACGATCGTGCTAGCTGCTTTTTTCCTCTATTTTCAAGTGGTTGAATACGTACATGCTTACCAAGAGATGGGCTTAACGCTTCAGTCTGGAATTTATGGTAATACCTTTTTTATGCTCACGGGTTTTCATGGTCTCCATGTTTTTCTGGGAACGACTTTCTTGATCGTATTGCTGGCGAGGGTCGCCTTTGATCACTTTACCCCTCACGATCATTTTGCCTTTCAAGCCGGAAGTTGGTACTGGCACTTTGTTGATGTGGTTTGGTTAGGTTTGTTTGTTTTTGTTTATGTCTTGTAACCTAATAAGGGCGGGGGTTGGGCTCGATCCACCCGGACAGAAATGCAATTAAAAGGAGCACGACCACCAAGGCGGAAAAGAAAACTCGACGGCCTAAAAAATGGCTAACTGGTTTCTTTTGAGAGCTCGATTCAAGTGGTGTTTTTGAAATATGAAGTAGGGCACGCATAAGATTAAATATGATGAAGAATAACAGTAGCACTAAAGCAATTTTAAACAGCAGTGGGAGCAACATAGCTTCTCCTAATAAACGTCTAGCTGAATCTTATTATTTTTGGTTGGCACTGCTAATAACTGTGGTCGTATTTACTGTATTGGTCAAATTGGGTTTATGGCAGCAATCTCGTGGGGAAGAAAAACAACAGCTTGAAAGAGCAATTGCTGATCGCGCTAACCGAGATTACGTGCCTTTGGAATCTATTCTCGTTTCGGATGATGGCACCACTTTTTTAGGCACAAGACGCGATTTAGGTACAAGAAATGAGTTAAGTACAGCAAATGAATTAGCTGCAAGAAACGATTTAGACATACATAAGCGTTCAGATGCGAAAAATATAGTTGGTACAAAAGTGGTGGTAACGGTGATCCCCAATAGTGATCAAGTTTTCCTACTTGATAATCAAACGTATCAAAACAGAGTGGGGTACTTGGGGTATCAACTTGCTCAGATCCAATCAAAGGATGCCTCGTTAAATGGAAAGTGGATTGCTATTGAATTAGGTTTTATCGCCGGCACATCATCGCGAGATAAACTTCCTTCGGTTCGGGTGTTGCCAGATACGATAAAAACGCTTGAGGGTAGGCTGTATTCCCCATCAATCAATCCATTAAGTGATCAGCTTTATCTTGAAGATACATTTCCTTATCGCATTCAAAATTGGAGTTTTTCACAATTGAGTGCATATACTGAATTAGACCTAATTAAATTGATTATCCAACCAATTCAACCGTTAGATGCGAAATCGTGGGCTTATCCTCAACCATGGAAACCACTCCCCATGACATCGCAGAAACATTTTGGTTATGCGGTTCAGTGGTTTGTTATGGCGGCTGTGTTTTTAAGTTTATGTATTTGGTTATGGATAAAAATGCTTAACCCAAGGAGGGGTAAATGAGTACGAAGCTAAGAGGTCGATTAATGCTGATTGGGCTAGTGTTTGTATTTACCTTACCCGCCATTATGGCAAAAACGGTGCTGGATAATCATTGGTATCAGTCAGGAGTAACAAATCAAGGGGTGTTGATTGAGCCTGCTACCTCTTTGGTTTCTCTGGGAATCGATAATCCGTTTGAGTCCCAAGCTTGGCATTTGGGATATGTCGTGCCTGCACGTTGTGATCTATTTTGCCAACGTCAAATCCATCTTCTGACTCAAAGCCATACCGCTCTTGGAAAGTATAAAGAGCGAGTAGTTCCTGTGTTTTATGTGCGCTCTGATGAGGACTTCGATCGAGTTTCTGCACTATCGGATTTCCAAGTGGTTAAAGTGGGACAAGCACTAGACGCTACAGCGAAAGCCTTTGATTATATGATTGTTGATCCACTTGGTCAGTTGGTGATGCGATACCCGAAAGCGGAGTCTGAAGAGGCGCTTGCTTCTCAAAGTAAAGGACTGCTTGCGGATTTAAGGAAACTATTGAAGCTTTCTCGAGTTGGGTAGTGACAACCTAAAGTTGAGACGTAGCAAGATTCAATGGTGAGTGTTCAAGGAGTAAGAACATGAAGTTGATTGTGTTAGTGAAATTTAGCCTGATACTGACTGCGGTTGTGATCATGTTGGGGGCATATACGCGGTTATCGGATGCCGGATTAGGTTGCCCTGATTGGCCCGGTTGTTATGGACAAATAGGTGCACCATCAAGTGAATCTCAGCTGCTTGATGCTAAAAATTTGTACCCTAATGAAGTTGTCGACTCTCACAAAGCTTGGCTTGAAATGATCCATCGCTATTTCGCTGGCACATTAGGGCTGGTTATTTTTGCCATCGCATTTCTATCTATTCGTAGCAAAGAGATTCCACCTAGTTTGCCAATGATGCTGTGTGGTGTTGTCATATTTCAGGCGCTGCTGGGAATGTGGACGGTGACGATGAAACTCATGCCAATTGTGGTGATGGGGCATCTGTTAGGGGGCTTCGCTCTTTTCAGTCTTCTTACTCTTCTTTATTGTCGACTGCGAAAAAGAGAGCGCTTGATCGATCACTATAATGTGAACCCAGCACTGCGCCCAATCGCAATCGTCGCGCTTATTGTGGTTATTCTTCAAATCATGCTCGGAGGCTGGACCTCATCTAATTACGCCGCTCTTATGTGTAGCTCTCTGCCTATTTGTGAAGGAAATTGGCCAGAATTATTGAATTTTGAGCGCGCGTTCCAGCTCTATCAACCTGGTTTTGAAAGCTACGAATATGGTGTTCTCGACTATTCAGCAAGGATGACGATTCATATCACTCACCGTATCGGCGCGATGATCACTGCACTCGTTGTGTTTACTTTGGCTTTTAAACTGGCCAGTCAGTCTGATTCTGTTTTGAACCTAGCAGGCCGCCGACTCGGTTTGGTTTTGGCATTACAACTCGCATTAGGGATAAGTAATGTCGTGCTTCATTTACCTTTACCCATTGCTGTCGCACATAACATCGTGGCTGCATTGTTATTAGTCGGTGTCGTAAGTATCAACTATTTGCTTTGGAAGCCGCATTCGGTGGTGGATTTGTCAGGGAGTATTTCAAATGAATAAATCAGTGATGTTAGCCACAGGTAATATGGCCGAAAAATCGAGTTGGAAGCTCTACTTGACCCTAACCAAACCGAAAGTCGTCGCTCTTATGTTGTTAACTGCACTGGTGGGGATGTGCCTTGCTGTTCCGGGGAGTTTGCCGCTTAAAGAGACGATTTTAGGGTTGTTAGGGATCGGGCTAATGGCGGGCTCTGCGGCGGCTTTTAATCACCTGATTGATCGCCGTATTGATGCCATTATGGCGCGAACACATAAGCGCCCATTACCATCAGGGGATCTCGGCGTCGGGAAGGTGTTCTTTTTTGCATTGGGAATTGGCTGCCTTGGCTTCGCGATCCTATTTGCTGGCGTGAATGTACTGACGGCTTGGCTCACCTTTGCAAGTTTGCTTGGATATGCAGTGGTGTACACCATGTATCTAAAGCGAGCCACACCACAAAATATTGTCATTGCGGGGATCGCCGGAGCAATGCCTCCCTTGCTAGGTTGGACGGCGGTTACGAATGAACTGCACTCTCACGCTTGGTTGTTGGTCATGATTATATTCATTTGGACACCTCCGCACTTTTGGGCGTTGGCGATTCACAGAAAAGAGGATTACGCCAAAGCTGATATACCTATGCTTCCTGTGACTCATGGGGTTGAATACACCAAAACATCAATATTGTTGTATACCATTTTGCTGGCGCTAGTATGTGTTCTTCCTGTGCTTGTTGGGATGAGTGGCTTTATTTACTTTGCGAGTTCGTCTCTCTTGAGTGGCGCATTTATCTACCATGCATGGCAGTTGAAATTTAGAGCGAATGATAAGTCTGCCATCGACACATTCAAATTTTCTATTTACCACTTGATGCTGTTGTTTGTCGCCTTGCTTCTAGACCACTATTTGTCGTAATGGTGTCGATTTGCGACATGGAACATCTTGGATAGGAATAAACTGGTGTTTGAGCCTGAGTGTTTGAAATAGGGAGCTATAGTTAAAAGGGTACTAACAATAAGAGTACATAAATGCGTAGATTTCTGGCTGTTTTGTCTGTTGTTTTCCTTTTAACTTTTTCACAGCGTAGCTATGCTCACTTAATTGAAGTGACAATATACGCTGATAATGCTTACCCTCCATATAGCTATGTTGAAGACGGAATGGCAAGGGGGGTGTATGTTGATGTTCTAAATATTGTATTTAAACGAATGGAACATTATCACGTGACCATTAAACCAGTCCCGTTTAAGCGTGGTTTGCGTCTGATTGAAGCTGGACGTGGTTTTGCTATATTTCCCCCATATTATTATGCCAATCGCCGACCTTATATTTCTCCTTACTCTATGCCTATTTTGGACGAAGATGTGGTGGTGTACTGCCATTCTGATGTCATGAAAGATCGCTCACGGCCAAATTGGCCCGGTGATTTTTATGGCTTAACTATTGGTATAAATGAAGCCTTTTCGATTGGTGGTGCGGCATTTTGGCAAGCAAAAGAGAGAGGCAAACTGCGAGTTGAAACCGCGAGCAATAATCGCGAAAACATACTTAAGTTACGTGCGAAAAGAATAGATTGTTACATTAATGATAGATTGTCTATTCAGTGGGAAATCGCAAAACTCAGAGAGGAGGGAGTAAAAATCTCAAAAGACGCTTTTACTCTGGCGGTAGAGGTGAGCTCTGAGCGTGGGTATATCGGATATACGAATCAGCAACTTGAATCGTATCCATTTAAAGATGATTTTGTTGCAGAGTTTGATCGTGTACTTATGGATATGCAGAACCGTGGGGAGGTTGACTCAATCCTTGGCAGTTATACCCCGAAGCTTTGATTATCCAAAGCGATGACTTTCTAAACAGCGACGGCTCTATAACTTCGCCGAATTTATTTACTGCCAATAAAAAGAGCATGCCAGTTAGCATGCTCTTTCTTATATTTCTGATTTACTCTTAATGAACCTCGATATAGGCGATTATTCGACGGCCTTTAAGTCGAAATATTACTTAGTTTCCGTATGCTCAAAGCTTGGGATTGTCACTTCAACACGACGGTTTTCACTACGTCCTTCAGCCGTTGCATTTGAAGCAATAGGATTATTTTCTCCTTTACCGCTCGCGGTTACTTGTTGAGGGTCAACACCTTCAGAAATTAAGTAGTCAGCAACAGATTCAGCACGTTTTTCTGACAGTTTCTGGTTGTAAGAGGCTGCACCTGAAGAGTCAGTATATCCTACGATCTCCGCTTTCGCTTGCGGGTAGGTGAGAAGCAAATTCAGAAGAGGTTTAAATGAATCTGCGGCTGCTGGAGTGAGCGTCGAGCTATTGTTAGAAAATAATTCAGCGTTAAAGCTCTCGCTGATCATCTGAGTGGTCGTAACGGGCTGCGGTGCGGGTTCCATCTCTTTCACTGGCTCAGGTTCAACAGCTTTAGGCTCTGCAACTACTGGTTCTTGATATACTGCTGGAGCAGATTGACCAAATCGATAGGTAAGACCGAGACTTAAGAAATTTGCATCCAGATCTTTCACATAATAGTCGGTCATATTTTGGAAGCGTTGATATTCAATGCGAACAGCAAAGTTATCCGTGTAGCTATATTCAGCTCCCACACCTCCGGTTAAAACGGTGTCATTATCGTCACCAAAATCCATGTAAGCGCCACCGATCTTGGCGAACAGATCAAACTTTTCATTGAGTGGTAATGAGAACTTAGGAGCAAGTGAAAGTGCCGTAAGTTTTTGTTCGGAGAAGTAATTAGCTCCTCCTTTGTTGATGTTGGTTTTGAATTCACCTAAATAGTCATAACCAAGCTCTAAAGCAACATAATCAGAGAAATCGTATCCGAGGTACAGACCAACACCGTAAGTATCGTCATCACAAGGAGAGCTTTGGTCACAGCCGTCATCGATCCAAGTGGTACCAACTTTAGCGCCAACGTAGGTTTGCTGAGCGATTGCGTTCGAAGCCATGCCACCAGATAGTAGTGCGGCCGAAACAAGTAAAGCGAGCTTTTTCATAGTCATTCCTTTTTATTTAATATCTTTAGTAGGTCATGAAGCTAATGATGGGCTGATAGCATTAACTCCATTCTATGAGTTCAAGCACCACTGCTGAGACTCATGTTACTTGCCATGTGTATCTTTCCTTAAGTAATTATCATTGATGAAATTGGTCCCAGACAGATTTTTTACAACTGATTAAAGAATAGTCTTACAATTGAGAAACATAAAGTGAGTTTTGAGAGTTTATTCACGTCTAGAAAGTATAGGACAGCATTGTTGTAAATTTTTTATTACACCAGCTGTAAAGTGTAAATGTGAAAATTAATTGCCTTTTATCTTAAATAGTGATTGAAGTTCTACTTTTTAGTCGATAAGTTACAAGGAAGCAGAAATTAGTGTGCTGTATAAATAGTAATCAGCAATGGATAAGCACAGCACAGGGATAAGAATAAGGAAGATGTAAGCAATGTATCAAACTGATGATGTAAGAATTAATAAAGTAAAAGAATTATTACCGCCAGTTGCGGTTTTAGAGAAGTTTCCAGCGACTGAAATTGCTTCTTCTACCACATTTCAGAGTCGTAAAGCGATCCACGATATTTTGGAAGATAAGGATGATCGCCTACTTGTTATTGTTGGGCCATGCTCGATTCATGATCCAGAAGCAGCCGTTGAATACGGCAAACGTTTAAAAGTTCTGCGTGATGAGCTTGGTGATCGTCTAGAAATTGTCATGCGAGTTTACTTTGAAAAACCGCGTACAACGGTTGGTTGGAAAGGTCTTATTAATGACCCGTACCTGAACGATACTTACAAGTTGAATGACGGTTTGCGTATCGGTCGTAAGTTACTTCTTGATCTTACCGATATGGGAATGCCAACGGCGAGTGAATTTTTAGATATGATCACGCCTCAGTATGTTGCTGATTTAATTAGTTGGGGTGCAATTGGAGCGCGTACAACAGAATCTCAAGTTCACCGTGAGCTGTCTTCTGGCCTTTCATGCCCAGTTGGTTTCAAAAATGGCACCGATGGCAATATCAAAATTGCAACGGATGCGATTCGCTCAGCAAGCGCGCCGCACCATTTCTTGTCTGTAACTAAGTATGGCCACTCTGCGATTATTGAAACAAGTGGTAACCCTGACTGTCATATCATTTTGCGTGGTGGTAAAGAGCCAAACTACAGTGCTGAACATGTTGGTGCGATTAAAGAAGAGCTAGAAGCATCAGGCTTGTCGAAAAAAATCATGATTGATTTCAGCCATGCGAATAGTTCTAAGCAATTTAAACGCCAAATGGTTGTTTCAGATGACATCAGTGCTCAACTTGCTGCGGGTGAACAATCTATTTTTGGTGTAATGATTGAATCTCATTTAGTCGAAGGTCGCCAAGATCTTGTTGATGGCAATGTTGCGACGTACGGTCAATCTATCACTGATGCTTGTATCGGTTGGGAAGACACCGAAACCGTTCTGCGCCAATTAGCGGATGCTGTGACTGCAAGGCGTCAAGCGTAAAATAGGAAGACTTTCCGTTATAGACGGTTAGAAAAATGCCCAGAATTAACTGGGCATTTTTTTTATAAGTCGGCTTCTACTCTCGGTAGGCGACTATC
Source organism: Vibrio clamense (assembly GCF_050337905.1). NCBI lineage: Bacteria > Pseudomonadati > Pseudomonadota > Gammaproteobacteria > Vibrionales > Vibrionaceae > Vibrio > Vibrio clamense. The sequence goes on along the minus strand of NZ_JAKJTJ010000023.1, from coordinate 119,315 downwards.
TTGAAAGGTACCTTCCATCTTAAGTGTTTGTGTTGGGAACGCGACATCACCGCCATGCTGGTGGATTATATTCAGAACTTGCAGTAACACATCTTGTTTGACTTGTTGGTAACGTACCCAGTTCACTGTCTTAGTAAATGTATAGATAATAAAGTCTAATGATGATGGGCCAAAGGCATTGAAATTGACAAACAATGTCTGCTTGGTATCAATATCAGGATGGTTCTCTAGCATGGTTTGAATATCAGTAATAATAACTTCAAGTTTGCTGGCATCATCATATCGAATGCCGATAGTCTCTTTAATGCGTCGATTGAGCATTCGAGAAGGGTTTTCCACCACAATATTACTGAAGACAGAATTTGGCACATAAAGCGGCCTTTTATCGAAGGTGCGGATTATGGTCATTCGCCAACCAATTCTCTCTACTGTGCCTTCAATCGTACGATCGGGGGAGCGGATCCAATCGCCAACTTTAAACGGACGATCGAAATAAATCATCATTCCGCCGAAGAAGTTAGACAGTAAATCTTTGGCAGCCAAACCGACAATCAAGCCACCGACGCCACCAAAAGTAAGCAGGCCAGATAAACTTAAGCCAAAGGTTTGCATTACCGTCAGTAGACCAATGGTAATAAAGAATAGACGCGCTACTTTAGCAATGGCTTGAACCGTCGTTTCGTCACGCTTCTTTTGTGACAAAATATACTCTTCTACATTACTGATAAGACGCAGCGTGACCCATACAAAAACAACAATGAGCAAAATAAGCTTAAGATTGCTTAACCAATTGATCTTATTACCGAACTGCTGTGCAAGAATTAACCCTGTAGAAACGGTGGCTGGCCAGCACCAAATCAAAGTGCTGATGGGTGTCTTGAGAGCATGCAGTAAAAGGTCGTCCCAATGAAAGGCGGTTTTCTCTACAAGGGTTGCTAACCGACTGTACACAATACGCCAAGTGATCCAGAGGAAAAAACTGGCGGCAGTGATGAGTAAAACACTGTTACTCCAATCTTGATGATAAGCGGAGAGCTGAGTCTGTATCTGTGCTAAAAGTTCATTCATTACGACGACTTAAGTCAATATAGTTAATTTTAATTAGCTGAATTATAGGTGCTTATGTCGTAAATGAACATCCATCATGCAGTAGGTTAGTGGGCTAAATGAGAGGTAAACCTTATCGGTGTGCCTATTTCAACATGAATGTCATCATAGTCAGGACAAAAGTTGAAAGAAAAAAGCCACGACCAATAAGAGGAGGTGGCTTGTACTTGCTAGCAGAATGGATGGATCCTGTAGACTGCCTTGCTATTAATTAGTGTTATCTATTAGCTATCAAACAAACTGACATATTCGGCATACCCTTCTTCAACTAGCTGCTCTTTTGGGATAAATCGCATTGCTGCAGAGTTCATACAGTAACGTAAGCCCGTTGGCGCTGGGCCATCTTTAAACACATGCCCTAAATGAGAGTCAGCAAAACGGCTACGCACTTCTGTTCGGGTAGAAAACAGTTTATGGTCAGGTTTAGTGACAATGTAAGCTTCGTTAATCGGTTTAGTAAAACTCGGCCATCCTGTACCTGATTTGTATTTGTCTGTTGATGAGAATAGAGGTTCGCCTGTGACAATATCTACATAAATACCTTGAGCTTTGTTGTTCCAATACTCATTGCTGAATGAACGTTCAGTTGCATCATTCTGTGTCACATCGTATTGAAGGTTCGTAAGTTTTTCTTTGATCTCTGCATCTGATGGCTTTGTATATGCCTTTACGTTTGAGTCGATATTTTTACTATCAATCAGCTGTCTGAGCGTTTTTGGGTTCTCTTTTCTATCATCACCGAATACACCATCTAGGTACTGATCTCGGCCAGATGCGTAACGGTAGTAGTTATAACGAACTTTACTCTTCTTATAGTAATCTTGGTGGTACTCTTCTGCAGGCCAAAATTTTTCGAATTTAATCAGCTCAGTGGCGAGTGGTTTGTCGTATATCTTAGCTTCATCGATTTCGGCAATAAATCTTTTGGCGGTATTGAACTGCTGTTGGTTAGTATAGAAAATAGCTGGACGATAATGTGCCCCACGATCTACGAATGATCCCTTAGCATCCGTTGGGTCAATATGGCGGAAAAAATAATCCAATACTTGCTCATAATCGACTGATTTAGGGTCATATGTCACTTCGATGACTTCAATGTGACCTGACTTTCCTGACGATACTTGCTTATACGTTGGGTTTTCTAGAGAGCCTCCAGAGTAACCAGAAACAACATCAACCACGCCATCAAGTTTTTCTAAATCTGACTCAGTACACCAGAAACAACCACCCGCTAAAGTGATGACTTCAAATTGGCCATTTTTTGCGATTTTGTCCATGGTATCAGCAGAACCGGATTGGCTAATAAATAGTGAAAACAGCGGCAGTGCAACCGCTATAGAAACCAATATCTTAGATAACTTTTTCATAAACACCTCTTTATGTGGGATCAACATAGTTAATGAACGTGTTGTCGTGTGGATATGTTGTTTAATGTTGATATAAAGACAGGATTGCCCCAAAAAAAATTTCAAAAATAGAGATAATAATTTCCGAAGCACCTTAAGGAAAGTGACTTCGGGGCGGGGAGCTGAAGGTATTGAAAGCTATAATACGTGTGTTACAGAGGTCTCTTCGAGCAATTTTTATTGCGCAAAAATAGCCACAGTAGTACCTTGTGAGCATCGAAATTGATTAAATCATAGGTAGTAAAATGCAAGCTGAAGTTAAGTGGGTTGAAGACTTTAAATTCCTTGGTCAATCGCAATCTGGCCATGCCGTGGCAATGGATGGTAATGGTGGAGAAACAGCACCAAGTCCAATGGAAATGGTACTGATGGCGGCTGGTGGCTGTAGCTCGGTTGATGTGGTAGATGGCTTAAAAGAAGCAAAGCAAAAAGTGTCGGCTTGTAATGCAAAACTGACTACAGAACGTCGTGATACTGCTCCACGTATTTTTACAGCGGTTAACATTCACTTTGAAGTGTCAGGTGAAGATCTTGACGGTGATATTGTCGCGAAAGTTGCTGCAAACTCGCTTGAGAAATACTGCTCTGTCTGCCTGATGTTAGGTGAGGGCGTTAAGATGACCCACTCTTGGGAAATCGTATAAATATTGCATGAGAGTAACTTGGTAATGATTGCTAAGTTACTTGCCATGGCTTAATGAGTTAAGCGAAAGGAATTGTCGTGCAATATGTGAAAATTAAAGAGGCAATAGCAGAACAGATCGACTCTGGAATGCTGGCGGCTCGTCAAAAGTTGCCATCAGAGCGTAAGCTTGCGGAATCTTTTAATACCACTCGTGTCACCCTACGTGAAGCCCTTTCTTTACTGGAATCAGAAGGCAAAATTTTTCGAGAAGATCGCCGTGGTTGGTTTATCTCGCCTGCGCCGCTTCGTTACGACCCAGTTCAAACATCAAACTTCACCAGCATAGCTCAAGCTCAAGGGCGAAAACCGAAAACCGAACTGTTAGCAGCCAAAAGTATACTTGCAACGAAAAGAGCGACAGCATTACTCAACCTTGCACCATTCTCAGATATTTATCGAGTTGATAGAGTCAGATACTTAGAAGATAGGCCTGTTGTGTATGTGACGCACTTTATTCGCCCTGAGTTATTTCCTAATCTTTTAGATTTTGATCTGTCGTCATCATTAACGGATATTTATCGGGAGCATTTTGGTGTGGTATACCAAAAAACGAAGCTCCGCGTGAGTACATCGTCTTTGTTGGGGGAGTCTGCTCAAACGTTACGTGCGACTTCAGGAACACCTACAATGGTGGTTGAAAAGGTTAATTATAACCAGAACGGTGAATTGATCGATTGCAGTATTGAGCATTGGCGACACGATGCAATCAGCATTGAATCCATCGTAGAGCTTGAAGCTAGTGAAGGGTAAAACTTCCTGACTTGTATCAAACGGTTTCATTGAGGCTTCCATAATGGGAGCTTTTTTATTGGCTGTCGGTGCTAGAGATAATAAAAAGCCCTTATTGATTAACTCAGTAAGGGCTTTGTTTTATCGATGTTTAAAAACTATTGTATTGAACCTTGTTCTAAGCGAAAACTTAGAGTGAGGTTTAAGCTTCAGTTTTTGCTTCAACTAGTTCAGCTTCATCTTCCGCTTTTGCCGCTTCAAGCATCTTACGAACAACAACAGATGCACCAAGTGCAATCACAACCATAACTACCGCTAGGATAGTAAGAAGTTGGAAGTAGTCACCGTAAACTGTTTTAACGATTTCTTGAGTGATCTCTTGCCCTTTCTCTAGCGCGATAGAAGTAGAGAATACTGCACCAACAATACCACTTAGAGCGATAGCAACAGAGAATAGACTTACAGAGAAGTTCTCAATGTGCTTAGGCGCTACTGAAAGGATGAATGCCACTACTAGGCTACCTACGATTACTTCAGCAAATGCTTGGAAGAAGTGGATAGCGAGGAAGATTTCCGGACGGATGATAACGTCTTCGCCAATGTTCATCACTGCTAGAGTAAGGATACCAAATGCGATTGCTGTACAAACGAATGAGAAACCAACTTTAGTTGCAGTAGAGAAGTTAATGCCACGTTTTTCAAGAGAAGAGAACGTCATCGCAATAACAGGACCAGCAACGATACACCATAGTGGGTTCATCGCCATAGATGCTTCAGGAGCAATTGGGATAAGACCGAATAGATCGCCACGCATTGTGTTGATCGTAACCATAGTCATTGAAGTCATCATTTGACCGTAGTAAACGAAGAAACAAGTCGTCAGCAGTGTCATGATAAGGATCGTACCCATTTTTAGAGCGTCAGATTTCTTAGACTTAATCATCAAAGAGATGAAGTATAAGATTGCTGCAGCACCAATTGCGTAAACGATGTTTTGGCCGATATCCATGTTTGAGAACATGAAGAATACTAAGCCAACCATACCTAGAGAAAGCGCGAAGAACGCAGCCCAGTTTTTAGCACTTACTGGCTTCTGGTCAATTTCTGCACCAACAGATAGAAGTGGTTTGTGGAAAATGATCAGTGTAACGAAAGCCAGTGCAGCAAGAGCAGCAGATAGACCGAAACTACCATTGAAGCCGATTGCTAGTACGAACATTGGGAATAGGTATTGACCTAATAGTGCGCCAACGTTGTTCACTGAGTAGTTTACAGGGTAGCCGTTCTCAAAATCTTCTTCAGTAGCAAAAGTACGTTTATATAAACTTGGGTAAGAAGGAGACATTAGACCACGAGCGTAACTTGCTAACGCGATACCAACCAGTGCCATCGGAACGTTAGTTGCAGATGCGCCAAGTACAAGAAGTGCGTAACCCGTTGCAAAAGTGCCGTATGCAATAGTGAGTGAACGGTATGCACCTAAAAATTTGTCTGCAATGAAACCACCAGCAATAGCAAATAGTGGACCAATTGAAGAGAAAGCACCAACAACCATCATAGTGTCAGCTTCGCTATAACCCAGATCTTCTAAGAAGAAACGAGTCAGAATTACCATTACGCCGTAAAATGACAAGCCAAACATCATTTGGCAGAACATCATCGATTTATTCAGTTTATTCCACATTATATTAATCTCATAGTTGTGGGTGAGGTGTAGTTTAAAAACGCGATTATACTATCATTTTTAGATGGACATAAATTGAAACATTTATCGCAAAAATAAATCTTAAAGCAATACATTTTCTAATGTATCGGGATGGTAATTCTAATGGGTATAAAATGTAGCCAATGCAAATGATTGCGTGATTAAATAGTATGCAGTGTTTTTAGTTTGCTAGTTGTGGTCGGCAGTAAATGATGTGGATTCCCAGTGCTCCCAGAGTTTTTGTTAACAAACTAACTACATAGATTACTGGTTTTAGACGTGTTTTTAGAGCTGATGGATGTATAGATAATGAATTGACTGGTATGTAATCGCGTGCATATCTGTTAGAGGTTGCATTAGAAAAAATAACCCTTATTAATGTATTTTTAATCTTAATTGAGCATTTGTGCTGTCAAAATATGCTTATTCATATCAGTACTTTATTTGGATATTTAATAAAAAATTAACATTTAATAAACGCTAGTATTGAGGCATAGTTTGCGTATTGGAGTACGCGGGGCTGGTGATTATTTTTGCAACCAATTCATTCTGGCGACGAGTGTTTGTTTTTTTCATTGCTCGTTTGATATAGGTTCTAACAGTCTCGTACGATAGGTGGTGCATTTTTGCAATCTCTGCGGGGGAGTGTCCGTTGAGCAATTCACGGCATATCACTGCTTCTTTATCAGTCAGTCCAAACGCATGGCAAAGAGCGTTTAAGTTGACTTTGGCGGGCTGATCTAGTGAATAGATAAAAATGGCGACTCCACCTTCGATGCAAGGCCGGCTTGAGGCTGGTTCTTGAATTGAATTTTTACTATCGTAGTAACTATCTGATATTAATGGTGCGATCGTTATCGTATACCCAAAATGGTTTGGTTTTTCCAAAGATATGGTTTCGACAGTACGGTTATTTAAACAATTAGATAATGCTTGGCTGAATAGTAGTTTGTTATACGGAGGGCATAAATGAAGGCTCTGGTTCACTTGTCGAAATATTTTTCCGTTATCAAGCAATGCGAATCCTTGGGTATTTGCATGGCAGACCTGACCTTGCTCATTAATTAAAATGACAGGTAATTGGATTTGATTAAATAATAATTCGGTAAGGTGTGCTTGTTGCTGTTGCTTAAGCTGTTGATGATAAAGTTGCATTGCGTGTTGAATATGCGGGATTAACCGCTTTAGCAGTAGGCATTCTTGTTGATTGAATTCATGTTGATTTCTACTTCGATGAAAGAAAATCAAACTACGCCAGGTGCCGTCTTGGGATAAAACAGCGCCCGTCGCATAGTAGATATCCAGGTCATCATTAAGTTGAGAAAAAAACTCAGGATGCTGCACTCGCATCTTATCTGCATCAACATCCCCCATGGTAATTAGGCTCCCAGAAGGGCTGAGGTTTAATTGTGAGATCAATGGATCACTTTGGCTGTTGAGATCGATAAAAGCAGAGGCATCTTCAATATCGAGCCCGGCAGCCCATACCAAGCGTGACTTTTTGCTAATGTCATTCGTCATGACTACAGCGCCGGATAATAAGTTCAATTGCTTAACTAAAAGGTTTAAAAAAAAACTAAAGCCATCTTTAGACACTAAAGACTCATATAGAGATCGAATTAACGTATCAAGACAGTAATGGCTCATATTATGAAATCTCTTAATTATCTTTATTATTAATAACGGTAGCAGATCTATTTCCTTCTTTACTGTTTGATTTTATTTGGATTGACCTATATCAAATTTATAAAATAATTTCTTTTCATAGTGATTTATAGCTCTCAGTGTTGATATAAATCTTTTTATGCATCAATAAATATAAAATGTCCCCAATTGGGGATAGTTTAATACCTCCTTTTGATTAGTTTATGAAGTAGTAGTGCAAATGTACTAGATGCTCAGAATATGATTAATGAAAGGAGCTGTATATGAAACTTTCCCCTTTGGTAATAGCAATGAGTGCTATTGCCTTACCTTTATCGGGGTGTGGTGGAGACTCTTCAAATACGTCGAGTGATTCGTCGACCTATACGATAAAAGCCATTGATGGCTATCTGCGCGATGCTTTTGTGTGGTTAGACATTAACGGGAACTTCAAACATGACCAAGGAGAACCTTCTGCTATATCACTTAAAAATGGAGTGGCCAATTTAGATGTATCAAGCGTCGCTGATTATCTCGATCATGCGGTTATCGTAAAAGCGATTCCCCACGTAACTATTGATGAAGATACTCAATCGGAATCCAACCCAAATGGCGTTCCTATTCAATATGCATTCATGATGTCTGCCCCTGCAGGCGAAGCTATGGTCACCCCTCTTTCGACACTTGTTCACCTGAAGTTGGATGCTGGAAATATTGAGAAAGATGAAGCGGTTCAACAAGTATCGACTCAGCTTGGGATCGACCCTGAAGATGTACTGGGTGATTACAAGCAAGAGAGTAAAGAAGACATTTTAGCAAAGGCAAATGCGATTGTTGAACTTGAGCTGCTTCCGACAACAGAAGATGAGTTGGCGACGGCTTCTAAAGATACATCGATCTTGGATCAAGGATTAACTGCCTATAAAGATCTGATACAAAACCTGACTCCAGACCAACGAATTACTAAAGATGAATCTGGAGATTTTGTTGCGATAGAAAATGTTGATAAAGACGGTGATGGTGTCATCGATGGGCGAGACTCCTTTCCGGATGATGGAAAGGAGTGGTTGGACTATGACCAAGATGGAACGGGTAATAATGCCGACTTAGATGATGACGATGATGGGGTAGAAGACAGTAATGATGCTTTTCCATTTGATAAATCGGAGTCAGTTGATACCGATGGAGACGGTATTGGAAACGTAGCGGATACCGACGACGATGGGGATGGTTACCTTGATGCACAAGATGGTTTTCCGCTAGATAAAACCCGAGCAGGTGATCACGATAAAGATGGCTACGACAGCCTGAATGATGCCTATCCAAATGACGCAACAAAAGCAGGCGATCATGATGAGGATGGTGTTGATAGCATCGATGACCGATTCCCTAATGATAAAAGCGAATCTGTTGATACCGATAATGATGGGTATGGCGATAACTTAGCCGATAAGTTTCCAAACAATGGGGATGAGTGGGCGGATACCGATGGTGATGGCTACGGAGATAATAAAGCGGACCTTGTTCCAGATGATAAAGACCGTGCTGGAGATCATGATAACGACGGCATCGATACACTGATAGACAACTGCCCACATACGAGCAATGAGAACCAAGCTGATTCTGATAAGGATGGCATTGGTGATGCGTGCGATACCAGCGGTAGCATGAATGCTGTATGGAATACAACTAACTGGAATGACTCAAACTGGCAATAAATTCGCCTAAGGATTAGAACATGAATAAATATAATATGAGCTTACTTGCTAGCCTTATTACCGTTGGACTTACGGCAAATGCAGTCGCAGCAGACAGTTTGGTCGAGTTTACTGCAGGAACTCCGGCGAAGGCGGAAGAAGTTAATGGCAACTTTGCATATTTAGATTCGAAGATTGATGCGATAAAGGCGACCACATCCTTAGATATTGATTGCAGCAGTTCTCCTGAATCTTTGAAGACAACATTAGATGCCGCAACTTATGCAGGCCCGCTCACTTTGAATGTCACAGGGGCTTGTAATGGCCCAATTAATATCAAGAAAAATGATGTCATTATCAGCGGCGGTGAAATTACAGGGACGGAGGTCGATGGTGAATTAGAAGCGATGTTTGTTTCGGGTAGGACGAACATTAAGCTTGTTGATGTGAAGATCAATTCAGGTTCGGTGAGCATAGTAAGAGAATCGTATGTGCGTTTTGAGAACGTGACGTTACCAACGCCAACCCTTGAAGATGCGGATGATGGATGGTACGCCCCGAACGTATCCATGCGTTCATCATCATTGCGCATTAATTCGGGTAGCCTTGATAACTTATCATTGGCGAGTACATTTAACTCTTACGTACGGCTCAACAGCGGCTTAACTGGCAGTCCACAGCAAATCAATATTGATCTTAATTCATCGCTTCATAGTAAAGTAGCAAACCTCAATATAAAAGGTGTGCTATCCCTGTTTGGTAATGGTTCATTTATAGGTAAAAAAGTAAGTGCGGGTAGCTTTGAAATGGGCAATTCATCAGCATTTGAAGCGAGTGAATATACTTCAACAGGCTTTGTTGCATTAAATGAAGGTGCTGTTTTTGCTATTGAAAATAACGATGGCGTAACGACTCCTCTCTCAGTTCTGGCGATGGAATGTCATGCTGCAGATATATACGTTGATGGTGGCGTATCCTTCACTGGTACTCATGAGGAAGCGGGAAACACATCTTTTGAAGCGCATCATGGTTGTCGCGGTGAGATCAGTGGACAAGTTACTTTTCAAGGCACTGTCGACGATTGGACTAAAGCGAACTACAGCCACATAATGCTGTCTTATAAAGATGCAAACAATGAATTCCAATACCGTGATTAAGTATTGCTGATAATAATTCGATGTTAGAAATGAAGGCTAGATAGTTAAAGTGATCGCACTATATGCGATCACTTTTTTATCAGAGATTAGTGACTAGTAATTCGTGTCAGGCCACTCGTTTCAAGCTACTCGTTTCAAGTTATTCGCAAGGTGGTGCCATGTGTATCAGCGCAAGCCCGCCAAGAGAGGTTTCGCGATATTTGCGGTTCATATCTTTGCCGGTTTGATACATGGTATCGATAACCTTATCTAAAGAAATGAGGCATTTGCTGGTTCGTTTGAGCGCCATTCTTGAAGCATTAATTGCTTTCATGGAGCCCATCGCATTTCGCTCAATACAAGGGACTTGAACTAAGCCGCCAATCGGATCACAAGTCATGCCTAAAGAGTGCTCCATCGCAATTTCTGCTGCCATGCAGATCTGCTCGTTACTTCCACCTCGAAGGGCGGTTAAGCCTGCCGCCGCCATGGAGGAGGAGACGCCAACTTCTCCTTGGCAACCTACTTCGGCACCTGAAATGGATGCGTTTGTTTTATATAAAATGCCAATAGCTCCTGAGACAGCTAAAAAGTCTTTTAACTGCTTAGTGTCGAGCTCTTTAATGAAGCGGTGGTAATACATCAGCACTCCTGGAATCACGCCTGCCGCTCCGTTTGTAGGAGAAGTCACCACTTGGCCTCCTGCGGCATTTTCTTCACTCACCGCAAAAGCAAATAGGTTAATCCAATCCATGATCTCCATAGGATCGTTTTCAATGGATGCATTGGCTTCGAGCTTTTTGAGCAAAGCAGGGGCGCGACGAGTCACTTCAAGTCCCCCTTCTAAAATCCCTTCGGTTTCAAAACCTCTTTGCATGCACAGCGACATCACTTTCCAGATTTGGTCCGCTCGGCTATCAATGGTTTCCATCGATTGGAATGCTTGCTCATTTCTGAGGACAAGCCCACCCAAACTGAGGCCATTTTTGTCGGCAAGGTTGAGTAACTCTTCTGCCGATTTAAAAGGAAACTCGACCTGAGTATCGCTCTCGGCAATACCATTCTCTAATTGTGCCGCCGTAGCAATAAAGCCTCCGCCAATAGAGTAGTAGGTTTCAATGACGAGCTGTGTGCCCGTTGCATCAAACGCGGAGATCGTCATGCCATTTTCATGCAGGGGTAAATTGGAGGTGTGGAAAAGCATATCCGTTTCAGTATCGAAGCTAATCTCGTGGCTACCAGATAGGCTTAAACGTTTATCATCCACTGCTTTTTTCATCGCAGCATTAGCGCTGGAGATTTTAATCGTGTCAGGTTTATTGCCAAGCAAGCCTAAAATCGTAGCGCGGTCAGTGTGGTGGCCTTTACCAGTCAAAGATAAAGATCCGTAGAGATCAATCTGTACCCGTGTGACATTCTCTAGGTAGGGGGCGATTATCTGGGTAAAATTGTACCCGGCAATCATAGGTCCATTCGTATGTGAGCTAGAAGGGCCCACTCCAATTTTATATATGTCAAAGATAGACAGCATAGAAACTTCCTGTGAGGCTTTGGCTTGATAAAACAAGCTCTTGTCGTGTAGATCATTTCAGTGTATTGAATGTCATTCCAATTTTAAAATGGATGCTATAAATATAGTTCACACTGTCTCATACGCTTCTCTGCATTTGTGAGCATAAATGCGACGCATGTAGCCAGTGAGGTTTAGTAAAGCTACGGGTAACCGATATGATTGTATACAGAATTCACTATATCCCATTTCAAAAACGAGACTTGAGCAATAAATGAACAATAAACGCGTAGTGATTGTGCTAGGAAAGCGGCTAAATAAAAATACATTGACTGCTGAAGGTAAAAGCCGAGTTGAAGGTTTGGTGGAACATTTGGAGACATCCAGCCGCCAAAACATTGTGGTTACTTTCTGTGGGGGAATCACTTCTGGGCAGACGCGTTCTGAGGCGGAAGCCATGCATGAGTATTTTGCTTCGCTGCAAAGTAATGGGAGCATAGATTTATCAGGGCTAGATATTTTGCTTGAAAAAGAGTCAGTGAATACCATCGAAAATATTCAAAATGTGGCAAAGAAGATGGTTGATGAGAACATTCTATCCTCTGGTGAGTGCATAAAAGTAACGTTTGTTTCCAATGACTACCACTTAAAGCGGATTTTCGAAATTCAACAATTGATGGATGAGCAAGGCTTACTCAGAGTCTTAAAGCGACGCTGTTCTGAATTTGGGGCTGAATTAGATATTTCATATGAGCTTGACGATCATCTTGCGATCCCTTACCCGCACCGTAATATTCGAGGCCAATTGTTTTTGCTCATGGATGAGTTGACGACTTATCGAGTGTACCTAGAAGGGGTAGTCAGTGGTGTTTTTTTGAGAGACTTGAAACAAGTTCGAAAAGAACCCTATCGTATTGCCGCTAGTGCCTTGGTCGAAATTAAGCAGTTATTAGCGATTCAGACGGAAGAGTCATCGGTCAATGTACAATTGGTGAGTGAGCTGTTAGGGGTTTTAGAGTCAAGTGTGCAGAATACGGTCGTTGATTCGAGTGTAGAACAGGTAAGATCGTATTTAGCGTTGCTAGATACCAATCTTACCTTACTTAATCGCTATTTAGACCCAGAGCAAGAGATCACGTTTCGCTGGTGGCGCTAGCGTGTTTCTTCGTGAATCCTGACACCGTTTTAAGAGAAGCGAAGGCTATGAGTGAATAACATAAAAGCTCTGTGCCTTCTTCGGCAATAATTTTCACGTCTCGAATATAATTCTCAGCCATAATATTTTTCCAGAAACTTCCCATTCCATATAAACGTGAGAAAACAATGAGCAGCATGACGCCTGTAATCAATAGATTCATGTGAGGAGAGGATAAGATAGCAGCAAGCTGATCAAGTGTGCGCTTTCCATTATTAATTGCATATAGAAGCACGCTGCTCGCGATGATTATTGCAGGAACCGCCCAAAAACCATGCGTAATATAGTCAAATAAGAAATCCAATTCCCGTATAAATAACACGGAAAAGAAGGCGCTAATTAGCAGTGCTGCATGTTTAAGGCTTGGTTGTTTCTGTGCTAAATGCGCAAAGCTTAGCAAGCTAACTAGAAGTAAAATCTGCTGAAGAGCTTCAGTAACTGAAAACTCAGCCAGCGTGATATTTAATAGTACGAAATCAACCCGTAATGCTAAATTGACGACAATGCTAATAGCAAGCACGATGAGAGCGGTCTGACATTTTTTGAACAGAACGGTTGCCGTGGAATTAGACAGTGTGAATTCTGGTCTTTCGATGGATACCGTGCTTTTTGAGTTATGGTGAGTTGATGTTTTCATACAATGCTGACTTATTTGAAGTTAAGGTTTAGTTCGATGTATACCCTCACAATATGACATTCAAACCCATATTTCATGTCAGGGAAATGCAATAATGAACACTGTTCGATTGAGAGGGGAAGCTTAAAGGCCAACCAAATATCTTTCAATTAACCTTTAAGCTTTCTATTGAACGTTTACTGAGAGATTTCTTCAGAGCGAGAGGTCAAGTCCCAATCTCCACCTAGTGCTTTATATAATCCAACAGTGACTTGTGCCGTTTGTAGCTTGGCTGCTATTTGACGATCTTGCATCAGCTTCTGTTGCCTTTGAGCATCCAGTACAGCTAAATGATTGATGAGCCCCGCTCGATAGAGTGATTTTGCTTTCATGACTGCATTGTCAGTAGAGCGGTTCGCTTCATCAATACGCCGTTGGTTCTCTTGGCTACGACCATAAGTGAATAGCATTGAGTCAACTTCGGCAAAAGCACCATCAACAGTATGCTGGTAGCGCAAAGCTGCGGATTGAAAGCGAGATTCATTGATGTCGACCATCGCTTCTCCACGCCCCCCGTCAAACACATTCCAACTGATGCCTGCACTCCCTACCCAAGAGAAGGAATCACTGCTAAATAGATCACTAAAGTCACCTGCAACGAGACCCGGCGAGCCCGTCAAGAAAAACTTAGGGTAGCGGTTGGCAATGCTTACCCCTAATTCTTGGTTAATGGCCGCCATTTCACGCTCTGCGATACGAATATCAGGGCGACGAGTGAGCAAATCAGAAGGCAATCCGACAGGAATGATGCCTTCAACCTTTGGCAAACCGCCTTCACCTGATAAGCGTATATCCACCTTGGTGAGTGGTTCGCCAAGTAAAATGGCGAGTCGGTGTTTATGGACCTGCTTTGCAATGTCCAGTTGTGGGATGACAGATTCGGTGGCCGCAAGCATCGCTTCTGCTTGGGCAAGATCTAATTCTGAACCATAACCGCTGCTGACCATCTTTTCGACTAAATTTAATGTCTCTCTTTGATCTGCAATGTTGTCGAGGGCTAACTGAGTTCTCTCTTGAGCGCCTCGATATTGAAGGTAGTTATGAATGACATCTGCAGTGATCAGAGTATTCAAACCGCTTTGATAGATCTCAGCTTGAGTTTTGCGAATTTGTGCAGCGTTTGTTTGTTTGTCGATACGTCCAAAAAGATCAACTTCCCACGCTATTGTTGCGCCTAAGAATCCACCGCTTTGTTGCTTGTCGGCGATAGTGACGCTTTGTCCTAACATGGGTTGTGCGCCAACGGGTACTCCGATGGGAGACACTGCAGTGCCAAGGAATGGGTCATTCTGGCTGATCTGATAGTTGAAATAACCAGCCCCAAGATTAACCGTTGGCACTTTGAATGACTCAACCATATCTTGATAAGATTGTGCCATCTTGATTCGTTCAGAAGCGAGTTTTAGCGGTATATTTTGCTTCTGAGCATCATGGACTAATTGATTGAGTGTTTCATCATTCAGTTGAAGCCACCAGTATGGCGTTTGAGTCATGCTGATTTCTGTGTCGTGATCGACGGCATTCAAATAAACATCGGCCATGGCGGTTTGTGGTTCGTTGTAATCTGGGCCAATAGCACAGCCTCCTAGCAGCATCGTGGTAGCTAATACAATTGGAGTGAATGACGTAGATAGATTGAAAACGTTCATTTTAGACACCTTGTTCTGCTAGTGAATGATTTTCGCACTTGCTAATGCCTTTCTCGCGATAGAACAAACGATAGAGTGCTGGCATGACGAATAGAGATAAAACGGTTGCGGCAGCTAACCCGCCAATAATAGTGGCGGCCATTTGGTCAAATAGGAGATCGGTTAGAAGTGGAATCATTCCTAATGCTGTTGTTAGGGCCCCCATAGAAATCGCCATCGTGCGGTTAACGGTTGCTTCTTTTATCGCATCCGATAGCTCGCGACCATTTTTGCGTTCAAGCTCAATTTGATCCATAAGTACAATGCCATTTTTAATGATCATCCCAGTTAAGGTGATCGCACCTATCAGTGCCATGAACCCAAATGGTTTATCGAAAGCCAGCAAGCTGAATGTTGCGCCAGTAGCGGCTAACGGCAGGATAGTGAAAATGATGACTGGCTGTTTAAAGCCGTTGAACATGCCAACTAAAATAATAAGCATCAGTAGCATGGCTTTTGGAAGTTGTTTGAATATATCTGACACGGCTTTATGTTCGTCATAGTATTCACCTCCCCATTCCAAGGAATAACCTGCAGGTAATTGAATGGCTTCAATATCTTGTAGGGTTGCGTTTCTTACTGCTGCTGGAGTGGTATATCGGCCTACGCCTGCTTGCGCTGTGATGGTTTTGACTCGATCGCGTCGCCAGATCATGCTCTCTTCAGATTTGAGATCAAACCCATCTACAACTTGTCCTAGAGGTACGCTATGTGCGCCAAGCAAAGAGCGAACTGAAAGCGTCTCTAATGAAGCCATTGAGCGTTCGGTGCCACGTAATTGAATTGGAATCAGCTCATCATTCAGGTTCATTTGACCTAATGGCATACCTTCTGATGCTCTCTTCATTGCAAAAGCGATGTCTGCGCGGTTAATTCCTGCTTGTCTTGCTTTCTCTTGATTGATCATCGGTACCAGAGCTTTGCTTTGTTGACGCCAATCATCACGTACGTATTTTGTATCAGGGTGATCTTTGAATATGGCTTTTGCTTGGTTTGCTAAATCATGAAGTACTGCTTCATCTGGCCCTGAAAAACGAGCTTCGACGCTGTATTTATCCGATGTTGCGAGTTTCAAAGCTCTGAAACGAGGCTCTGCATTTGGAAACTCTTTTGCTAACCATTCGTCGCCTCGGGCGATAAGTGTCGTTATTGAAGGGTAATCGATAGCGTTAATCAGAATCTGACCATATGCAGGATCAATCGGTTCAGGTTCAACAGTGACAGAAAATCGAGGTGCACTGTTTCCAACGTAAGATGAAATATTCTTCACTTCAGGCTGTTTGAGTAGCCAAGCCTCAATTTTCTTCATATCTTGCGAGGTTTGCTCGATGGCCGCCCCATTTGGTAGCCAGTAATCTAGGAAGAAAATAGGTCTATCCGCTTGTGGGATAAAGTTAATCGCGACTTTAGGTACGGCAAACGAGGTCGCCAAAATTAATGGGATCAAACACAAAAGCGCTTTGATTGGATTGTCCACCGTCCAACAAACTGCTTTCTTGTATAATGAAATTTTTTCTTCGGCTTTTGTTTTGTTTGGTTTAATGAATAACCAGCACATCAATGCGGTTAACGTTACGGCAACTAACCAAGATAAAAGCAGGGATGCCGCGATAATTAAAAATACAGAGCTGGCAAATTCAGCCGCATCTGTTTTTGAGAAGATAACCGGACTTGCCCCCATAATGGCAATGACCGTCGCTCCAAATAAAGGTAACCCCGTCTCTTTTACGGATTCGATTGCGGCTTGTGTTCGTTCAACGCCTTTATTGAGTTTTACGATCATCATATCGGTAATAACAATGGCGTTATCGACTAGCATTCCTAATGCGAGAATAAAGGTGCCTAGAGACACACGGTGCAAATCAATGTCTGCAATATTCATGTAAATTAGCGTAAGAAGAATCGTAATGAGAAGGCTGCTGCCAACAATGCTGGCACTTTTAAAGCCCATAAACACAAGAAGCACGACGAATACGATAGCCACACTTTCTAAAAGGTTACTAACGAAGTTATCAATCGATTTTTGAACTTCTTCAGGTTGATAAGCAACAGTGGATACCTTGACGCCTAAAGGTAGCGAAGCTTCAAACTCGTCAATAACTCGACGAATGTCATCCCCTAAGGAAACAACATTAATACCACTGACTGGGCTAACAGCAAGAGTGACTGCTGGAATGCCGTTATAGCGATTTTCTGACATTGAAGGCTGTTGGTAGCCCATCGTCACATCGGCAATATCCCCTAATCGAATCAAACTGGTTCCAAACTTACTGATGCCACCTTTAATGACTAAATTTTTAATGTCATCCAAAGATTGAAGAGCACTGCTCTGCTCTACTCGAATGCGCTCTTGACCTGCAACGAATTTTCCTGCTTCAAAAGTCGTATTTTGAGTGGTGAGTTGATTCCAAACTTGGGCTACAGAAAGGCCATATTGAGCGAGCCTTTCATCTGGCATATCAATATAAACAGTGCGATGTTGCACTCCGTGTAGCTCGATTTTCTTAATACCATCAACGGTTTTTATTCTTCTTTGTAACTCTTCTGCATATTGCTTTAATTCAACAGGTTGGGCATCTTGGCTATGGATTGAAAATAGCATGCCATAGACCTCAGAGAATTCATCTTGAACGATACTGATTTGAGCCGTGCTTGGGAGCAGTAGCTTCATATCATCCACTTTTCGGCGTACTAGATCCCACTCTTGCGGCAATGCTTTTGAATTCAACGACTCTTTAAGATCAACGAATACCATGGATAAGCCGGGTTTTGAGAGTGAGCGTAAGCGGTTAAGTGAAGCCATCTCTTGCAACTTTGTTTCGACGGTATCTGTCACTTGTTTTTCCACTTCTTCAGCTGAAGCTCCGGGGTATAACGTAACGACAACTGCCGTTTTTACGGTGAAACTCGGGTCTTCTAGTTTGCCTAGATCAAAGTAAGAGACTAAGCCCGCAATGATGCTAATTATCGTAAAAAAGATAATGAAGGTACGTTGGCGTATGGCAAATTCAGCTAGATTCATTTTTAGGCCCTATAACGCTTTTACTTGAATTGAAGTGACGATGTCACCTTTTGTTAGATATGCGGCTCCACTGATAACAATCTGATCACCGGTATTCAAATCTCCAGAAACGCAGGCTTGTTCTGCATCCACTGAAATGAGCTCAACGGGAATCGTTGTGATCTGTTGAGTGTTTACTTTTAGAATATGTTGTGTCTCTTTTATCCCGACAAGAGAAGAATATGGAACACAATATTCTTGTTTTTTATCTGAAGAGTGGGTCGTTACTGTGACGGTTTTCCCCGGCAGCAACTGCTCATCGAAGCCATTGAGATAAAACGTTACGCTATAGGTCTGTTTTATGAGGTGAGGAACTGAGCTGATTTCTGATGCTTCTGCCGAGATGGCTTCATGAGAGCCATACCATTTTACTTGTGCTTTTTGTCCAATCTTAAACTCATGGATGAGATTTTCAGGGACATCAATTGTGACTTCCAATTGATCGGGTTTATGCAGGGTCACCACAGGGATTCCGGGCAATACTTGCTCATATTGGTCGATTTTAGTCGCGCCAATAACGCCATCAAAAGGAGCGACTAGCTTTGTATAACGTAGTGAGTCTTGTGAGCGTTGAATATTTTTCTCAACCACTTTTACCATAGCGGCACTGCGCTCATAGCCGCTAATTGCTCTATCTAAATTAACATCGGCGATTGCGTTGTCTTTCGTCGCTTGGGTTATACGTTTTAATTCTGATTGTGCAAGTTTATGTGCTGATTGAGCTTCAAGCAGTCGGGCCTCTAGCTCTTGGAGAGCCACTTGGTAATCGTGAGGATCAAGCTCTGCAATAACTTGTCCTTTCTTCACTAGTTCCCCCGTTTTTACAAGGATCGCATCAATGGTTCCAGGGACTCGGAAGGCTATCTCTGCCGTTTCTACCGATTGTAATTCGCCGGTGAAATGCTTAGCATTGATAGACTGATTTGGGCTTAATTCAATCACCTGAATAGGACGAGTGTGCTTTACAGGTCTTGATTCAAATGTGAATGGTGAAGATGCAGTTTGGTCATCTTCTGCGCTGTTGGTGTCTGTCTGGTTACAGCCGACTAGTAGAAAAATGCAGCTAGCAAGTAAAGATAATTTGAATGTGTCTTTCATAGAATACTCCTTTGATATGCGAGTATTCTACAATCGAACAGTGTTCAAATAATCAGGCGTTGTCGAAACACTTTGTCACGATAAACATGACAATCAAACAAGTTTTGGCATTTCATCTAGAAGAAAATCGATCAATAGATGAGTGGCGTGACTGATGGTTTTTCGCTGAGGGTAAAGTAACCAAACGTCTTCAGTCTCTGATTTATAACCCGGTAAAATCTTCATCAGTGAGCCATCTTCAAGTTCTTTAGATATTAGAATTGTTGGAAGAAAACCAATGCCACGTCCTAAAATAACGGAGCGTTTAACAAAACCAATGTTGTTGCTGCTGAGTTTTGATTTAACGACCAGTTCATGCTCAGCGATCTGCCATCGATTATCAAGCTCACCACCAGGCCAACGAAAGCAGATCGTTTGGTGGTTCATCACATCAGGAAGATCAGTGGGTGAGCCATATTTAGTAAGATATTCAGGGCTCGCTACAAGATGTCGTTCTAATTCCAGAACTTTACGAGCGACAATATTGGCATCGTGAATTTTACCGCCGTGTATGGCGACATCCAAACCTTGCTGCTGAAGATCAATGAAGCCATTGTTGATACTTCTGATATCCAACTCAATATCTTGATATTTATCTTGGAATGAAAGCAGCAACGGCTGAAGGGTTTCATCGGATTCAGGCAATAAACCAATTTTGATGACACCCTTTGGAGATACAGTGGAATCAATGGCAATTTGGTTGGCTTTTTCAAGTGCTTCAAGTGCTTTCAACAGTTCGGAGTAGTATGCCTCGCCATGTTGTGTGAGGGAAATTTTGCGTGTGGTACGAAAGAAAAGTTGTACGTTAAGCGTGGATTCTAATTCACTGATCCTGCGGCTAACATTCGCTCTAGGGAGTTCAAGTGCATTGGCGGCAGCGGTAAAGCTCCCGAGTTCAACGATGCGAATAAACAATTTTAGATCATCAATTTTCATAAAAGCTAGCTTGGAATTAGGTGGAAAAATGAGTATATCAAGTTAGCTGCATGTAGCTTCAGATAAATGTAAAAAAGAAGATAAGTTTCAATATCAGGCGGGTTCAATATCGTGGATAAATAGAGGGTTGATTGGGGGCTGTAAACGTACAAGTTATCAGTGTGAGTTTAGGTTACGTTTAAGTGTGAGGCTGGTTCAAAAGTTTAAATAGGGCTTCTATTATTAAAACCGAACTATAATTATCACTAAATAAGCAACCGAGCTCAAAATTATTCTTTAAGACTATGCACTTGAGCGAGATAATTGGTATTTTGTACCAATATAAAATCTCGATATTGTAGATAGCACGCAGTAGCAAAAGGAAGACAGATGTCAGAACAAAAATTTAGATTAGTAACTCGAAGTGATTTTGATGGGCTGGTGTGTGCTGTATTGCTAAAACAGCAAGACCTCATTGATGATATTAAATTTGTGCACCCTAAAGATATGCAAGATGGCAAAGTAGCGATCACTAGCAATGACATCGTGACTAACCTTCCTTATGTGAAAGATTCTCACCTCACTTTCGATCACCACTTATCAGAAACCATCCGTAATACAGGTGAAAAGCCTAATCACATTATCGATCCTGATGCGCCTTCAGCCGCTCGTGTTGTATGGGACTATTATGGCGGTCTAGAGACGTTCCCAGCCGATTGGCTAGAAATGATGGAAGCGGTAGATAAAGGCGATTCGGCGCAGTTTAATCGTGATGAAGTGTTGGACTCTCAAGATTGGAACCTACTGAATTTCTTGATGGATGCTCGAACAGGGCTAGGTCGTTTTCGTGAGTTCCGAATCTCCAACTATGCACTGATGATGGACCTTATCGACTACTGTAAAAATCATACGATAACTGAGATCTTGGCTCTGCCTGATGTACAGGAACGAATCGATTTGTACCGTGAGCATGAGACGATGTTCAAAGAACAAATTCAACGCTGTGCAACCGTACACCAAAATCTTGTGGTGCTTGATTTAACCAATGAAGAGACCATTTACGCGGGTAACCGATTCATTATTTACGCGCTATTTCCACAATGTAATATTTCGATTCATAAAATGTGGGGCTTCCAGAAGCAAAATATTGTGTTTGCAACTGGTAAGTCTATTTTTGATCGTGCATCAAAAACCAATGTGGGTGAGCTAATGCTTAAGTATGGCGGTGGTGGTCATATCGCAGCAGGCACGTGTCAGATAGATGTTGATAAAGCGGAATCTGTTCAACAAGAACTGATTAATGCGATCACTGCTGATGGTTAATTTCTCATTAGCCGTCGTGATGGTTAACAATTAAGATTCAGAAGCCTCGCCGTTGCGGGGCTTTTTAGTATTTACATCAAGGTGTGGTATATTCGCGCCAAATTCCTTAGTTCCAAGATCATTATGAGACACTTAAAAACGACAACGCATCCTGATATCGATCATCTGGATGGGAAAGTCATCTATCAGCGCAATGCTGCGCGTGCCATTGTTATTGATGGTGAAAATATCCTAATGCTTTATACCGCTCGTTATCATGATTACACCATTCCTGGTGGCGGTTTAGATGAAGGTGAAGATGTTATTGCAGGAATGGTTCGTGAGTTAGAAGAAGAGACAGGCGCACAGAATATTCACAGCATTAAGCCATTTGGCATTTTTGAAGAGTTCCGCCCTTGGTATAAAGATGATGCGGACATCATGCATATGATCTCTTACTGCTATACCTGTAAAATTGATCGAGAATTGGGGGAGACCTCATTTGAAGATTACGAAATCAAGAATGGAATGAAGCCGGTGTGGATCAACATCCATGACGCGATTGCCCACAATGAGAAGACCATGGCTGAGAGCTCGAAGAAGGGCATGAGTATTGAGCGGGAAACATTTTTGCTGCACTTAGTGGCGAAAGAGATGTTGTGATTTTTTCGTAATGATGCATTAAAAAATAGAAAGCTTAACTCAAGGTTGAGCTTTCTATTTCATTACAGTTAGGGGAATTAAACCTCCGAAACACAGTGAGAGTTAAATCCACAACTTCTTTTCGATATGAGCCAACTAGGCATTAAGCACTAATTATTAAGTACTCACTATCAAGCACTAGCTATTAAGTATTAGTTATTAAGTAACTAGTGATTAGGCGTTAAGCGACGACAACCGCAGTACCACTGGCTGATACCATCAACATGCCATTGTTTTGCCCTAACACTTCATAATCAATATCAACACCGACGACGGCATTTGCGCCTAAATCACGGGCTTTCTGCTCTAATTCTTGAAATGCGATAGTACGCGCTTTTTCAAGCTCACGTTCGTAAGTGCCTGAACGACCGCCGACTAAATCTCGAATACCAGCAAACATATCCTTAAAGAGGTTCGCGCCCAAAATCGCTTCGCCAGCAATTACGCCTTTGTAATCAACGATTCGTTTTCCTTCAACACTTTGAGTGGTGGTGATTATCATTGCACTGTCCTATTTTTACATTTCAAACGTTAGCTTTAGTTATAAGTCGTCGCGGTGCTTGCTTCAATCATTTATTTGTATGAACGAGCAATCTGTGAGCCACATTTTGATAAATGAATTACCGCTGCTGGTCATTGCCTAAAATAGGTCCGCTGAACCATTAGCGGGTGAACTCTTCACGTAGCCAAGTTCTAAGAGTTAATACACTCTCATGCTTAAGTTTTTCTGGCGAGCAAGTGAAATAGAAGTCTTGCTTTGGATTTGGAACCGGTTTTTCTATTTCAGTCAGTAAGCCGTGTTTAATGTCATCTCGGACAAATAGACGATGCGTCACAAGCACTCCAAGTTTACGAATAGTGGCGTGTACGGCTTGAACAGAGGCATTAAACGTTAAGTTATTGCGGTAGGTCGGCAGTTTATTATCTGTTGCATCGCACCATATGTGCCAATCCTCTTTTCGTCTTTCATTGGCAACAAGAATTGCAGGATATTTGGCCATTAGTTGAGCAGGGGTTGCGTTAGGGATGGACTTGATCAGCTCAGGGCTACAGACCATAACCAGTTCATCATCTGAGAGTTTTTCACAGTAATAGTCTTGCCATTCATCTGTTTTTCCGTGGATCAGAGCCACATCAACGCCTTCTTGGTTGAGGTTGAAACTGCCAACGCGATTGGAGATCCGAACATCCAGTTGTGGCGCAAAATCTTGCAAGCTTTGCACTCTTGGGATCCACCAATGCAAAGCAAGCGAATTCACCATATTTAAAGTGATTCGGTTATCTTGAGGTTGGCTAATCATTGACTCGGTGGCCTCGACAATTAACTCCAGCGCCGGAGCCACTTGTTTATAATATTTCTTACCCGCTGAGTTGAGTTCAACTCTGCGACCAACACGGTGAAACAGGGGAGTGTTGATTAATGACTCAAGAGATTTCACCGATTGGCTGATTGCAGAGTGGCTGACATTTAGCATTCGCGCAGCGTCTGTCATGCTTCCGGTTTCTGCTACCGCGACAAACGCGTAAATGGATTTAAGTGGGACAAGTTTGCGCATAATCAATATCGCCTGAGTTATTAATTAAAAACCATACAATCAGCTAAAGTATTGGTAAGTTTTTCTTACAAGACTGGTTAATAATACTCGTTATTTCTTTGCTTGTCAGATCGCTAAACTAGCGGCAGGTAGAGGAGAGTAGTATGCCGAATCAATTTAAGCCCGTAATATTTATGTTGTTGTCCACATTTAGCTTATCTATTACAGGGTTATTAGCTAAGCACTTATCTGAACAAATTAGCCCAGCAGTGCTCAGTTTTTTACGTTTTTCCATTCCATGTATCTTGCTGTTTATATTTGTCATAGTGACGAATTTTGTGGGTCGGAATGCACTAGATCAACACTCAAAAGAGCATCAACGATCAGGCTCTAAACAGTGGCTTCCTCCCAAATCGATGCACTTTCCTATCGTGATTCGAGCGCTGTGTATTGCAGCGTGTCAGATCTGTTTTCTTATCTCATTACAGTCTCTGTCACTCGTTGAGAGTGTGGTGTTATTTAGCACGGGTCCCTTGTTTATTCCTTTGTTAGAAAAGTTAATATTTGGTGTAAAAGTTTCGATCGTAACTGTTTTTGGCTTAACGATCACATTTAGTGGCGTGTTGCTGTTGGCAGGAGATGTGTCGGGTATTCACTTTAAACCAGAGCTTTTGCTTGGGCTTATGGCTGGTGTGTTTAACTCTGGTTCACAGCTAAGTCTGTATCGAGCGACAAAAGGTAACATGACACCAATCGAGTTAAACGCTTGGACATTCTTGATTGCGAGCCTTTGTTTGATTCCAGCAATGATGATGCAAGGGCAAGGGGTGTTAGCTCAGGATGTTCTGTCATTGACGAGTGCCGATACTCATGTATTTCATTGGCTGGTGATTGTTTGTTTGGCTCTGCTTGTGATTAATACCCAAGTGTTTAGAGCAAAAGCTTACAAGCTGGTTGACTCCGGCTCGCAATTGGCACCATTGATCTTCACTAATTTACTTTTCACTTCTGTTTGGCAGTGGCAATTTTTGGAACACACATTTAGCACTCACCAATTGCAAGGTATTGGACTCATTATCACCGCAAGTATTATCAACACATTTATGCCTAGAGTGCAGGCTCATTACATTCGTTATAAGGCAGCTAAGGTTGTGAGCTTGTCACCAGAAGGTGGCTCACCGCTTTTAAAACTGTGAGCGAATGTACTCTTTGACCAATTTTAAATGGTGTTCTCTGTCTACCTTAGAGTGCTGTTTCGGGTCAAGGAAGTCGTCGGCATATTGCTGATCAATTTCTTGCTCTAGAAAGATGACATACAATTTAGGGTCGATATGCCCGGAGGTTGCCATCTCCGTCATGATGGATAAGGAATCCGACAGTGTTTTTGATTTCTTATAAGGTCGGTCACTAGACGTTAAGGCTTCAAACACATCGGCGATTGCCATCACTCGTGCTTGGAGCGGAAGTTGCTCTTCGTTTAAGCCTCTCGGATAGCCTTTACCATCCATTCTTTCGTGGTGTCCGCTGGCGATATCAGGAATATTTTTTAGATTATCAGGGTATGGCAATCGCTTAAGCATCGAGAGTGTTTGCACAATATGGTCATTGATCATGAAGCGTTCTTCATCTGTCAGAGTGCCGCGACGAATGGTTAAATTATGCAGTTCACCACGATCATAACGTAGCTCTGGCGGCTCAAGAACGAAGTCTTCTTGCCAAATGTCTTGTGGGCGATTGCCGTCTTGCCATGGGATTTTGTGGGTAACCTTATCGTCGAGTAAGTTCTCCATGGTTGGAAGAGGCGCGCTATTTCCACATCGCTCTCTTTCGATCCACGAAATACCGACTTGATCGTCAAGCGTTCGCTTCCATTGGCGTTGAGCTATCTTATGCAGACGCTCAATACTGCTGTCTTCCATAAACTCACCGCCTACATTGCACTCGGCAACAAAGAGGAATTCATCATCAAGTTCTCTATGCTTCTGATGCAATTTTAACTTGAGTTGGTCAGCATTCTCACCGCGACTTATGCCTTGCCAATACTCAATTTCAGCCTGCATTTTGATCAGCTCGAAACGCATGCGCACTTCATGTATTCGGTCGTAAATGGTCTCAAGTTTTGTCGCTTTATCAACAATGTATTCTGGGGTCGTGACTTTGCCGCAGTCATGTAGCCATGCGGCAAGGTTCAGCTCTTCCCACTCTTTGGCATCCATCGAAAAATGAGGGAAATATTGGTTATCTTTTTCGGCAGCTTCCGTTAACCATTTAGTTAGCTCAGGCACTCTTTGGCAGTGCCCGCCAGTATAAGGGGACTTAGTATCAATCGCAGAGGCAATGAGTTCGATAAACGCATTTAGCATATCCTTTTGCTGCTGCATTTGGTCGATATTGTCTTTGGCTATTTCAGCAAAACTCAGCAACTCGCGTAGAAACGCGTGTTTATCTGTCTGACTGGTGGTGATTGAACGTTCGTAACCAAGAACAAGAATGCCAACAAGTTGCTTTTCACGATTCAATAATGGGAAAAGATAAAGGTCACTATTGAATATGGTGTCTTGGTGTTGTTTCAGAGCGTTGTCCTCACGATTGATATGGATGATTTCCCCCTCTTTGAGTTTTGCATGTAGCCATGGTGTCTCCTTAATAAATTCGTTGATATCCGCTTTAAAAGGAATAATGGCATGGTTCGCAGCGGTTAAAAATTGATCTTCTTCATCCGATTGAATAAATAGAACGATCGTTTCTGCTTTGGTGACTAAGTAACTTTGGTGAGCGATGGTTTTTGCGAGCAGACCAAAATCTTGATTACTGGCAGTATCACGTAACAAGTTCAGGAGATCATGCAGGGTATGCTCCATGAGTTCGATTGAGTGAGTGAGGTTGGCGACCTCTTTGATCATACTTTTCGGGTAACGGGTTTTCTTAAAATTAAAACGGGCAATGTTATCGGTGAGTAATACCAAGTTCTGCAATGGACGCGCCAGACGGTTGGCAACTAACCAGACAATGCAAAAACAGACGATGAGCATTGAAATGGCAACGGTGACCTGTTTGTCTCGCATTGAGAGCAGATCAGCTAAGAGATCGTCTTGCGGTGTCGCTTCGGCAAGCAGTAAAGTGACATGATCGGTTAGTTTTACTGGGGTGACGGTTAAAGACCATTTATTAACATTGTAAGTGACGGTTTTAATGATAGATGCCTCTGTAGGCTCTCCTAATATTGACGAGAAAACACTACGACTTAAGCTTTGCTGCTGATTGGTCATACCCGTCTCGTGATCAATATTCAGTTGATGGCTAGCAAGTAGGTTAAATTGATCATCAAATAGTGCCAATTTGGAATTATCAGAATAGGCCAAATCACTTATCTGTTCGGAGATAGAGTCTAAAGTGAAATCAGCACCAACGACATTTACACCATTTGATGAGCGTCTAGAAAGTGTGATGCCATTCGTTTTTAAGAAATAAAAAGAGTAGGGCTGTGAGAGTCTGATTTCTCCATCGATATGAGCATTGGTAAACCAAGGTCTTATCCGAGGGTCAAAGGTATTGTCTTCGGTGTTGCTGTAACCAATCTGATTATGGTTCCCGTCTAGATAAATAAATTCATTTTTACCTGAAAGTGAGGCGTTATTAATTAACATGGTTGCTTTTGCAGGCGCGTTGAATTGGGTACGAATTTTATGGGTAGGCAAAGGGCGAAAGAGGGTGAAATCGCCATTCTCATGGGTATAAAACAGAGCCACTAGCCCTTTATTTTGTTTGAATACTAGATCAATCGACTCCAACCACGGTTTTTGTTCTTCAGTATCATCTTGATGGCTTATAAACGAAGTCAGTGCCATAAAATTCATAGTGGTGAGCACTGGGGCGATATTCTGTTTGAATATCGAACGTAGTTTTTGACTATGCTCTTGGCTCACATCATGAGCGGTACCTGACAAAAGTTCTTGAGAGTGTCGGTAACTCATTGATATTAAGACTATGCCTACAATAGTCGTCAGCACCAAAAACAGACTAGTAATATGGATGCTCAAAGGGTAGCGATGTTTTTTCATAAGAAATCCGTATCTAATGACAATTTTAATTATTGACCAATATACGAATGATGCAAAAAAAGCTTCCAATTTAGAGTCTTGAAAATGGATTATTGTGAGGCGCTGACGTTTTTAAAGCCTGAAAAACTATTCTGCACTTGTGACAAAAAGGTGAAAGCTAAGTTTGAATACTGTCAATTTATGGCTTCGCTGTTAAACTAGTTTTAACTATCACTTCTACTTACTTAGAACGGCAGGGCAATGATCTTACAAGTTGACACTCACACTCATACCTATGCAAGCGGTCATGCATACAGCACACTGATTGAAAACGCGAAATCGGCAAGTGAACATGGGCTTAAGATGTTTTGCACCACTGACCATTCAGAATCGATGCCTGGAGCACCACACTATTGGTTTTTCAGCAATCAGAGAGTATTGCCACGCTTTATTGAAGACGTTGCTATTATTCGTGGTGTAGAGTCGAACATTATGAACACTCAGGGCGAGATCGATGTTCATCCCTCAGTTGATTCGAATTTAGATTGGGCGATAGCCAGTTTTCATGAACCAGTATTTCGACCAGCAGATAAAGCGACGCATACCGAAGCCTTGCTCAATGTCATCAAGGGCGGCAGAGTCGATGCTTTAGGCCACTTAGGAAATCCTAATTTTGATTTTGACTTTGAAGCCGTCATCCAATGTGCCAAAGAGTACAATGTGGCGATAGAAATCAATAACACCACGCTGAAAGGTAATAGCCGTGTTGGCAGTGTGGATCGCTGCTTTGACATTGCGACAGTGGCGAAAGATGTCGGTGCTTATATTACCAGCGGAAGTGATGCGCATTTCTGTCAAGACGTAGGGCGGTTAGATTTAGTCAGCGAGCTTTTGGATAGAGTCGGTGTGGATAGCCGAAAAGTGATCACTCATACGCCTCAGCAATTCCTTTCATTTTTAGCATTACGTGGTCGCAGCCAGATTGAAGAGTACGCCTCTTTGGCGAGTTTTGATTAGAGATTGAAAGCCAACAGAACCACAGTGGAAAGAGGTCAACGAATAGGTTGGCCTCTTTTTTATTTTGAGAGGTCGACATAAATTGTCACGGATAAAGAGTGTCTATTTAGGCTCAAATTGCTATACACTCGCGGCACAGAAATGAATTTGAAATTGTCTATTAATGAATCGGAGATAAAAATGAAGCAATTGTCTTTGCTATTGGCTTGCTTATTGTTTGCGGGAAATGTTGCGGCAGAAAGTATCGATCTAACCGCCACAATGAAAAAGATGCGTCTAGCGTTTAATCAAGCAGCAGAAGCGGAAAGCATTGAAGAGATGAAAGCGCCCCTTGCAAGGTTAGATGAGTTGGTTCAAATCTCCCAAAATGGCAGTTATCCAAAAGAGAAAGAGGCGCTCTATATGAGTGGCTTCAATAAACTGTCTTCCGTGGTGAGTGATGTGGAGTTACAAGTCGAGCAAGGTCAGTTTGAAGAAGCTAAAAAAACGCTACGCCAGATTGATGAGTTAAGAATTGAATATCATGATAAGCGAAACCCAAGCATTTGGAGTCGATTGTTTGGTTAAATTGAGCTAGGGGTAATTGAGTAAGCAAGTAAGCAATGTACCGCTTTACTCACCTCTCGATATCCTAAGCCTTTGCCTATTTAAAGCACTCTGCTTCTACAGCAGAGTGTTTTTGTATGTGGTTCACAAAGATACAACTTCGTGAACTGGGTTAAAATAGTGTTATGATTTTTTGATAAGTTTTGTTTAATTGTATACTCTTGCCCTGAAACTATAGAGTGAACCAATGAAACGCTTATCCATCTTTAATCGATCAATGTTGCTAGCGACTGCCCTGAGTTGGGTTTTAGTTGCGCTGATGCCTGTTATCAATGCTCACGGTAATAGTGCTGGCGTGTGGGCAACATTGTGTACACTCAATGGTTTTGAGTTAGTACAAATTGAAGAGGGAACCGCGGACACTCACAACGGCAAACCATGCCCATTTAGTCATTTTTCCCCTTTCCATCAAATTGATCTTTCAACCACACCTTTACTCCAACGATTGAGTTTCGCTATTGAAAGTCGATACACTTTTTTGGCTCTAAGTGTTCGTTATCAATGGCAAGTTCCTCGCGCCCCTCCGACGATACTTTCTTAGAAAATTTGTTGAACACTATAAAAATAATGAACCAATCAAGCCTTATGTTTGAATTGGTATGAAGTAAAGTCAAAGTAAGCAAGGAATGAACTCGCCATTGATGTGGACGGGTTTCTTTGCTTGGAAGAAAGGAAAAACAATGCAAAGCGATAAAGCTTCGGCTGCGCCCATGGATGCATCACGTGCGAAAAATGATTCAAAATCCCGTTACTTTTTAACTTGGCGTTGGCATTTTTACGCTGGCCTTTTTGTGATCCCATTTATGTTGATTTTGAGCCTGACTGGCTTAGTCATGCTTTTTGATGATGAAATAGAATTTAATCGTTATCAAACACAACTTGAAGTGACACCGCAAGAGGCAAGATTGAAGGTATCGACCCAGTTAGACAAGGTGGTTTCGGCCTATCCAGAGGCCGTCGTCACGCAATTTATTCCCGCCCCAACGCCTGATCTCGCTAACCGTTTCTCTATTAAATTGGATTCAGGAGAGACACGATTTATTACGGTTGATCCATTCAATGGGCAACTTTTAGGA
Organism: Vibrio clamense; assembly: GCF_050337905.1. Taxonomy (NCBI): domain Bacteria; kingdom Pseudomonadati; phylum Pseudomonadota; class Gammaproteobacteria; order Vibrionales; family Vibrionaceae; genus Vibrio; species Vibrio clamense. The sequence goes on along the minus strand of NZ_JAKJTJ010000023.1, from coordinate 88,746 downwards.
AGTATAGATCGAAGTGATAGCTGGTATCAGCTTGCCAATGATATTCATGGCACCTTATTAATAGGAGATTGGGGAGATTACTTGATCGAAATTGCTGCGAGTTTGAGTGTGGTTCTACTTGTCAGTGGTATTTATCTTTGGTTACCACGAGATGCCGCGAGCAAAGCCGGATTTCTGACCTTAAGGTGGGCAAGTGGTACTCGTATTTTTATGCGTGATCTTCATGCGAACCTTGGTGGTGTCTTGTCCATTGTGATGTTGCTTTTTCTAACTTCGGGATTAGCTTGGGCGGGCGTGTGGGGAAGTAAATTTGTTCAGCCATGGAGCAGTTTTCCTGCACAGAAGTGGGATGATGTACCACTGTCAACGTTAACTCATGCTTCCATGAATCATGGTAGTGAAGAGGAGGTGCCATGGAATTTGGAACAGACATTGTTGCCTGAATCTCACGATCACAGTGCGATGTTAGCCCAGAATGACAGTAATGAATTGGGCTCGCATGCGGAATTACAAGCAGTGAATATCGATCAACTGTTGAGCCAAGCCAAAGCGTTAGGTTTTACGCAGTTTAAATTGAATTTCCCGCGCTCAGAAACCGGAGTTTACACCTTAACAGCAAACACCATGAGCGGAGATGTTACTGATCCAAGGCTCGATAGAACGACTCATATCGATCAATATTCAGGAAAAATCTTAGCGGATGTGACTTGGGATGATTACAGCGTAGTCGCGAAATTAATGGCGGCAGGTATTGCACTTCATCAAGGTGACATCAGTATATTGAATAAAATTTTGAATGTGGTTTTCTGCTTAGCTTTTATTGTCATTGCTGTTACGGGTGGTGTCATGTGGTGGATCCGTCGACCGACAGGACAAATGAGAATCGGTGCGCCACCTCGTTTTGAGAGTGATGGCTTATGGAAGGCAGGTATTGTGACCATCATTATTTTGGGGTTGGTAATGCCAATGGCGGGCGGAACGATTGCTGTTGTGCTCATTATTGACTGGCTTATCTTTCAGCGTGTAAGCCCGTTAAAGTCGGCACTTAACTAGCGGATTCGATTAAATCTAAGGCATCAAACCTGAGTTTACCGCTGCAAAGTGAACTCAGGTTTTTATCATAATTCGAACGAGAGATTACTGTTGGTCGATGTAAAGCTTGTGAGTTAAGTTATTGATTGCGTAGTCAATGAAGACTCGCAAACGAGCAGGCATATATTTAGTTTGAGCATATTGCATTGCGATCGCACCGTGGTAGTTACTCTTAATCGTCCAGTCATCAAGAACCTGAACCACGCTCCGTTCTGAAATCGCATCTTTAATGACAAAATCATGGAAAATACCGATCCCTAAACCATTCTTGACACCATTTAAGCGCATTTGAGAGTGATTCACCGCGTAACGGCCAGTGACTGATACTGTGTGGAATTCATCATCTTTTAAAAAGTCCCAAATATGATCTTTGTCAGTTTCAGCAAGATACAGGCAGTCATGAGTTGCAAGTTCTGTTGGGTGATTCGGAATCCCTTTTTGAGATAAGTAATCCGGGCTGGCACAGAGTACTAGATTCGTCTTTCCGATCTCTTTTAATACCAAATTTTCATCAGGTTTATCTGTCAATTTGAACGCTACATCGACATTGTGCTTAAACAGATCAATGTTGCCATCAGCGGCTCGTAGCTTGAGTTGGATTTCCGGGTACTGTTTGAGAAAAGGCACAACGAAAGGTTGGAGAACTGAATTGAGAAAGGCTTCCGGGGCTGCAACCGTGAGTGAACCTGCGGGCTCAGCATGATCTTCCGTTGAAAGTTCAACCGCTTGCTGAGCGGCATTAACCATCAATACACTTTGGTCATACACCTTCTGCCCTGCTTGCGTAATGATCAACTTTCGAGTGGTGCGCTCAAATAATTTAACGGATAACGCATTTTCTAAGCGTGTAATCAGCTTACTAAGTGCGGAAGGGGTTGCTCCGAGTTTTTTGGCCGCGGCAGTAAAACTACCTTCATTCACTACCAATATAAATGAAGCAAGATCGGGTAATAAAGAAATCAGTTTGGGGTTAATCATAATTTATCATTTTGGTTGTTGAATTCAGTGGTTTACGCATATCACTTTCATGTGAAAACATAAGTGTATTGCTACTTGCGGCTCTATGTATAACAAAATACAGGCATTTAATTCTTCTCGCTAGGATAAAGCGTGGTCAGCTGTCGAGTTTTAAATAAATTGATAATAACGCATGCTTGATGCCGTGCTGTAAATTAGTTTGGCAAAATTGATAATTTTCTCATGCATAAGTACCAGATAAAGTATCGAACTGATGGTAATCGCTATTAAATAAATGAAATAAAAACAAGGGCTTTATTTATGATATTAATGATTAATACTGTTTTGATAGCATGAGTAAATTTATCCTTTATTTTTAACGTTACTTTTCTATACTGGCTAAATAGCATGCAAATGTGATGCATGTTGCACAATGCGGAATGGTTAGGTCGTTAAAGGGAGATTCTATGAGCAAAAGTGAGGACAGTTTATTTCAGCTTGAAAGAGTACAAAGGTTTAATTTTTCAGTGTGGACGGTATTGGTCGGGACATTAATCGCACGCACCAGCTTTTTTATGGCATGGCCATTTTTGATTGTCTTCTTATATAAAGATTATGGGGCAACCGCAGTTGAAGTGGGTGGAATGTTGGCATCATCTGCCGTTGTAGGGGCGGTGACAGGGCTTTATTCAGGCTATATTTCTGACAAGTTTGGTCGGAAGTGGGTCATGGTGTGCGGAAGTTGGATCGCAGCCGTCGCTTATAGCGGAATTGGCTTGGCCAGTGAGGTTTGGCAATTTTATGTATTGATCATCATTACGGGACTGATGCGCCCAATGATTGAAGCGCCAGCCAAAGCCGTCATCGGTGATAATTTAGATAATGTAAAAGACCGAGAGTTGGCGTTGAACGTTCGGTATTTTTTGTTAAATCTGGGTGGTGCGATTGGGCCGCTGATCGGTATTACCATTGGGCTGAGCCAGCCGCAAAATTTATTCTTTATTGCTGGGGCGACTTACGTTGTATACGGGTTTTGGCTTCTGTTCGGGATAGAGAGGCGAGGAGTGCATACAAAACCTGATTCATCGATGTTGCCCAATTTCTCCGCGACGCTCAAGGTTATCCGCAAAGACAATATTTTCGTTAAATTGATGCTAGCGAACTTCATTATGATGTTTGTTTATGCTCAAGTTGAATCATCAATTCCTCAGGTTATTGTACGAGCATCGACATCGGATGCTGCGCAAATCATTGCAGGCTTAGTACTCGTTAATACGCTTACGATTATTATTTTCCAATTCCCGATGTTGAAATGGTTAGAACACATTCCACTGTTTGTTCGAACTCGAATAGGTATGGCTCTGATGGCTGCAGCTCAAATCGGCTTTCTAATGACACCTGCGGATTGGCCAATTGGATGGGGAATTGCCTGTTTTGTGTTGAGCATGGGGGAGGTGATTGCATTCCCGACGCTAAATGTTCAGATCGACCGTTTGGCTCCTGCACATTTAAGGGGTTCCTACTTTGGAGCTGCCGCCTTGTATTCCCTTGGCTTTGCCATTGCACCTCTTGTCGGTGGGGTAGTGATTGAATCACTTAGTTCGAACTGGCTGTTTGGGGTCTGCTTCTTCCTCTGTTTAGTGATGATCTGGCTATATTGGCTAGCAGAACACAGTGAAGATAACGTAGAGAGAGAACCCATTACAACCTAGTACAGCTTATGGTTAGCAAGAAATATTATGTAGAGCCACGATTACGGATAGTGATTGTGGCTTTATTATATTATTGGCATGTTAGAGGATTTCTAAAATATAAATTGATGAATTTTAAATCATGATTCGTGTAAAGATTCACGGCTTAAACGAATTAAGTTAACGTAGAACGGAATAATGAAGTAGTTAATAAATTACTTATAAAGCAAGTGCTTATATATGGTATCGACATTTTTGCTCTTGAGTGTAGGTGTTCTTGTTTGTTTTATAAATGCCAAGAGTACAGGTTATGATTGATAAATTGATCTTGATACCAGAACCAGATCAATTGCATACGTTTTGTATTGACTCACTAGAGTGATTGCTCAAAATTGAATCGTTACAAATATAAGGTTGTCTTATATTTGGTTTGTCATTTAATCATAAGAAGAAAGATACGATGAAAAAATTGACTATTCTACTTAGCGCAATATTGCCTTTTACTGTTACGGCGGCAACAGAAACCGTCGTTGTTCCTGAATCGATTACTGCGGCACAAGTCAGTGGCGTTCAAGGTAAAGAAACCTATACCTATGTGCGTTGTTGGTACCGCACCAGTAATTCACATGACGACTCTGCTTCTGATTGGGAGTGGGCGAAGAATTCCGAAGGTAACTACCTAAAAGTTGATGGATATTGGTGGTCGTCGACCTCTTTTAAAAACCTGTTTTATACCGATACACCTCAAGAACTAATTAAGCAACGCTGTAGCGAAACGTTAGGCATGGACAGAGAAAATGTCGATATGACCTATTTTGCGGCAGATAATCGTTTTTCATATAACCATTCGATATGGACCAATGATGCGGTGATGCAACCAAATCAGATTAATCGCATGGTTGCTTTTGGAGATAGCCTCTCTGATACCGGTAATATCTTTAATGCTGCCCAGTGGCGTTTCCCCAATCCGAACTCGTGGTTCTTGGGCCATTTCTCTAATGGTTTTGTATGGACGGAATACATTGCGAACGCAAAAAACTTGCCCCTCTACAATTGGGCGGTAGGTGGTGCTGCAGGGACCAATCAGTATGTTGCTTTGACTGGTGTTTATGATCAAGTGACGTCATACCTTACTTATATGAAGATGGCAAAGAACTATAACCCAGAAAATACTCTATTTACTTTAGAGTTTGGCCTCAATGACTTTATGAATTACAACCGTGAGGTTGGAGACGTAAAAGCGGATTATAGCAGCGCACTTGTTCGCTTGACCGATGCTGGGGCAAAAAATATTTTATTGATGACTCTGCCTGATGCAACAAAAGCACCGCAATTTAAGTATTCAACGACAGAAGAGATTACTAAAGTTCGTGCAAAAATAATCGCTTTTAATAGTTTCATTCAAGAGCAAGCGGCTTACTATATTCTGCAAGGGTATAATGTGACGCTGTATGATACATACACACTGTTTGAAGAGTTAACGGGTAATCCGACTCAGCATGGCTTTGCAAATGCTAGTGATGCCTGTTTGAATATTAATCGAAGCTCTTCTGTTGATTATTTACTGAGTCATAGCCTAACGAATGATTGTGCGGCAAATGGTTCTGATAAATATGTATTTTGGGGGGTTACGCACCCAACTACGGCAGCGCATAGATACATAGCTGATCAAATGCTAGAGAAGGGATTAGATCGATTTAATTTCTAATCTTTACTCTATTGCCAGTATCGCAGTTTAGATTTTGACTTCTTTTCTAGTGATTATGGATGTAAGCGATCTAGTTTTTAAATTAGGTCGCTTTTTTATTGGGTCTAGCCGGACATTATCTTCTCTATAGTCCACAATAAAATACGTCAGTAATGGTAAGAGGGAATGACCGTTATATTTGTGCTTTGAATTCACTAATGCTTTTCCACCTTGAGGGATAATCGAAATCAAATGGATGAACTACAATGATGACAACGGTTTTAGAGCAAAAGTGATTCAGCTCACACTATGGTTTTTTAGTAAATGTAAGCCATATAGCGAATGATTTTTGTCCCCCTACGAAAAAGTGACTCTAAAGTTACTATTCATAATAACTAGGAAGGAATTGGATAATGTCTTCAGCATTTTACCAACAGATTCAAAATCAAATTGAAGAAGTGAAAAATGATGGTTTATACAAATCAGAACGTATCATCACTTCAGCACAAAAAGCGTCAGTTTCTATCTCAACAGGCCAAGAAGTACTGAACTTTTGTGCTAATAACTACCTTGGTTTAGCTAACCACCCAGCCCTCATCGAAGCAGCAAAAGGCGGCATGGATGAGCACGGTTTCGGTATGGCGTCTGTTCGCTTTATCTGTGGTACTCAAGACTCACATAAAGTGCTAGAAGAAAAACTGTCTACTTTCCTAGGCAAAGAAGACACGATCTTATACACATCTTGTTTTGATGCTAACGCGGGTCTATTTGAGACTATTTTAGGCAAAGAAGATGCAATCATCTCAGATGCACTAAACCACGCTTCTATCATTGATGGCGTTCGTCTTTGTAAAGCGATGCGTTTCCGTTACGCGAACAACAACATGGAAGAACTTGAAGCGCAATTAATTGCAGCAAAAGAAGCGGGTGCTCGCCATACACTTATCGTAACTGATGGTGTGTTCTCTATGGACGGTGTGGTTGCGAACCTTCCAGCTATCTGTGACCTAGCGGATAAATACGAAGCACTTGTGATGGTAGATGACTCTCACGCAGTTGGCTTCATGGGCGAAAATGGCGCGGGTACTCACGAACACCACGACGTTATCGACCGTATCGATATTATTACTGGTACGCTAGGAAAAGCAATGGGTGGCGCATCAGGCGGTTACACATCAGGTAAGAAAGAGGTGATCGACTGGTTACGTCAGCGTTCTCGTCCGTACCTATTCTCAAACTCTGTTGCTCCTGCAATTGTTTCTGCTTCAATTCGTGTGCTTGATCTGCTTGCTGAATCTGGCGACCTACGCACTCAACTGTGGGAAAATTCTGCACACTTCCGTACTCGTATGGAAGCTGCTGGTTTCACTATGGGCGGTGCTGATCACGCTATCATTCCAATCATGTTAGGCGACGCAAAATTAGCAGCTGAATTCGCAGAGCGTGCGTTAGAAAAAGATATCTACGTTGTCGCGTTCTCTTTCCCTGTTGTGCCAAAAGGCCAAGCTCGTATTCGTACACAAATGTCGGCTGCTCATACTCGTGAACAGTTAGATCGTGCCATTGATGCCTTTATCCAAGTAGGTAAAGACATGGAGATCATCGCTTAATCAGGCGAGAGGAATAATTATGAAGATTAAAGCACTATCAAAACTAAAGCCTGAAGAAGGCATTTGGATGACCGAGGTTGAGAAACCTGAAATGGGTCATAATGATATTCTTATCCGTATTAAGAAAACGGCAATTTGTGGTACAGACGTACATATTTACAACTGGGATGAATGGTCACAGAAGACGATTCCTGTACCTATGGTTGTGGGTCATGAATACGTAGGTGAAGTGGTCGGCATTGGCCAAGAAGTTCGCGGTTTCGAAATTGGTGATCGTGTATCTGGCGAAGGTCATATTACATGTGGTCACTGTCGTAACTGCCGTGGCGGTCGTACTCACCTTTGTCGTAATACTACGGGTGTTGGTGTGAACCGTACTGGTGCGTTCTCTGAATTCCTTGTGATCCCTGCATTCAATGCATTTAAGATCCCGGCTGAAATTTCAGATGATCTAGCGTCTATTTTTGACCCGTTTGGTAACGCAGTACACACTGCATTGTCATTCGATTTGGTTGGTGAAGATGTGCTGATCACCGGCGCTGGCCCAATTGGTATCATGGCAGCTGCGGTTGCGAAACACGCAGGTGCTCGCCATGTGGTGATCACAGATGTGAACGAATACCGCTTAGAGTTGGCTCAAAAAATGGGTGTCACTCGCGCAGTAAACGTTATGAACGAAAAACTTGAAGATGTGATGGCTGATCTAGGCATGACGGAAGGTTTTGATGTTGGTATGGAAATGTCAGGTAACCCATCTGCATTTAACAGCATGCTGACGAACATGAATCACGGCGGTAAGATTGCGTTGCTAGGTATTCCACCATCAGATATGTGCATCGATTGGAACCAAGTGATTTTCAAAGGCTTGGTGATCAAAGGCATTTACGGTCGTGAAATGTTCGAAACGTGGTACAAAATGGCTTCTTTGATTCAATCTGGCCTAGATCTAACACCAATCATCACGCACCACTTCAAGATTGATGACTTCCAAAAAGGCTTTGACGCTATGCGTAGCGGGCTTTCAGGCAAAGTTATCCTTGATTGGGAATAGATGATTTCCAGCTTTAAATAGTAAAAGGCGACAGGTAAAACTGTCGCCTTTTTTGCGTTTTAACCGAGGAAAACTGACTGAAAATGATAAGTGCCGCCACTTTGTCGTCACTAATTTTCAAGAGGGTTAAGGTGAACCGCTTGTATTAAATGTTTCAGGACCACTTACAGTAATGTCTAAAACCTCTTGATGTAAAGCAGAGGAAATAGGCACACTTCGATTTTTCTTACCTTTTGTCTCCGCGTAGATCAGTTTGAATTGTAGTGATCAACTGAAATTGGCCACGTGCTTAGAGTTTAACCAGAACAATCGTTCTGACTCGTTGGGTGTCAGCCCTCCATTATATTTATGGGGTCTGACCTGACAGTAATACTGAATTACGTAGCGAGTCATTTCTTGTTGAGCTTCATAAAGCCATTTTGTCTTCAAACTTCTAAAGAAACGCTCCATTAGTGCATATCCCCGCAATTTCCTCGTCGAAATAAGCTTTGCTTCATCTGGAAACACCACAGTAATTGGCGGCATTTTCTGTCTGTATCGTGAGTTGCAGGATCAAAGTAGGGGAGGAACGCTAAGCTAACTCATTTTAGAACGGTTGTTCATAAATTGAGTGGAAATAGTGTTTTGGTAAAGATTAACAGTATAAAACATGAAAAATAATATTCATTAAAATCAAATGGATAGTATTTGTACGTACCAATCTTGAACGAATGTTCAAATAAGTTATTGAACGATCGTTCTTTATTGTTTATAGTTCATTCCATCAATGAGGGCGCAGTGCTCCTCAGCAGAGTTCTTCTCTAATGGAGATGAGCCTTACTTTTTAAATAGTTAATCTTCGGAGTTATAATAATGAGTGATTTTAAATTTCACACAGTCGAAACAGCACCAGAAAAAAGTAAATCAATGTTAGAAGGTGCGGTTAAGCAAATGGGCTCAATTCCCGGTTTATACGCAGTGATGGCTGAATCCCCGGAGACTCTGAAGGCATACCAGCAACTTCATCAGCAGTTCACTAACACTTCATTTGATGCAGAAGAGTTAACGGTTGTGTGGCAAACCATCAATGTAGAACATGAATGTAAGTTTTGTGTTCCGGCGCATACTGCTATCGCACACTCAATGAAAGTTGATCCGGCATTGACAGAAGCGCTACGTAATCAAGAAGCAATGCCAACTGAAAAACTGCAAGCGCTGCATGATTTTACACTGTCTGTAGTTCGTGAGCGCGGTAATGTCTCGGATGAAGAGATGAACGCATTCTTTGCTGCTGGTTACGGTCAGCAACAAGTGCTTGAAGTGATCCTTGGTTTATCTCAAAAAGTGATCAGCAATTACGTGAACCACGTAGCGAAAACACCGGTAGACCCAATGTTTGAGCAATTTGCTTGGACTAAATAAGGTAATAACACTAGGGCTTGTTGACTTTTCGTAGGGTAAATCACTAGGCGTTGATATGGCGTTTGGTTTTAGTTGATGGGTTCATTGGAATAATGATAAGACGGAATGCAGGTAGACTGTGTTCCGTTTTTTTATTGCGTTTTAGTAAGATAAATCAACGATAAAAACAATAGAGCCCAACATGAAGGCCAGGCTAATATTATGTAAGTAAAATCGGCTTTATTTAAAAGGACCACTGACAAAAATGTCATCAATGAACCGTTCAACAACGTCGAACTCATTGGTCGCACGAGCAAAGGTTCTTAGGCCGATAATTTGTACCTGAATATAACAAGCAAGTTCAACAGGATCTTTATCCGAATGGATTTCGCCATTGTGGATAGCCGTTTTCATACTTTCTACCAAGGTTGTTTGAATACGACCGAGTAATTCAGTTACCACCGCGAATAGTTCTGGGTTATCCGCTTCAGTCAATTCTGACACGGACTTTACTAACATACACATCCCACTTGGTGCGGAATCGCGGTTGCTAAGAATAATTTTGCGGATAAACGTTTTCAAGCCATCAATTTGAGAATCGCTGTTCGCCATACTTTCTGCGAGTGTTTTACCATCATCTTGCGCATAGCGTTGGATCGCCTCAATGAAGAGGTTATCTTTACTTCCGAATGCGGCGTAAATACTGCCAGAGCGCATGTCGAGTGCTTCTTGAAGCGTGCGCATGGATGTGCCGTGATACCCTTTCGCCCAATAGAGATCTTTTGCCTTTGTGATTACATCGTCACGATCAAATTGTGCTTTTCTACTCATGGTGCTGCCTCATGGATTCGTTGATGCTTGCTGATTTGCGCAAACCAGTAAGCTCGCGCTAATTGTTAATCAAGTTGATTGACTAATTCACTTAAGAATTGTTTGTAGTTCTCAACTGGGTGTGCACCTGTGACGGCCGACTCACGATTAAAAACAACCGTAGGAACGCCAGATACACCATTTTGTTGCCAAATTGCTTCTTGCGTGCGTATTTCTTCTTTAAGCTCTGGTTTAGTTAGCCAAGTCATTCCCTCTTCAGCATCTAAACCGACAGCAATCAACTCTGCTCTTAAGACTGAGTGATCAGATACGTCTTTTTGTTCACTGAAAAACGCATGAAATAGTCGCAGTTTGAGTTCCGTTTGTTTGCCTTTGGTTTTTGCATAGTCGAGTAATACATGGGCTTCTAATGTATTGACCATTTTCATGTCATCAAAATAATTAAATTCGAAACCGTGTTCTGCTCCCGCCTGTGCAATACGAGTGCGCGCTTGAGTGCTCTCTTCTGGGCTCGATCCGTATTTTCTTTTTACGTGATCGCGCAAGTTTTCACCTTCTGCGGGCATATCAGGATTGAGTTCAAAGGGAAGCCATTCAATATCGACTTTATCCGCAATATTTAACTCTTGGATAGCCGCTTGTAGGTTGTTGTAGCCAATGATACACCAAGGGCAAACCACGTCAGAGATAATGTCTAGTTTAATTTTATTGTTCATAACACATCACTTATTCTTTACAATTCAAATGTGAACGATCGTTCAATTTTGGGGTTATCATGTCACTTTTTAATCCAAAAGAGAAGTAATAATGTAACCGAAAGATTAGCTGCGCTTAATGCTGCGTCTTCTGATTTCGGGCTTAAGTAGGATAAGCAATAATGCCATTTTAAACTATGCGCTTGATGCATAGTATTATCCTAAATATATCATTAGTACCCTATTCCTATCCTCTTTAGACTGCGCGCTCTATTTTTAGCAAAGATTGGGCAGCCCCTTGTTAACACAACACTTTATAAAGAAGAGCTTAACGTCACAGGCTCTTTTCGCTCAATTGGCCCGTATGGTTATGGTGCTTGCTATTATTCTAGTCGCCGTTCATCAATGCCAACCGTTAATGGACGTATTGGTTGATCAAGCCGTTAATGCGGGATGTCACCAAGGCGTAATAGAAAGTGAGCACCATAACCATGATCATAGCCGACTTATTCAATCAAACAAATTGAGCAGAACCAGCCAAAGCACGCAGAACGGTGAACAAAACTCGAACTTACCACATAACGGATTGGTGACAACGTTCAGTTCTATTGTGTTCAAGTCGAATACCGCGCATATATTCCATGTCGGGGATAGCCGAATTTATAGGTTCAGGGGAGGAGACTCACACTATTAACTGGTGATCACCAACGTATGAGCTGCGGAACTTCGGGGTATCTAACGCGTGCGTTGGGCATCGATAATAGGCTTGACGTGGATTACCAATCCCTCAGCTTAGAGGCCGGTGATTTTTTCCTTCTGACTACTGATGGTGTGCATGACTACCTACCTCAAGATCAAATAGCAGCACGGCTTGAAAAAGGAGATCACAACCCAGAAAAAACGGCTCAAACCTTATGCCAAGAAGCGCTCAATTCAAATAGCCAAGATAATGCGATGAGTCTGATTGTCAGCGTAACTGAACTCCCAATGAAGTCGGCTATCGATATACATAAAAAGACGCTTGATTGTGCGATTCCCTCAGCGCTGAAAGTGAATAACACCATCGATGGTTTCAAGGTGGTCAATATTTTGAATGAGAGCAGTCGAAGCTATGTGTACGAGGTCATCGAGAAGGGAACTGGTGATCGGTTGTGGAATGGCTATTACTCGTTGGATAATTTTTGATATGGATATGAACTTGGTACGGAGAGTGCGGGGGATAAATGACTAATCTGGTCGATCTTTTCGATGGGTAATTAGAGATAAATATACGGAAAACCTTAAGCAGTCATCCCATTAGTTTTAACGTGACAATGTTATTACATTTTTGAGATAGATCACGTAAACTACGCGCTTATTTTTTCGTCCAATTATCAGGTGAATTATGATTCGTCTCAACCAAGTAAAATTACCGCTGGATCACAGTGAAAATGCACTACAAGGTTATGTATTAAAAGCATTATCTTTAACTGAACAACAACTGGTTGATATCCATGTATTCAAACGTGGTTATGATGCACGAAAAAAGAACCAAATTACGCTGATCTACACGCTAGATGTTACTTTGCAAAATGTGGATGAAGACAAACTGTTAGAAGGGTTTGCTGAAGATCCAAATGTACGTGTCTCTCCAGATACAGAATACAAATACGTTGCGAATGCACCAGCGAACTTGACTGAGCGTCCAATCGTGATTGGTATGGGACCATGTGGATTATTTGTGGCACTAATTTTAGCGCAAATGGGTTTCAAACCGATTGTATTAGAACGCGGAAAATCAGTACATGAACGCGCAAAAGATACATTCCGTTTTTGGCGTACTAGCAAACTGAATACAGAGTCTAACGTTCAGTTTGGTGAAGGCGGTGCGGGTACATTCTCTGACGGTAAGTTATACAGCCAAGTGAAAGATCCAGGCTTTTTAGGCTTAAAAGTGAAGCAAGAGTTTGTACTTGCGGGTGCTCCTTCTGAAATTATCTATGTAAGCAAACCACATATTGGTACTTACAAGTTAGTGACTATGGTTGAGAAAATGCGCCGTAAAATCATCGAACTTGGTGGTGAAATCCGTTTTGAAACTCGTGTGGAAGAGATCAACATCGAAGGTTCGGGCGATGCAAGAAAAGTAACAGGCGTGACTTTAAACGGTGGCGAAGTGATAAGCAGTAACCATGTCGTGGCTGCCATCGGGCACAGTGCTCGTGATACTTTCCAAATGCTGCACGACAAAGAAGTTCACTTAGAAGCGCAATCTTTCTCGATCGGTTTCCGTATTGAACATAAGCAAGAGATGATCGACCAAGCTCGCTTTGGTAAAAACGCAGGTCACCCACTGTTAGGCGCGGCAGACTATAAACTTGTTCACCACTGTAAAAATGGTCGTTCAGTATATAGCTTCTGTATGTGTCCGGGCGGTGTAGTTGTTGCTGCGACCTCTGAAGAGCATGCGGTTGTAACTAATGGCATGAGCCAATATTCACGTAGTGAACGTAATGCGAACAGTGCGATTGTGGTGGGTGTTTCTCCTGAAGATTTTGATAACGATCCACTACAAGGCGTTGCACTGCAGCGTAAACTTGAGCGAAATGCTTACATCATGGGTGGCAGCAACTACGATGCACCTGCACAAATGGTGGGTGATTTCTTAGCTGCGGGTAAAGGTAAACCTTTTGAAGCGGTGGAGCCATCTTACAAGCCAAACGTGAAAATGACCGATCTAACGGATTCATTACCAGATTTTGCAATTGAAGCTATTCGTGAAGCATTGCCTGCATTCGCTAAGAAAATTCGTGGGTTCGACAGTAAAGACGCAATGCTGACTGGAGTAGAAACACGTACTTCATCTCCAGTGCAGATCAAACGAGGCAAAGATTTCCAAAGTATTAATACTCAAGGTCTTTACCCTGGTGGTGAAGGTGCTGGTTACGCTGGTGGTATTTTATCCGCTGGCATTGACGGTATTAAGATTGCAGAAGCTGTGGCTCTAGATATGTTGAAAGGTGTAGAAGCTTAAGACCTTAATAGAGGCTTAAGATAACAATCGAAGCCAAAAAGCAGCCGATAATATCAATGATGATAGTATCGACCTTCATCAAAGGGATCCTTGTCTAGGATCCCTTTTTAATGAATTTTAAACATGACTGGTGATTTGCTCTTGTGGTTCTTCACACACGTATATCCCGTCGCGACCTGAGTGTTTTACCTGAAACAGAGCGTCGTCTGCGATACGTAGTAAATCTTCAAAATCGTGACTGGTCGAGGCGTTTACAATGCCAATACTGATGGTCGTAGAGAGTTTATCTGCTACTGTTGAGTAGTCTAAATGCTTAATTAACTGGTTGAGTTGTTGGCAAAAATCGTAAACCTCTGAAGGTTTCCAACCAATCGTGCCAATGACAAACTCTTCGCCGCCCCAACGAGCAATGAAACAATCTTCCTGTATATATGGTTTGAGAGATTGACCAATTTTTCTTAACACTTCATCGCCTATGATGTGGCCGAAGTTGTCATTAATCCTTTTAAAGTGATCGATATCGAGCATCACGATAGAGAAGTTCTTTTCGATGCTATTAGTTTCGATGCTATTAGTTTTGATGTTATTAGCTTTGGTGCTAGGTGATTCGATACCACTTGGGTCGATTGTATTTCGAATCCAGTCATCAAATGCACGGCGATTAGGTAAGGTCGTTAGTTGATCCTCTTCTGCCTGTTTCTTAAATGCAGTCGCTTGCACTTGTAGCGCTTTTGTTTTTTGCTCTATTTCATAGGTGAGTCTCATTTCAGATTTCTGTAATAGGCTAACACGCCATTGGAATGAGAGAGCAATCATAAGAATAAACCCGGCAAAAATAGATAATTGAATACTCGCTCTTTGCCACCAGTGAGGCAGGATAGTAAATGAATAACTGGCTTCGTTTAGCATACTTTGGTGGTAGGAATAGTAGGCGTTGACAACAAACCTGTACTCGCCCGGAGCTAAGTTTGTATACTCAGATATTCCTTGGGAGCCACGTTCTATCCAATCAGAATCGAGCCCTTCGAGTTTTGTTTTGTAGCGAATATGCTGAGATGATTGAAAACCTAGTCCAACAAAGTTAAAGACGACTCTCTGTGTACCTGCTGGCAAGATAGAGGCTTTTTCATCTGATAGATCAAGTTCATGTTGATCACTGATGACGCTTTCGATAACCGTTGGAAACGTAGGCGTAACTAACTGCTTGAATCGTTGTGGGTGAGTCACTGTCACGCCAAGCGCAGAAGCAAACCAAAGTTGACCAGAAGAGTCGATCGTAGCTGCTGGGTTTGAGCCACCATTGAGCTGCGCACTTGCCATACCATCTAGTTCGTTGTAATGCTCAAATGTCAGTGTCTCAGCCGTTCCATCCGCGATTGCGTTGGCATCATGTTGGGATATTCGCCAAATTCCTCGATTTGACGTTAACCAAAAATAATCGTTGGAGTCAGCGAGAACTTGGAAGAGTTTATCGATGGGCAGTCCATGTCTTTTGCCGACTAAGCTTAAATCTTTATCAGAGAATCGATAGCGAATTAAACCACGATCTGTTGTCATCCACATTTGGTTTTCTTCTGCATAGAAACCGAAAACGTATTGCGCTTTATCAAGAGGGTCGAGGTCTAAAGTTGCGACGATGTTATTCTCGATAATGGCGACTCCAACCCCAGTACCAACCCATACTCGCCCAAGAGTATCGGTGGATAATGCCATGATATAGTTGTCAGGTAGACCATCTTGAGTAGTAAATAGTTTATAGCTTCCATCAGGTGAGTATTTAACTAGCCCTGCTGTAGTTCCTACCCATAGTTCGTCTTCTGAAGTTTCCAGAACGGAACGGATCTGTTTCGTCGGTAAAGAAGGTAAGAAGTGAGGTTGTAATATTCCTTGATCAAAGAGATATAGACCTTTTGAGTAAGTCCCTACCCAAGCTCCACCTGCTGATCTTGACGCTAGGCTCAGTACTGATAGTTGTTTTTGAGCCATTTGGCTGCTTGAATTAGGACTGTATTTGGTAACTTTGTCACCTTCAATCACGCTGAGGCCATTGCTCGTTCCCGCAATGATTTTACCAGAACCGTTTGCGAGTACGGTACGAACGTAATTGCCAGATAACCCCTTGGACTGATCCCAAGTGTTAAATGGAGCTTTCCGTAAACGAGTTAACCCACCGTTTGTCCCAATCCAAATGGACTTCTCACGATCCTGATAAAGTGAAAGAACATGGTTATGGGATAAACCTTGTTGTTCAGAAAAAGATGATATTTGCTGGTTGAAGTAGTGAAAAACGCCCTGGCTGCGAGTACCAAACCACAGCTCTTTTTGCTCGTCGATCATGACTTTAGTTACGATCGAACGATTCAATGCTTCATGTATTCGGGAAAGACGGCCATCTTTATATTGCCATGCGCCATTTTTTCCGCCCAAGATAATAGTACCTTGATCATCTTCAACCGCTGAGTAAACGGTGGTATTACCGAGCCCACTAGACTCACTGACATTTTCGACGGCCTTGCCAGAGATGATATACAACCCGCGACTTGTTGAGGCTAGCAGATCCCCATTTTTACGAAAGGACAGTTGGTAAACGGTGAGGTTAGGAAGGATGAGTTGATTATCAGCATTAGCCTCTGCTCTGAAAATAAGTCCTTCAGAACTAAGACCAATCCATATTCCACCGTCGGGTTGTTTAATGACGGCGTTGATTAGATTTTTAATAGTTGGTAGTGAAGACCAGTGATAAGCCTCTCGATAGACGAGCCCTCCACGAGCGCCTCCTGCCAATAATCCTCCAGACGTATCTGAATATAATGCTCGTACGCCAGAATCGACTAATCCACTTTCAGAACCGCGGGTGAAATGTTTGAACTCTTGTCCGTTAAATCGAGCGATGCCTTCCCATGTGGCAAACCATAAATAGCCATCATCAGTCTGAGTGATTGCGTTGATACTGTTATGGGGTAATCCATCTCGACTTGTCCAATTTTCGTATTGGTACTCATCAAGAATCATCGCGGATGAAGAAAACACACTGCCGAGAGAAAACACGACAAACATCATCATCGAAAGAGTGCGAGCAGTCAGTAAACGAATAAGCATATAATCTATCAATGTATTAATTCTCTAATCCCACAGAATAGAGTAATGCTTATAGTCACTCAATTATTGGTGCTCTTTTTTTTTATAAAATAGTAATAAGGTGAAGTAGCACACTGTTTTGGTGTGTTACTGATGAGTAGTCTCATTTATAAGAAAGTCAATAAACGTTATGCTGTCCAATGTGTGACTCTGGTTCAATCCTTGGTTGTAACATCGCAGTTTTCTAATGAGCTAATGAGCTAATGAGCTAATGGGTTATTGAGTGTGAGTGATTAATGTTAATGATGCAAATTATTCGTCAATAAAGAAGTTCGTCTTTGAAATGCTTAAAAGGTCGCGCGGTCAGCCATACATAGGGTGAATAAATACCGGAAAGTAATTAGACAAAAATAAAGCCTGCCAAATAGGCAGGCTCTAAAAAATAGGGTTAAATCTCAGTGTATGCGGTCACCGTTTTAATTGTTCGGTTACTCTTCGCTTAGTTCACTGATGGGTAGCCAAATAACTTTCACTCCGGACTGTAAAAACATATCTTGGCTAATCTTGATTTTATCACCCCAGCGAGATAGAAAGTCTTCTGACTGCTCAGGACAATAAACTGCAGTAATGCCTGTTTGAATGATTTTCGCCGCGCAGTTTGGGCATGGAAAGTGCGTTACCCATATATCACACATGTCTAAATCACGTTTAGCAAAAAGGATGGCATTCTCTTCTGCGTGTAGTGTTTTCAGCAATTTCATTTCACGATCGTCTGTTTCAGCACTGTCTGAAATGCCATGAGGGTATCCATTAAAGCCGACAGAGACGATACGATTGTGTTTTGTGATCACAGCGCCCACTTGTGTTGATGGATCTTTACTCCATGAACCAACGAGTTCAGCCATCTGAAAAAAACGTTTTGCCCATTTCGATATCATTGTGTTTGCCTTTATTGTTGCGTGAATACGCTTCTAACTTATTGAATCATCATACATCAAAGTTAGACTATTCTCAGCTTTGACCCAAATAATTCTGTCACATGATATTGAATGAGTTGGGCAAAGTTCAATTTTGGCTGATTAATATAAATAGGCCTTCGATCACTTATGTGTTTTGAAGACCGCGACGGCATTATCCATCTCCGTTGCTTGAGATGACACCGTGTTTACCTCGGTGAGACACTGCTGGGCAGAGTGCATGTTGTTATCTGAGATAGTGTTGAGCTCTGTAATGGATTCGCTCACTTGATTCATCACAATCCCTTGCTCTTCAATCGCAGAGGCAATACGTTCAGAGTTGGCTTGTATCGAGCCCATATCATTGATGATTTGTTGCAAACTATTGTCTAATTGCTCTGACGCGGCGAGGGTTTCGTGCCCTTGGGTATTGCATTGTTCGATATCGGCAACAACTGTCGACATCTGACTCTGAATTGCAGAGACCACATTGGTTATCTCTTCCGTTGATTGATGAGTTCGGCTGGCCAACGCTCGCACTTCATCAGCTACCACAGCAAATCCACGCCCTTGTTCGCCCGCTCGTGCGGCTTCAATAGCGGCATTTAAGGCTAATAGGTTAGTTTGCTCTGCAATTTCTTGGATGATGTGAACCGCTCCACCGATTTTATCGACATGACTATTGAGTGAACCGATGGATTGTTGACTGCTCGATAGTGTTGAAGAGAGTTGCCCAATGTTCGTAACGGTTGATTCAACCACTACACGTCCATTTTCGGCATTACCTGCTGCCTGTTGTACCCCTTCAACGGCGATCGTTGTACTTTCTGAAATCTCATTGATGGTTGCGACCATCTCTTGCACTGCCGTTGCCATGGTTGTGGTGTGATCGGCTTGAACATTGAATTGCTCAATGACCTCTTCTAATTGGCCTTGCATGTTATTCGTGCTGCTGGTCAATTGGTGAGATTTTTCTTGAGAGCCAGAGACCAGGTCCTCGATCTTGTCGAGTAGGGTATTGAAGTGAAGTCCGACTGAAACCAATTCATCTTTTCCTTTTAAATCGGCTCTCATTCCAATGTCGTTGGTTTCAGATATACGTCGAATAACCAATAGTAACCGTTGAACCTGGGTATTAATCGAGCGAGATATTTGCCAGATAAATAGGATGATAATGAGTAAGACTGAACCGCTAATGATATTTTTTATGGTGTTAAGAGAGTTGGTTTGAGAGTTAGATTCAGTCGTTAACGCTTTCGAAAACGCTTTAAATTGCTCCTCAACAGCATGTGAGAGTGCACGAGTGTCTCCAAGTAAACCTGTATTGTATTTTAGGCCGACCACTATTTTTTGAGCGATTAATTGTTGTGCGTTTTTACGTAGCTGCGCTGAGTTAATACCAACTAGGAAAGAGCCATCGAACTCTCCGTGCAGTACCTTAGTATTAAAATGGATCAGATTTAGCAATTGCTCTCCAGTTGCTTGGCTCTCTACGCTTTCTAGTTCTTGTGAAAATTGACCAAGTAGGCCCGTATCTTCCTGTAATCCAAGAACTGTTTGTGCATGGACTAACTTTTCAAATCCTGCTTGGTATTTGAGAATATCTTGGCGTAATTGACTACTCGAAGGGAGGTTTTGCTGAGTTAAAATTGAGGTGAGATCGTCTTCCAAACTCAGGAATGTATTAATATTCTTTGAAAACTTATCGAGGTATTTGAGATCGTGTCGAAGTAAAAAATCTTTTTCATTTCGCCTTAAGTTGAGTAAGCGAATTTCTAGCTTATCAACAAGCTTAGCGGCTTGGGTTAACTCATTGGAAGTCCGAACGAAACTGTTGGTTGCAAAAAGTAAGGAAAGAACGCCTAAAATAGCGATAACACCTAACAGGTATAGCTTTTGCTTTATGCTCATCATACTTCCTTGCTCTTATAAATTCATATTTAATGCATCGCACTCATAGGTCTCACCATATAGTAAGATTAATTGAGTTTATTATTATTAATGTTACAAATTTATGACAAACAAACGTCACAATAATGACAGTTGTAACTAACAGTATGATAGATAAGAATAAAACTAGATTAACTTTCCTCTTAATTTTTTTGTTGCGCCTTTTTGTGCTTTTTTATCGAGTCGCTTCCGTTGTGAAGATCGAGTTGGTTTGGTTTCTCGTCGGTTTTTTTGAACTGTGGTTGCAGAGATGACTAATGCTTTTAAGCGAGCTAGGGCATCGTCACGATTTTGTTCTTGTGTTCTATATTGCTGCGCTTTAATGATGATGACACCTTCTTTAGTGATGCGTTGATCTTTTAAAGCTAACAACCTCTGTTTGTAAAAATCAGGAAGCGTTGAATGGTGGATATCAAACCTAAGATGGATGGCGCTCGACACTTTATTGACATTTTGTCCGCCAGCACCTTGGGCTCGTATCGCTGTGAGTTGGATTTCCCAGCTTTGAATTGTGACGGCGTTAGATATTTGAAGCATAGATAGAGAGGGCCTTAGTAAAAATCCCATACATTCTACTTAATCTTCGCTAAGGTAGTACAACTTTGTTTTTAATAGGTGTAAATATGAGTATTGATCTTAGTAGTTATCAAGGTTTGATCTTTGATATGGATGGCACACTCATTGATACTATGCCTGCGCACCTTGATGCGTGGGAGAAAACAGCCAATCAGTTTGAATTTCCATTTGATATGGATTGGTTGCATAGCCTAGGAGGAATGCCCAGCTTTAAAATTATCGGACAAGTGAACCAAAAGTATGGTCTGAATTTAGATGCTAAGCAGGTTTCTAAATTTAAAATGCAGAGTTTTGCCGCCTTGGAGCATCATGGTGAAGTGATTGAATGTACATACCAGATATTGTTAGACAATCTTGGTAAGAAAAAGCTAGCGGTAGGAACGGGAAGTCAAAGAGAAAGCGCGACTCGTTTACTCAAAAAAGCACAGCTGTTAGATAGGTTAGACGCCATGGTTTCCGCTACTGATGTCGACAATCATAAGCCCGCGCCTGATACTTTCTTGCAAGCAGCAAAAGAGTTAGCGCTAGAATCGACACAATGCGTGGTCTTTGAGGATACTCATCTTGGCAAAATGGCAGCGCATGCCGCAGGAATGGATTGTTACTTAGTGGTGGATGGACGCTTAGAGTTTCATCCGGTTTCACAAGCGACAGACTAAGTTATTAGGGAATTTTCGACTCAAATCGGCACAATTCATAGATAAGGGTGAATTGTGTTTACTAAGGATTATCGTGACCTGGATCTTTTTTACGTTATTAGCCGCATTTAGCCAGTCTTGGCGCAATGCCTTTCAAAGTCAGCTCAGTAAAGAGATGAATGTGATTGGTGTGACGCTATCGCGATTCTTGTGGGCAAGCCCGCTTGCCGCTTTTTATTTAGTGTGCCTATATTGGTTTGAGCCGGTTGCATTGCCCTACCTTAATATCCGCTCGTATCTATTTATCTTTGGTGCATCAGTGATGCAAATTTTAGCGACTGCGCTAATGGTGGTTCTATTCAAACAGAAGAATTTTGCCATTGGCGCTGGTCTTGCAAAAAGTGAAGCGCCAGTTGCGGCAATTTTAGGCGTATTATTTTTTGGGACGTCTCTTTCGATGTTTGGTTGGGCGGGTGTTATCGTTGGGGGCATAGCCGTGTTTATGCTTAGTTGCTCGAATGGTATACGTACTATTTCATTGAAAACGGCACTTATAGGCTTAGCATGCAGTACCTCTTTTGCGTTGACCTCTTTATGGATTAGAGAGGCAAGCCTCACTCTTGATTTGCCTTTTCCTCATCGTGCTGCTTGGGTCCTATTCTTCGTTATCTCCTTTCAAACTCTTATCTTATTAGCTTATATGTTGTTAAAAGATAGACGGACCCTAAGTTTAATGTTCATTAAGTCTAAACTCGTCATCATGACCAGTGTTGCTAGCTTTGTTGGCTCATTAGGGTGGTTTAGCGCAATGTCACTTCAAACGGTTCCATTAGTGAAAACATTGGGGCAGGTTGAAGTCTTTTTCACCATGCTGATTTCATTCTTCTGGCTGAAAGAGGGCATTCGCAGAAAAGACATGCTCGCACTTATTTTAATCGCTATTGCCGCTATTTTGGTTATGTGGCAGTAGCTTACGTGAAAGTAATATTGTAAATGGGTGTTATCCACTTACTTGCTAGTATATACTCCTTGCCTTTGTTGCATATGTAAGATTATGTATTACTTACTGGAAAAAATAAAATGAATAAATGTCTTCCACTATTGCTTTTAGCGGGTATGAGCTGTGCTGTACAAGCACAAGATTCTACAGAAACTGAACATAAAATTGGTATTAAATACAGCCGTTTGGACCAAACTGCCAGTGCAAGTGGGATCTCGGGTAGCGCGGATGATAAAGGTAACGTATATGGTATTGAGTACACAGCTCTTCGCCCAATATCTGATGAAGAAGCGAATAAAGTTAAGTTTGGTGTGAACGTTGCCTTTGATATTACCACGCTTGACTATGATACTAGCATGGAGGCGGATCTTAGTATGATCACGCTAGCACCTGTTATTTCATATTCGCTAATCGATGAAATCGACATTTATGCAAAAGGTGGTTTTGTGTCTTGGGATGCTGATCTTCCAGGTGCAACTTCTTTGAGTGGTATTGATTTTATCTACGGATTGGGCATTACTTACCAGTCACCTAATGGTGCTTATTCCGGTCTCGAACTAACGCAGTTTGAAGGCCAAGATGATGGTATTACACTAGAAAATACAATGGCATCAATTAAAGTCGGCTTTAAGTTTTAAGCCTCAGCTTTAAGATCAACGTATGACTATTGAATGAAGTTGATTCGTATTGAAATTGAATCGACTTTATTCAATATTGCTTAGGCATTGTCGATGATCACGCCCACCGGATCATTAACAGATGACCTACATAGTTAGCCTAATAATCACATCCAGCATTTCATCAAAGCATGGCCCTAGAGCTCCTTCATCGACCGCATGACAATAAACACCTTGTAACTGATCAGAGTGAAAATCGCTACTTAAATCCGGATCATTTAAGAGTGCAGGAGAGTTTGCCATTCGCAATAATAGATCTTCCCCGAATTCACTATCTGGCCCTGATGAAGATGTGAGTGACGACCCTAAACCGAGTGTAAATACATAAATGTCTTCATTTCGAGCTGCGGTTGCCATGTCTTCAACTAGATTCCTAGCAACACGATTTACTCGTTGATACAGATTATTCGCAGAGTGAGCATAGCGGTTGTATTGGCTTACAGGTCGTACTGGATGATCCGGGTTTAGGATGTTGAATTCAGTTGCGGTTGAATCATGGGCGGTATAGTAATCAGGTAGTTCAACCAAGTGGTCATCAATATTACTCCCTTCGTAGCCATTTCCAGATAGCTTAGTTGCAATCGAATCGTGTTTCCACAAGCCCCTAGGAGTCCCTCTCGACCCATCACTAGAGCGAATCGATCCTATGTAGTCATTTCCATCGGTAAGAGAAAATTGCGAGGAAAAAGTATTAGGCGCACCATCGGTGAAGAAGACAATGACTTTAAGGTTTGCAGGATTGGAAACATTACGTAGTTCATTCAGTGCTGCATAGAATCCCTCGGATGCGTTGGTGTATTGTGCATTAGAACTACTGCCAAAATTAAACGCATCAATTTGGTTTTGTATGCTTGTACGGTTATGACCACGAGCGGCAGTAAAAGGCACAGGGACTTCAGCACCAAAAGCAAATTTTACCAGCGAAATTCGATCAAAAGACTCATGAAAATTTTCCACAAATGATTTGGAGCGGTCGACAACATCTTGGGTGACATCTCCGATGCTGCCGAGCCTCAATGATGTTGTGTTATCAATAACAAGCACTAAATCGACTGGACGACGAATAACCTGTGCTTCAGCCGTCGGCGTAAAAGAGTCGAACCCGATGAAAGATAAGAAAGCATTTGATATCTCTGATGAAGCGTCAACATCAATGGATATATTGCCAAAGGTGTCATAGGCATAACTTACCCCATCAAAACTGGATGTCGCACCATAAAAATCAGATGGCATGTTAGCGGTAAAGTACTTGTTTGCTGCGGTTGTTCCTGCTTGCTCCCCATTTGCGACGGCCCTAGCTGCGGCAATACTGGCAGCATCGACAGCCGCGAGCAGTTTTGACCTCACCACATAGGCTTTACCTGTATCGATCGCCAGACCGACGATAAGCAATATAAAAGGTAAAGAAATGACGGTTAAAATAGCGACAAGTCCTTTGTTATAGCGCTTATTAGTTGTTTTTTTTCGGTTAATCATCGCACCAAGCCCTACATATAAGTGACATCACTAAGTGTGAAATTAGCATCTAATACCAGATTAAAGAGAGGGGTATAATCGTAGAACACCTCCACCACATAAACCGATTCACCATCGTCCAAATTTAACGAAAAGTTATTAAGCGTAGGAGGATTGGCTTGAGAAATATCACACCCGCCATCTGCTTCCCAATCGCCGCAATTACTCCAAATATCACTACTTTTATTAAAACCAGCTTGATTCCATTTATACTGACTGCTGACATAGGGTAATTCATTCTGCTTGCCTGTTACTGATGTTATATAAATTGCTCCATCACTACTTAAATCTAATGGACCAGCGGTGATGGCAATGGTATCCATTATTTTTTGAGGTGTTTCGGTACTACTTCTAGATACGATGTTGCCACCTTCACGACTGATACTGATGATAATGTGATCGGCTTGGATTATTTGAGTGAGTTCGACCGCTCCTGCAATTAATAAAATAAACACAGGTGTCACTAGAGTCATTTCAATGGCTGCAAATCCAGTTTGTTTTTGTGGATACTTTGGTAATGTCATCATATATACACCTAAAATGCTTCATTTTTCATAGCGGCGCTAACGGTGAATTTGTATTTTCCGTCATCGAGGAAAGGATAGATATAGGGACTGGTTGTAGGCCACTCACAATCCAAATGAATGGCAATAATCTCTCCGGAACTTCCAAACCCAGTGACTGCATTGCCAGAAGTATCTTCGACTCTAATATCATCCACATTCATTACTTTCGATAAGAGGCCATCGGATGATGTGGATATTTTTTGCAAGATAGCCGCTTCTCGATTACCTAGAAGATCAGGGTCTAGATTGGATTGCCCTGTCACGGCATATCTCGCCCCTTCCCTTACAGAATGTTGCATGGTGAGCTTTACGTAGCCATAGATACCTAAATCAATCACTGTAAAAATAAGTAAGAAGAAAAAGCTAGCAACAATTGAGAATTCAACGATGGCAAGTCCACGGCTTCTTTTCATTGCTCGATAGGTACCGCCTTTCCCGAAGTGATGATTCACTTGTGCAGTACCTCTTATTTGTGTTTCTTTAGGTCTATTTAAATTGTATTTAACCATGATGTAAGCGCTTCTTATTGTATTTGTAATGATGAGGTTGCTTTATTTATGACATTGCCCTGACATTATTTAATAATGGTATAGGTGATATAGAAACCCATATCAATATTTCAGATTCTAAGTATGAATTAAATATAACTTGAAGTTTATGAGGAGGTTTTGCAATTTATGTATCTATCCTTATGTATTTAAATGTAAAAAATAAATATATCAATATTGAACTTTAATACTAGGGTTTAAATTTACGGTAAACTTTAGTTTTAGAAAGTAACGTTATTTGCTTTTATGCTTGAATGAATTTTTCTGTAAGAGATTGTTTATAATAACGATTAATCTAGAGCCACTGTTTTAAACAGGTTCTCATTATTTGTTTCTGTTTTAATGTGTTATTTAATAGCTATAATGTACAAAGTCTCAAAATCGAGACGATTTTAGAGCACCGAAATCATGGTCAATAGATAGGTTTTTGAGTTTATTTATGATGTTTTTATTCGTTAGCTCAGCATTAAAAGTAGCCACATGATGATTTGATTCTTAGTTAAGTGCATGGTGAGCCCAGATAAGTATTGTATTCGTTGCTCATTAATACTAACTTACAATATCTTAACAAATACATGTTTTATGGTATCTGAACTTATGAATCTCTCTAATATGTTTCGCCTAATAACGCTCGCTGCTATTTGGGGGGCGTCTTTTCTCTTTATGCGTATTGCTGCTCCATCAATGGGAGCGGCTGTTTTGATTGAGGTTCGAGTTGCGCTCGCGGCGATATGTCTATTCTTGATTTCGCTGTATCTGAAGCGAAAGTTAGAGTTCAGAAAGTACTATAAGCACTTTTTCATTATTGGTTTATTCAATACAGCGGCTCCTTTTCTGTTATTTGCTTATGCTGCTCAAACGCTGAACGCTTCAACACTCTCTATTTTGAATTCAACAGCAGCGATCTGGGGAGCCATCATTGGTGTGTTATGGAGAAAAGATGCATTAACCAGAAATAAGTCAATGGGTTTAGTTATGGGGATTGTAGGTTGTGCAATTTTAGTTGGCTGGGATGCGATGAAAATTGGTGAAGGCGCGATGCTTCCTATCGCTGCGGGCGTAATGGCAGCGTGTTGCTATGGTATCGCAACAAACTACGCTAAGAATGCACCTTCCGTTCCGGCTTTTAACAATGCGCATGGAAGCATGTGGGCAGCGGTCATCATTGTTCTGCCGCTACTCCCATTTTTCCCAACACAAGCGCCACTGACCACTGATACATTAATTGCCGTTACTATGCTGGGTGTTATGTGTACTGGGCTTGCTTATTTGCTCTATTTTCGATTGATTACCGAGGTTGGGCCTGCTTCCGCATTATCGGTGACCTTTATTATTCCAGTGTTTGGTATTTTATGGGGGAACTTATTCTTAGGCGAAACAATAGGCTTCAATACCATTATTGGAACCGTTTTTGTTGTTGGAGGAACAATGTTGGTAACTGGTTTTTCACTCTCTAACTTGAAGGCTTCAAGAGCGAAGGTTTAGTGCATTGAAGGTTTAGCGCATTATAGACGTATGCACTAAACCCAATGAATTCTAGATTTGAGAGTTATTTCATTTCTGAAATGACGGAAGGATCATTGAGCAAGTTAAATAGCATACTTTTTGCCGCTGATCGTTGCGCATCGGATAGCGCTTTTGTTGGGTTTTCTCTCGATTGTGTGAGCAGCTTTTTAATGAACGAACTATTTGTGCCAGATAACTCATATACAAATCGTAGCGTGTCTAATAGTTCATCTTGAACCAAGCTATATACTGCCATCTCGCAGCTAAGGTTATCCATTGCAAGTAGGTTGTTCACGACGACTTTACGTTCTGCGTTAAACTTTTCTTTTGCTTCGAAAGCATCAATCAACGTTTGTATTCTGTCGACGATTGCTACAGGTACTTCCATTGTTTTAGTTTCATGAATCATAGTTGATTTTCCTGTTTTAGCTGGAATTTTATCTCTAAGGTAAGTTTACGCTTTAACGGATATTTCAGCATTAACTTTAGCGTTAAAGCTATTGTGTTAAAACCATCGTGTCAAAAGCCATCGCGTCATAAACCATTGCGTCATAAACCATAGCCCCAAGCCTCGGAATGGGCTTGATGTGAGTTAAATTTCCATTTTTAACGTTGAGCAATAAATGATAAGGAGATCTGGTCGTCGGGTCACCCTATATTTTCATTTCTTTGCTGAATACTGTGAGGTTAGTGTTATATAGGAAGCATCTACTCGTACTCACTTGTACACAACGACATTGCAGTATTAGGTGATACGTATCTCATGGCTAATTCGGTGTATGAATAGTTGAGAGCTGAACACATACATCTTGTATTGTTAAATGTTGATATTTTTATCTCTAAGTGAAAAAAATTGTACAGTGCCTTAGTTTGTTTACAAAAGACTCAAGATAAATTGAGACAAAGGATTGACTAAAAATTGATAAGCAATCAAGATCTTATGTAAATTACCTCCAAAAAAATAATTTATGCCCAAACCTCGAAAATTTAAAACACTCGCTTTTTACTTGATCTCGTCACTTTTGCTCTCCGTGTCCTTGTACGCGCAAGCCAATGAACCATTACCTATTCCTCTCTTTTTTGCGGATAAAATTACCGCACAAAATGAAGCCATATTTTCCATTTATCAGTTAGCCGATAGCGAACCAGAAGTCGCCCGAAAAATGCTGTCCCAAATTTCATTAGCGAGCATTGAGG
Source organism: Vibrio clamense (assembly GCF_050337905.1). Taxonomy (NCBI): domain Bacteria; kingdom Pseudomonadati; phylum Pseudomonadota; class Gammaproteobacteria; order Vibrionales; family Vibrionaceae; genus Vibrio; species Vibrio clamense. Next base: position 60,532 of record NZ_JAKJTJ010000023.1, on the reverse strand, counting down.
AAAAAGATAACCTTAAGCAAGCTCTATATTATTTGACTCTATTTCGTTTGGAAGGCGCGCTTGGTTCTACCGATATGTGGCAAGAGGATAAATATTCAGGGGACCATGTCGCCAGGCTAGACTCTTTAGGTGAGCGATTAGATCAAGCATGGATGCAGGGTGAGGCTGAATTGGAGAGGATCATTGAATTCATTGAGATCGGATATTATGACGAAGCATTACGACGAGTAGAAACCGTCATCGAGATTGCCAAACAAGCAGAATATTGGCATTTGTTGGCAAGAGCAACGAAATGGCGAGCAAATCTATATGTTGAGTTATCTGACTATCCAAAAGCGATGGAGGATTACCGAACTGCGCTGGATATTTTTACTCAACAGAAAGACATACTTCAACAGGCTAGAGTACTGTCCAATATTTCCACCGTTTACTTTCGCTTAGAGGAGTGGGGGCAAGCGGATAAATACAGTCGTCGGGCCTTTTCGTTGGTTGAACACTCGCATTTTAATAACCCTAGCGTCAAAGTGTTGCTGCATATCAATGCCGGGATTATTGCTAAAAATTTGGATAATAAGGCGTTGGAGTCCGAGCATTTTCGCGCTGCGGTTAAGTTATCGACAGAAAAAGGCTCTCGTTACTCCCAAATTTATGCGCTTGCTAACTTGGTAACGTTACTGATTCAGGAAAATCAAATAGATGAAGCGATAGTAAGTGCTCAGCGATGTTTGGCTCTAGCAGAGGAAGTATCAGATAGAGCGGGGCTAATGTATTGCAATGAAGCGGTAGCAGAAACGTATTTGAAGCAGAAAAGATTTGATGAAGCCTTAACGCTAGCGGAAAAAGTGTTCGCACAATTTGACGCCGCCAATAATCGCATAAAAGCAATATCAATGAAGGCATTTATTGCCAAAATTCATGAAGATAAGTCTGATTATAAAGAGGCTTTAGTGTTGTATAAGGAGTATGCGAATGAACGGAATGACTATCTATTCGACGAACGACGCAAAGAGTTATTTGCTCTTCAAGAAAACTATGAGGCTAAGTATAAAGAAAACGAAATAGAGTTATTAAAGTATGAAAATGCACTAAATTCAGCTCGCCTGTCACAGCAGAAAATGCTCGATAAATTGTGGGTGTCAGTGTTACTTATATTCTGTTTGGTGATTTATATTCTTTTCCGTCGTTATATCTCCGTGTCCAAAACAAATTTCCGTCTTCGTCGATCTAATGAAACACTGACTTCTCAATCATTAGAAGATCCTTTAACTGGCCTGCATAACCGTCGATATTTGGAGCAATGGTTGGAAAAGGCTGAACAAAATAACCAGCTAGCGGCTTATGATCTTGTTGTGTTAGTGGCCGATGTGGATCATTTTAAGAAAGTGAATGATATTTACGGTCATGATGTTGGCGATGTTGTGTTGACAGAAGTGGCTCGTCGCTTAAATGAAAATGCGCGTAGTGATAATGACTTGCTTGTTAGATGGGGTGGTGAGGAGTTCGTTCTGGTGTTAGCGGTATCTCCAGAGTCTGATGTTGAGTTGGTACTCAATCGCCTGCGTGAATCGATTTCAGTCACTCCTATCATATGTGCGAATCATGAGTTAACAGTAACCATTTCGATTGGTGCATTTGGAAAGATTAAATATGGTGAAATACATAAACGGTGGAATGAGATACTCTCAAAATCTGATGAGGCGTTGTACGACGCGAAATTATCGGGTCGTAACCGTGTCAAATTAGTTGCGGATAATTAATGTTCAACGTTGCAGGTTATTTAGGGTAGGGCATTTAAGGTTAGATGGGGTTAGTGCTAACCACCTAACCTTAAACGACGGTTTCTATCTAAAACCGTCGTTTACTGTGTACTAGTATTAATAATTATAGCCAGTAGTCTGAGTTTCCAGCTGCATTTTTCTTGCGTTTCTTTTTGCCAGTGCCTGCTGGTTTTGCCATTGGCTTACTGGCCGCTAGATAGGCTTCAGCCGCTGCTTCATCGACTTCAAATCCTTCAACTTGTTCACGGTCAAGTCTGATTTTGTTCTTCTTCTCGATGATCTTGAAGTGATGGTAATCTTCATAATCGATAAGTGAGAGCGCCAAACCTACTTCACCAGCACGACCGCTTCGGCCAATACGGTGCATATAGTCTGATGGGCTTCTTGGTAAGTCAAAATTGATGACAACAGGTAGTTTTTCAATATCAAGACCACGAGCGGCGATATCTGTTGCGATTAATACGTCAATCTCGCCGGCTTTAAACGCTTCAAGTACTCGGGTTCGAGCGCCTTGGCCTTTATCTCCATGGAACACTTCCGCAATAATGCCACGCTTATGAAGCTTATCCGCTAAGTGCTCACAACTGTTTTTTGCGTTAACAAAAATCAACGCTTGTCGCCATTGATGTTGATGAATTAAATGAGCAAGTAGAGCCGTTTTCTCACCTTTGTTCACAGTAAATACGCGTTGTACTAACGTGCTGGCATCGGTACTTTGTAACTGTACTTCTACTGGGTCGATCAATAACTCTTGAGTCAGTGTTTGAACTTGTTCAGGGAACGTTGCAGAGAAAAGTAGCGTCTGTTTCTGTTCCGGTAGTAAACCTAACAGTGCAGATAACTCTTCCGTAAAGCCGAGGCTCAACATGCGGTCGGCTTCATCTAACACTAAGGTTTTTACTTTATCGAGCTTAATGGCATTGCTTGAGATTAAATCGAGCAATCGACCAGGGGTTGCAACGAGAATATCGGTGCCACCACGCAGTGCGAGCATTTGTGTATTTGCTGATACGCCACCGAATACCGCAACCGTCTTAACCGCGCCGTTGAAGTGCGTAGCATAAGACTTGATGCTGTCTGAAACTTGCTTGGCTAATTCACGTGTTGGAACCAAAATAAGCCCAGTAACATAGTTTCCTTTACCGCTTGGCTTTTCAGATTGCTTCTGCGTGAAAACGTACTCTAACAAAGGAAGCGCAAAAGCGGCGGTTTTACCTGAACCAGTATTCGCACCAGCGATCAAGTCACGACCTACTAAAACGCTAGGAATGACCTGTGCTTGAATCGGTGTAGGTTGTTGATATTCAAGTTCAGTTAGACGAGTTAACAGAGGTTGAATTAACCCAAGTTCTGCAAAATTGGCTGGTGTTGTGGTTGTTGTCATCAGTATAAAAGGCTCAAAGCTAAGATAATGGGCAGCATTTTAGCTTATTTGGGCTTGGTTAAGTAGCTCGATATTGACCTAATACGCATTACTCTAAGAGTGATATGGTGAGTAATGTGGGATTATTTTATTCGAATCACTTGAAGTTCGCGGTTGCTCTGATTAACGTAGCGTCAATTAATGGATAGATAAGAGTAAACAATGAATACAACCAATGAGAATGCTCAAAAACAGTCGGTTTGGACCCAACCAATGGCACAAGATCAATTTGATTTCATGTCCACAGTGTTAGCGGCTCCCTCTCCAATTGGCTTCGAAGCGGCAATGAGCTACGGTGTCATCAAACCAGAATTTGAATCTTTTATGCCAGCAAGCTGGGGCGTTCACCAATTTAAGGGAAGTGCGAGCATCGTTTTCGATTCACACCCTGGGCGTGATGATTTAACCAGCATAATGATTGTTGGTCACGCAGATAAGATCCGTATGCAAGTTCGTAAAATTGATGAAGATGGCAAAGTATGGATTAATACCGATTCTTTCTTGCCAACCACGCTTATTGGCCACGAAGTGAAAGTGTTCTGTTTGGATCCTGAAAAGTCAGGAGCGTATAAATCAATTACAGGTTGTACGGTTGAAGCTCTAGGGGCGATTCACTTCTCTACTCCTGCGCAACGTACGGGCGAGCAAGGGATCAAACCTGAATCTATTTATTTAGAATTGCACATGCATGGCGAAGATCGCAAAGCGCAAGTGGAAGCGCTTGGTTTACGTGCTGGAGACCCTATTTTATTAGATCGACCAATTAAACGTGGTGTTGCGGCCGATACTTTCTATGGTGCGTATTTAGATAACGGTTTGGGCTGTTTTTCGGTGACTGAAATCGCACGTATGTTGGCAAGCGAAGGGCTAGATAAAGTTCGAGTGTTGTACACAATTGCGACTCATGAAGAGATTGGTCGTTTTGGTTCAACGCAAGTGGTGGGTGAGATTAAGCCTGACGTGTTGATTGCAACCGATGTTAATCACGATTATGAAGCAGCTCCGGGAATTGGCAGCCGTAACATGACGCCATTGAAAATGGGCGAAGGCTTTACCGTTGGTCGAGGTTCAGTAAGCTCTGAATTTTTAGTTCAAACGTTAGCAAATGTATGTAGCGAGAAAGAGATCCCATACCAAATAGACTTTTCTGGTCGAGATATGGGAACGGATGGCATGGCGGCTGCACTTGCAGGTGTAGATAGTGCTGCGATCACCATCGGCTATCCGATTCGTAATATGCATACGTCATCTGAATCTGCACATACTGGTGACTTATTGGCATCTATTCACGCTATTGCAGAGTTATTGCGTCACTTCAATGATTTTAATAACGGAAACGGTATCACCCGTGATGACCTGAAAAACAGTCATATTCGATTAGATAACCTGTAATTCTCAGCGTAGTCTAAATAATGTTAGACTATGTGATGTTTGATTTAGTATTTAAAGGCAGAGTAATGAACCCAATTCTTACAATCTTGAAAGAAAGTAATATCAGTGACGAACAAATCCGTGAACTTTTTGAGACGTTGACTCAAAATCCACTCGCGGCAATGGCAACAATTGGTCAATTAGGTTTACCTCAAGACAAACTGCAATTGCTAATGGGGCAGGTTATGCAAAACCCTGCGCTAATTAAAGAAGCAGTAGAAGAGCTTGGACTAGACTTCTCAAAAGTTGAAGCAGCAAAAGAGCAGCTTCAGAAATAGACTTAGTTTCAATGATCTAAACATTAGAGATCATCAATAGTCTGAATAATAGAGAGTCGTTTGATGCACCTTATTCGAGGTGCGCTTGCGACTCTTTTTTGATCTCCATTTTATTGCTTATCTACTTTCCATTATTTCTGAAAAGATAACCCCAGCGATGCCAGCTGTTGCGCTTTGCCTTTAATGTGACGCGTTAGCTCCGTGACTTCATCTACTTCTTTTAAGTTACATTGGGATGCATCTCGAATAGTTACAATGTTCTGATTAATATCGCTGGCTACGACAGATTGCTCTTCTGTTGCGGCTGATATTTGAGTCGCTGCGGCTTCGATGTGCTGCATTACACTCGCCATTTCCTCAATTTTCCGCTGCGTATCTGCTGTGAATTCAATGCATATCTGCGCCGAGTTTTTCCCTTGCTTCATCGTTTCAGAGAGTTCAGCTACAGACTCTAATACACTGCCCATTGATTGCTGGATATCGCTGGTGGCTTTTTGTGTTCGTTGGCTGAGTGCTCTCACTTCATCGGCAACAACCGAGAAACCTCGGCCATATTCACCAGCACGAGCCGATTCAATTGCCGCATTAAGCGCAAGGAGATTTGTCTGTTCCGCAATGCCTTGAATTTCAGACATAATCGATGTGATGCTAGTTAGCTTTCGAGACAAGTTTTCGGCAGACTCATAGGAAGCTGAAACGTCGTCCACTAAGGTCGAGACTTGATTTTGAGTTTTCTTACTTAACGAATTTGCATCTTGGCAAGTCGTATTGGCCGAGAGCACTTGATCCAATGTCGAGGCGCTATTTCTTGAAACTTCACCGATGGTTGCCACCATCTGTTCAACCGCCGATGCAATGTTCTCAATCTCTACGGTCTCTTTTTCAATGTTATGGTGAGCGTTATCGGAGACGTTTTCTAAAGAGTGCACTTGTTTAAGTAAATTACTACTGCTGTCTAACGTTCGTCCTAAAATGGTTTGTACTCGTCCTTGCTGCATCTTTAAGTGATATTCGGCGTAGTTTGTCTTGTCATCACAAAAGACCAAACGAGAAATGCTGTCATAGCTTTGTTTGAGTTCGTCGTAGAATTTTTGGCGAATGAATAGCTCATGGTAAAGCACACTAATGGTTGCAAATGGCACGATCAAAGTGGCAAGAGGAGAGACATAAAAACCCATAATGACGGCGCATAATGTGACAAAAAATAGCATGATGATTCGGTGTTTGGTGGTGACAAGAATGTTTGATGTGAGGCTTCGAGCCTTACTCGAAACGGAGTACAAATTGATCGCACGGTTTTTGACTTCGGGCGCTAATTTACGGCGAACAGATTGATAGCCAATCAAGATGTTGTTTTCAAAAATGGGGGTGACAAAAGCATCAACCCAGTAGTACCGACCATCTTTGCAGCGATTTTTAACAGCGCCTCGCCATGCTTGCCCATTCTTGAGATGTTCCCACAAATCTTTAAACGCCGCTTTAGGCATGTCTGGGTGGCGAATCATGTTGTGGTTTTTATTTAGAAGCTCGTGCGTTTCGTAGCCTGATACCCTGCAAAACTCTTCGTTTACATAGGTAATTACCCCCCTTTTGTCTGTCGTTGAGACTAGCTCCTCATTGTCTGAGAATTCGACTTCTTCATCGACGATCGCTTTATTTCTTCTATTCATAATGATAAGCCTGACGTTATATTTTCATTGATAGTCGTTTTTCTTAATATGCATATATAAACATAGGTGACTATGTGCACTTTCGCTAGGGACTCGCGTGAAGTACCAAAATCTATACAATATTAGTGAGGCTAGGTAATATACTTCTTCTTTGCGATGTATTACCTGCATTTAGCTAAACGGAACAGGATAAGAATTCTTTGAACGCCAATACGATATTAAGCCGATATGCTTCTGTTGCTGATGGGATAGCTCTGCTATTTTCTGACTATGTAGAAGTCATTATTCATGATTTAGAAAGTCAGTCCGTAGTGCATATTGCGAATAATATTTCTAAGCGGAAAATTGGCGATCCGTCGTCTCTTGATGATGTCGATTTTGCGCAGAATGAAGCGGTAATTGGTCCTTATGAAAAACTAAACTGGGACGGAAAGAAAATATGTTCCATTAGTATTGTCCTTAGAGATGATCAAGGCAGCCCTATTGGTATGTTGTGCATCAATATGAGCACGGCTCCGGTGCAAGCGGCTCAAGATGCGTTGGCACTTTTGCTTCCAATAAAGAACCTTATTCCACAGCCAGAGAAGCTATTTCATGATGATTGGCAAGATAAAGTAAATAGCTTTATTCATAGTTGGTTAGCGAGTAATAGCTTAACGATCTCGGCACTGTCTCGTCAGGATAAACGTGAATTGATTGAAGCGTTATTTGATCAAGGAGCATTCAACGGAAAAAGCTCGGCAGACTATGTGGCCAACGTGCTTGGGATGGGAAGGGCTACCGTATTTAACTACTTACGTGAAATCAAGCAGCTAAGAAAGTCGTGATGACAAAAATGCCCTTCTTTAGAGTATAAAGTTAAGGGCATTTTTTAGATAATATAAAAACGAATGGAGCATTTAACCATTCAATTCAGCAAGGAACTCCGAAGTCTTCTGAAGCCCATCTTTGAGTACTTGTGGGTTATTGGCATATCCGATTCGTACATAACCTTCCATTTCTAAAACACTTCCAGGTGTGAACATGACGCCTTTTGATTCAAGCAGACGTACACAGAATTCACGGCTGGACATATCAAGATCATATTTAAGTAATGCCACGGTTCCTGACTGTGGTTTTACGTAGCTGATTAACGGTTCATTAGAGATCCAAGCATCAAGAACCTCTCGGTTGGCTTGGCAGATAGAACGACTTCTTTCAAGGATCTGCTCTTTGCATTCTAATGCTATGCAGGCGAAGTGATCGTCTAGCATTCCAACGCTGATCGTATTGTAATCCCGATGGATAGTGACCGCGTGAATAACATCCGTTGGAGCCGCTATCCAGCCCAGTCTTAACCCTGCAAGAGAGAAGCTTTTAGACATACTTGCAGTGCTGATCCCTTTTTCGTACAGATCGGCAATGGACGCGGTGAAACCGTCTCCGGAAGCATCCGTTCCTCTGTAGACTTCATCACACAGTAAATACGCATCACAGGCACGAGCAATATCTACGATTTGTTTTAGAAAAGTTTCATCCATTAATGCGCCTGTTGGGTTATTCGGGTTGTTAATAGTAATCAGGCGAGTGTTGCTATTGGTTAGCTTTTGCAATTCTTCTAAATCAGGTAAGAAATTATTCTCTTCTTTTAGTTTTACTATTTGCACATCCGCACCGAAACTTTCGGGAATGGAGTAGTGCTGTTGGTAAGTGGGTAAGACTGAAACAACACGATCTCCCGGTTCTACCAGCGTTTGGTGAATCAGCGCATTTGCACCAATTGCTCCGTGAGTGATCAGAATGTTCTCTTTTTGCTGATTCTGATAAATCTCAGTGATGTTATTGCGTAAACGATCCGATCCTTCAATTGCTCCATAAGTGAGCTTCATTGGCAGTAACTCATTGAGAATCGTTTCTCGTTTTCCTGCCATGTCGAGCAATTGTTCAACAGTTAAAGATTCAACACAGGTTTCAGCCAAATTATAGAGACAAGAGTTTTCATACTCATTCATCCAAATTTCAACACCAAACTCTTTAATTTTCATATTACATTCCTTTATTCATAAAGTTTTAAAATCGATGGTCTCTATTATTTTTTGCTGTCTATCAGTTGCCATATACCATAAGCGATCGCAACATCTTCGAGCCCTAAGCCGATAGAGCGAAAGAACACAGGCTTCTTATAGTCTGGTAGCTGACAGCGTTGAGCAACAAGATCCGATAAGTCTCCAACAATGTTAGCCTTATCCCAACCGTGTTGATCTTTTGCCAATTTCATTTCCCCAGCACTTTCAGGTGTGGTTAATTTGTAGTCGCAATATACATCCATTTTGTTCAGTAACGCTGGTGGCACTTCATGCGCATTGACGGCATTCGTACTAATGGAAGTGATCAATGCCGATTGTGGGATCTGTTGTTCGGAAATGACAGCGCTTGCCGCAGAGGTACATAGCATAATGACATCGGCGTTTTCTGTGGCTTGACTAGAGTGTAAAGCAATTTGAATTCGGTTATCTATTGCTCGTATTTCATTTTGGCGAATGTCGTTATCAATTAATTCAGGGGCAAATATCGTGATGCGTTCCCACTTTCTTAACGAAATTACATGGCGAAGATGCGCTAAAGCGACGTTACCGGCACCTATTAATGCTAAATGAGAACTCTCTTTTTTTGCTAAGTAATCAATGGCTAATGCCGTGGTTCCTGCGGTTCGTTCAACTGTCAGTTGCCCTGAATCACAAAGCAGCAGTGGCATACCTGTCTTCATCGACATCAGGTGTGTCCAAGCGGTAATAATCGGAGCCCCATCAGTCACTATGTAAGGGGAAAGCTTAGCACCGAACACTCCTTGTTCAGCAAGCACGCCGAGGTAAGTGATGTAATCGCCTTTATTGTTAGGGAATGGTGTTAACGTTTGGCTAGGCTGTACTGCGTTATCACGAGCTAAAGATGAAAACAGCGTCTCCATGAGAGATTTAACATCTAGTTTAGGGAGAAGCGATTGCACCTCTTGGTCATTGAGGACGTAGGGAGCACAGGGTGACTCGGAAGTATTATTGGTCATTTGAGTTACTCGTTAGATTTTGTAATACCAATAATACTCATTAGTCTAAGCTATACTGTGAAGTCTATAGTGTTTTTGTGAATCTATAAATTTAAGGTTTCTATAGCTCTTAAGTTTCCTATCAATTGAAGCTTCCCATAAATTGAAAGTTTCCTGATGCTTTAGGCTATGAGTGAGTATCGAAAATCGGCTAACTCTCATCAATATGCTTGAGAACATAATCAACAAAAGTTCTATTTTTTAAAGACAGATGTTTAGATCGATAAAGTAAATGGATCGGTTTTGGCTTTGGAGTGGAATCTTTCAGAATTTCGATAAGCTGATTCGATTCTATCTCTTGTGTGACTAAAATCTTGGGTTGAAGAAGGATGCCAATGCCTTGAAGTGCTGCAAACTTTAAAACATCACCATTATTAGAGGTCAGCCGAGAGCTTGTATTGCTAAAGGTGTTCGACGGTAAGTTCATCACCTGTTGGCTTTCACCTTGATGATAGTGAAATCCTAAACAGTGGTGGTGTTTGAGTTCTTCTAATGAATTAATCTGCCCATGCTTTTCAAGATAAATGGGAGAAGCGCAGTAAGTCATTTCATAGTGGCCGAGCTTTCTTGCAACAAGGGAAGAATCAACAAGATCGCCAATACGAATTATCATATCTGCATCATTCTGATAAGGGTCAATAAGTCCGTTATCTAGCATTAACTCGATATTAAGATCTGGGTATTCTTCAAGAAAGCTTGCCACAATGGGAGTCAGAATTTTCTTGCCGAATGTTACAGGGCAGTTGACTTTAATGGTCCCTGTTGGTCGGTTGATTAACGTCTGAATCAGGTTTTCCGCGTTTGTTATATCTTCAATTATTCGATGGCACTCGCTGTAGTAAAGCTTGCCTGCTTCAGTTAAAGACTGCTTACGAGTCGTTCTGTGAATCAGTTGTGTCCCCAAGTTTTGTTCAAGAAAATTGACGTGTTTACCTACCATTGTCGGTGAAATTTGGAACTGATGAGCAGCACTTCGAAAGCTGCCATGTTCGACAATATAAGCAAAAATTTTCATGCTTGTCAGTTTGTCCATTATGCACTACCAGTTAATAAACAATAAAATATGGGGTAGTTTATCAATCCTATGAAGTTAATTATAGTTGAGCCCAATATTGAGAATAAATTTAACAACATAGGAAGTGATGATGAACGACACTATATTTGTTACGGCTGAGCTAAAAATGAAGACTCAGTTATCAAGAGAATCCGTTATTCAAGCGGTTGAACAATTTTGTGTCGACATGCAGGCTGAAGAAGGGTGCTTACAAGCGATGGCGACTTACGATGAAAAAGCCCCAGACAGAGTGATATTGTGGGAGCGATATAAAAATAGAGCGGCGATCGACGCACACTTTGTTATGCCACACACTCAAGCGTTTATTGCTTCAGATGTGACCTCATTAGTTCAAGTTTTTGAAACTCATCAAGCGGGAGAGGCAGCAGAATGAATTGGGGAATTTTAGGTACAAGTTTTATTTCTGGCGTCATGGCTGAAGCGATTAACTCAGATCCTGATAGCCATTTGTATGCCGTTGCTGGACGTTCAGAACAGAACCTGTCTTTATTTGCAGATCAATACTCCGTTGGCACTCGTTATACCGATTACGAAGCGCTATTAAATGATGATCTGGTGGATATCATTTACATCGCATTGCCAAACCACGTCCACCACGATTTTATAATCAAAGCCGCGCAGCGTGGAAAAGCGATTCTCTGTGAAAAGTCACTATCGGTTGATATGGAAAAAACAGAACTTGTCTTACAAGCCGTGAAAGAACATAACGTCTTTTTTGCTGAAGGGCTGATGTATTTGCACCACCCACTTATTCGTGAACTCGTTGCGGTTCTTGATTCGGGCGAGATCGGTGAACTGCGCTCCATTCAAACGTCGTACATCGCATCCATTGCTCAATTTGTAAATCCAGACGGTAAAGGCGCGTTATACAATTTGGGTTGTTATCCCGTGTCTTTATTGCATTTGGTAGCAAAAACTATGCTAGGAGAGCACGTTTTTGATAATCGCACACTCCATGCTATTGGAAGAAAAGGCTCGGATGGGAACCTTTGTGAATCTAGCCTTATGATGCGCTTTGGCGACCAGCAGACAGCAACGGTTCACACCGCAGAAGATCATGGATTAAAACACCACTTCACTATTCTAGGTAGCAAAGGGTGCATCACCATGAACTCTAATCCATGGCTGCCAAATAAAGAGAATGATTTCACAGTTGAAGTGTATGAAACGTCAAAGCGTAACGTTTCTGTTCCTGCGGATGGTGACGCCTTTTTGTATCAAGTGCGCCACGTAGCCAATGCAGTAAAAGCAGGAGAGAAAGCGTTATCTAACCCATGCGCGACTTGGGATGATTCGTATCGAATAATGCAACTGCTAACGGAATGGGAATCCGCCGCGACCAGCGAATAGTTTCCAACGTTTGATGTAGGCAAGCCATACTGCTAAAACGATATTTTCTCTTTAGCAGAATGAATAAGCGAAGGCAGAGTCGTTACAAGAGACTCTGCCTTTCGATTACTTAGCGCTAAATTGAGAGAATATTCGTTTGCCGAATACATTGATCAGAGCGCCTGTCACTATCAAACCGCCTCCTAAATAAGTCCAAATTGAAGGGACTTCATTAAATACCCATATCCCTAGAAGTGCAGAAAAAATAATCTGAACATAAGAGTAGGCTGAAGCTTTACCTGCGGCTTGAGTCTGCATCGCTTTAGTAAGACCGTATTGACCGATTTGGGTAAAGATACCAACTAAAACCAGCATGATGGTTAAAAAGAAGCTTGGCCATACGAAGTCATTCCAGATAAGTACAGTCGAGATCGGCAACGCGACCAATGGAAAGTAGAAAATAATGACGGAGCTATCTTCTGTTTGGCTTAGCTTCCTTACGATCACGTAAGCAATCGAGCTTCCAAATGCCCCGCATAAAGCGATGATTACGCTAAAGAGTGGCAATTCATGGGTTAAGTCAGTCGTCATGCTCGGCTGTACCATCACCAATAAACCCGCGAGGCAGAAAGCAATGCATATCATGGTGGAGTGTTGGACTCGCTCTTTAAGAAATAGTACACCGAGTAAAGCAGTAAATATGGGATGAACGTATTGTAAGATGGTTGCCTCAGCTAATGGCAACGTCGTTACGGCATAATACACACACATCAACGCGGTCGTCCCGACAAAGCCTCGAACGAAAAGCAGTGGTTTGTTGTTTCCCCAGATCGAAATCCCTTTTCTTTTGACATCGATATAGCTAATGATCAAAGAGACTAAAGCCCTTGCCGCCACAATTTCAAATACTGGAATACCGTATAGGCTAATGTACTTCACGCAAGCAGACATGAGCGCGAATCCAAAAGCAGAGAAGAGCATGAACCTAACCCCAACAGGGATTAGCGAAAAAGAGAAAGAGGGCATAAAAATATCAGTCAAGTTGTGGGTAGGTCATCATATCTTAGTTTTAGAAATTCAGCTTAAAAGTTTGCTCATTGAGATGCTCAGCCAGTAGCCATAACGTTAGGTCGTGGGTGCAATTTGCTATTATGATCTTGCGAGTAAAATGAAGGCGGCATTCATAGTGGTAAAGGTATTTGGGACTCTTTAATGTTGAGCGATTAAAGTTCAAGTAGCTGAAATTTAAGTGACTATAGTTTATGTGACTAAAGTTTATGTGACTAAAGTTTAAATGGCTATCGTGCTTATCTTGATGAACTTTGTTTGTCATAATAGTTTTCAGTTCGGTACTCCCAAATTGTATGGTGATGCCGACATTAAAGAAAAGATAGTTCTTATTGGACTTCATACTATAGAGGAAGTGCGATTCATGCTTTTGTTACAACGTGTCAGTGTCACCCTATTTTTAATCACGATTCTATCTGGGTGTGGATCACTTCCAGAAGAGATCGACCACCCAGCAGAGCCGATCATCACTTCGTCGACGAGCACATTATCAGAGTTGGTGAGTACTTATCCGCTTAGTCCTTCTAAACAAGAAAACAGTGCCGTCTTATTGCAAGATACGGGTTGGGATGCTCTCTCGCAGCGACTTGCATTAATAGAAACCGCAGAACAGAGCATTGATATTCAATACTATATTTGGAACTCTGATGCGTCGGGTCATTATCTCGCGAGCCGCTTACTTGCTGCGGCTGATCGAGGCGTTAAAGTGCGTGTCATGCTTGATGACATTAATCTTAATGAAAGAGAAGATCTGCTTGTTGCACTGGATTCACATCCTCAAATTGAGATCCGCATTTTCAATCCCATTCCTACTCGTCGTGGTGTCGCCAAATGGTTAAATGTATTAGGTGATTTTTCTCGCCTAAATCGCCGTATGCACAACAAATCATTTACCGTCGATGGTGCCTTTTCTGTTGTTGGCGGACGTAACATTGGGGATGAGTATTTTGATCTCTCAGATGAAATTAATTTCCGTGATCGAGATGTTCTCGTTATGGGCGCGGTTGTTGGCGATATCCAAATGAGCTTTGGACGCTATTGGGACAGTCGTTGGTCATACCCTGTCGATTTGTTAGGCGGGAAGGCGTCATCTGATCTGCCTGTATTAGATGAAATCTCAGCACCTCGTTATACAAATTATCCAGCATTACCTGAAGATAGTAAGACGGCGAATCTGCTTCTAAAAACACTGATGAGTGAGATGACATGGGTGAGCGCCCGTTTTGTTTCTGACCGACCTGTTCCAATTGATGCAGACAACACCAGCGAACCAAAAGCCACGGCTAAAGTATTAGCTGAGTTAGCGCGAGAATCTGATCAAGAGATACTATTGGAATCCGCTTATTTGATCTTTGATGATAACCAATTAGAGGAGTGGCAATCGCTTAACCGTGAAGGTGTTCAGATAAAAGCATTGACGAATTCGATGGCGTCTAATGATTTAACAACGAATCACTCTGGCTATGCAGGTCGACGAGATGAGATGCTTGATCACGGAATTGAGCTATTTGAGCTAAAACCTGAGACAAAATTGTGTGAAGTATCTACGGGTGATGCCTCTAAATGTGCGCCAACATTAGCTTATGGGCTGCATGCAAAATCAGCTGTTTTTGATAGACAAATCGCGAGCATTGGCTCTTTCAATTTTAATTTACGTTCTACCTATCTGAATACTGAGTCTGTTTTGATCATTGAAAATCAAACGGTGGCACAAAGCCTCGCAGATGATATTGAGCTGGCGATGAGTGAAGATAATAGTTGGCGTCTTAGTTTGTACGAAGGCAAGACGCGTTGGTATTCAGGGGATAATAGCTGGGAAAGTGAGCCAGAAACAGGCAAATGGGAGCGTTTCAAATCACGCTTCTTACAGCTATTACCGATAGAGAAATACTTGTAGGCTGAATATCAATATGAATATCACTGAAATAAAATTGGTTATGAATAATTGACGCTGTACTTAACCTGAATGAAATCGTTAGCAAAAGCCGTTGCTTGTGCCTGTTCTAATCTGATTACATTGGCCGTTTCGCCAAATAGAGGGATACCTTCTCCGAGTAACAGTGGGGCGCGTGTTATGGTGATCTCATTGATTAATTGTTTATTAAGAAAGGCTTGAATTGTATTACCTCCATCGACATACGCGTGGTGGTGTCCTTCATTTTCAAGCTTAGAGATTAAAGCGTTGAGATCCCCAGAATACATTTCAACGTGTTGCTTCACGTTGTCTGGAGCCTGCTTTATGGTGTTACTCAGAACGATGATACGAGTGTCACCATAAGGCCACTGTTCTGGCGTTAGTTCCATACTTGAAATCATTTCCATGCACTTTCGGCCCATGATCAAACAATCTACAGACGCCATGAATTGAGCAAATCCCATATCGGCTTGGTCACCCATATCTGCATTTGGGTTACCAGCAGTATGTAGCCAATCGACACTGCCATCATTTTTAGCGATGAAACCATCAAGGCTGGTCGCGATATATACGGAACACTTCATATTGTCGTCTCTTTTTGAGTTTAGAAGAACGAAGCTGAGCTGAGCCCTTGCTTTACATTCAGTATGGAATTAAATTATTCTACAGCGTAGAAATTAAAGTTATTTTAGTGAGAGAGTGAAATGTCTGTCAAGGAAAAAAAACGCGGTCGACCAAAAGGTGTGAGCAATCAGTTAAGTGCGGACACCATTATTGATATGGCCAAATCATTAATGAGAGCTGAGGGAAAAATCCCGAGTATCAGAAAGTTAGCATCACATTTAGATGTTGATGCGATGGCGATTTATCACTACTTCAGCAATAAAAATACATTACTAGAGTTGATCACAACGTCGTTGATAGAAGATATTTATGAACCTCAGGCGATTAACCATTGGAAACTAGAGCTGAAAGAGTTGTGCACCAGCTACTTAGCGTTGTTAAACAATTACTCTGGACTACTGGAAACACTTCTTGGTATGAGTTCTGATAGCCCCGCAGCAGTATTCATTGAGCGATTTCATGTGGTGGTAGCGCCATTAAACTTAAGTGATGAATCAACGAAAAATGCACTAGATTTACTGGTTGATTATCTTCATGGATTTGCACTTGCATTAAATTGTAGTGTTGACGTTTCGAAACTGAATATCGATATGTTAGAAGGCCCACTTAATATGTACTGTATTGCGTTGGAAAATGCATAGAAGGACAGCAACTTATCTCGTACTGGCGCGGCGGTTTTAAGATGACAACATTGTCCTGAAGATGGCGTGAACCAAGCTGCGTAGTTTCGTTTTGTGTGGGCGGTCTTTAGGCCGCCAAAGCTACATGCTATTGAAATAATCCCCATACTCACTAAGTAAACTCCGCGAACTTCTAAGCCGAAAACGCCCATTTTCGACCGTGGCATCGGTTATTCTATCAATTCGAAATAATCTAGGTGCAGCTCTCAGATAGTCCCAGCCTAAAAGATACCAAGCAGGCCAATTGAGTAAAATAAACTGCGGTTCTATGGTTCTTTTTGTCTCTACTTCTTTTTCTGAGACATAGCGAATGGAGAGCTTTTGCTGCTGAATAAATGCTTGGCTGACGTTATTCAAAAAAGGGTAGTGCGTATTCGTCACTGTATTGGCGACAGTTTCAGAAGCAACAGCACCAACTAATACACGCTTACGTAAGAGGTTGATGCGTTTTCTCTGCTCATCGTTTAGAAAGAAAGTGAGTTTATTTTTCACGCTCGATATGTTGTCACCCAGTATGGGGCAGTTCAACGAATCGGTCAGTGCGAGGGCCATTAAGGTATTTAAAATCTCTTCATCACTTAAAAAGAATTTAGGAGGACGGGCCATCCCTCTTAACTCAATCCCACCTCCAGCACCTCGCTCAGCATCAATATCGTAACCTTGTTGACGTAACAAAGTTATATCTCGCGAGATACTTCTCACCGAGACATTAAGTGAATCGGCTAATGCCTTCGCCGTCCATAGATTATTGTTTTCTAATAGACCAATAAGATTATCAAGCCGTTCTTGTCTATTTTGAAAGCTGCGCATTATTAATAGGCCATTTAGTGTCGTATTTATAGTTAGTATAACATTTCACCACTGATTGAGACAGATATGCAGCATTCGCTTTGAGTATGGGCATGACTTAATCAAATAATTGGAATGTTTAAATAGGGAATAGAGAAATGAAAACACTGATGACTGGTTTTACCGCCGTAGTTTTGGCTTCTTCAGTTAGCGCGGCATCGACATTTGAAATTGTGAATACTAAATTTGTAGATGGGGTGAATTATCAAGAGCAGCAAGAGGCGATGGAGAGCTTAAATACAATAGTGAAGCATTTCGATGGTTTTCAGAGCCGTCACTATTTTTATAGTGAGGAGCTAAATCGTTGGACTGATATTGTTGTTTGGGAAAGTGCGGAACTCGCTCAATCGGCAACCGTAAAAGCGATGGAAAACCCAAAGGCTCAGCAAGTCTTTTCTAAAATGGATATGGATAATACGATATTTTCACATTATCAATCGGTTGGGCACATCGAAGCGGAGTCGGTGGCTAAGTAGGGTTAAAGGGGATCTCTAGGTCTCAGTTTTAGTTATATATCTTTATCAATATCTCGAAGAGAGAAGATACGTTGACCGATCCATTCACTAAGGAGTGAAGCGAATGTCTCATTCAGAAACACGTTGTCTTTGTGGCGCTGTAAAAATCGTTGCAGAGGATATAAATCCAAAATTTACGGTGTGTCATTGCCAATCATGCCGGACATGGGGTGGGGCACCCTTCTTTGCGGTGAAATGCGGTTCAAAAGTAAACATTGAAGGGGATGACCATATCAAAATGTATGAGTCATCCTCTTGGGCATCGCGAGGTTTTTGCTCTGAATGTGGGACTCATCTGTTCTATAAACTTAAAGCAACGGGTGAGTACAACATGCCAGTAGGCCTGTTTCCGAATTTGGATGGGCTAGAGATGGATATGCAGTATTTCAGTGATATGAGGCCAAGCTATTATTGTTTCTCAAATGAAACCCAAGAGATGACAACTGCTGAGATCATGGCCTATTTTGCAGATAAAGTGTAAATAGATATTGTGAGGATCTGGGCACAAAACGATGATAAAGAAAGGCTGTCACTTTATTCGTTTCCGTTCTCTTGCAATAGAGAAATGCCATCGTTGACCCAATGAAGAAGCTGCTTGGTGGCTTTAGATAGAATCTGATTTTGCCGAACAATGTAGCCCAGATCGGTGGTCGGAAAGTCAGGTAATGGTGTGACCAAGGAGGTCAGGTGGCGTTGAGTGGATAGGGCGAATTCAGGAACGATGGCGACGCCAAATCCTGCTTCTGCCCAATCGATTTGTGCATCCACGCTGCCGACTTCCATCACTCTGTAATTGGAAAGGTTGAGTTTCGGTAACGCGTTATCAATGAGATCTCTTGTACGAGTATCATGACCGAGCAAGATTAAAGTTAACTCCTCGCCTTGTTCGGTATTTCGTTCAAATCCATCGCCGAATGCGACCCAGTTTACCTGCTGTAATTCGACAAAATGCAAAGGTTGTGTCTGTTTTTGGGAGATAACAAAACCCAGATCAGCCTCCGCATTTTTCACCAGTTTAGAAGCCTGTGATGATGTGGTGTTTAATAGCACGATATCGATACCCGGGTACTGGGCTTTAAACAACTTAAATGCCTCAATGAGTAACGCACGAGAAATAATATCGCTGGCCGCAATGGTAATCACGCCTTTATCGAGATCATTGAGAGCATTAAGGTCAGCTTGGCAAACCTGTAATTCTTGAAGTGTTCTTTGGCTACTTTCAAGTAACCGTTCGCCAGCTTGAGTTAAATGAAAAGGGCTTCGTTCAATGAGTTTGACGTTGGTGGCTTGCTCTAACTGTTTGAGGTGCAAACTCACATTGGGCTGAGTCATATGCAATGCGATGGCTGCTTTGCCAAAATGCTTATATTCCGCCAACGTAACAAATGTTTTAAGCCAATGGATATCGAGCATCGTTTACCTTTATGTGTGCGAACAAAATAGGTTGGTATATGAGTTTCTTATTAAGCTGATAATTATAATTAATTTCTCATATCTCATCAATGAGCCTAAGATCATTTCTTAATCAGTGAGGAGAATTATTATGTCGTCTATTGTTGTTGTGGGTGCCAATTGGGGTGATGAAGGCAAAGGCCGTATCGTTGACTTTTTAGCATCAGATGCTTCTGCCAGCATTCGTTTTCAAGGTGGTAATAATGCAGGCCATACCGTCGTTAATGACTTTGGTACCTTTAAATTGCATCAACTTCCAAGCGGCATCTTCAATCCAAGTTGTATTGCTGTTCTTGGCCCTGGAATGGTGATCAGCCCTGCCGCGCTGACAGAAGAAATTAAAGAAGTAAAAAGTGCAGGTGTCGATGTCAATTTGTGTATCTCTGATCGTGCAACGTTATGCCTTCCTCTTCATGCTTTGGAAGATACGCTAGAAGAGCTACGACTGGGTGATGCCGCGTACGGTTCGACTCGACAGGGCATCGCACCAGCCTACGGTGATCGTGTCATGAAAAAAGGCATCTTGGTCGGTTGGTTGAATCAACCAGAGGTATTAGAACAACGCATTCAGTTCATGCTGGATTGGAAACTACCTCAGTTAAAAGCGTTATATCCTGATTTCGATTACCCCCAAAGTGCGGCAGAACTTACTGCATGGTTATTAGAAGAGACAAAAGCTTGGAGACCATTTATTTGCAATGTCACCGAGCCTCTAAAAGCATTACAGGCCAAGCAAGCCAATCTATTATTTGAAGCGCAATTGGGGGCGGGTCGTGATCTTGTTTATGGCGAGTATCCGTGGACAACTTCATCTAATGTGACGGCGGCGTATGCAGGTATTGGTAGCGGTTTGCCTGCGCTAAGACCAGAGCGAGTGATTGCCGTTGCTAAGTCTTTCAGCTCATCAGTAGGAACCGGAACCTTAGTGACCGCGATGGAAGAGCAAGACAATTTCCGCGAAAGTTCGAATGAGTATGGAGCAGTTACAGGTCGCCCTCGTGATATGGGTTACTTTGATGCGGTAGCCACTCGAAATGGGGTTGAACTGCAAGCGGCCACCGAGATTGCACTGACCAAAATTGACTGCCTGACGGGTATGAAAGATCTTAAAATCTGTGTCGCTTATGAGGGTGAACACAGCGAAAACCCAATCTGGCCTCAAACTGCAAATCTTCAGCCTGTATATGAAACTATGCAGGGCTGGGATGAAGACATCACTGGTTGCCGTACGTTCGAGAGCCTTCCTCAAGGCGCGCAAGATTACATCACACGGATTGAAGCGTTAATGGGAGTGCCGATTGTTATGGTTTCAGTTGGACCAGAGCGTGAGCAAATGATCATTCGCTAGACGCTATATCGCTTTCAGTTGGCTGTTTTCTATATTGGCCTGGGGCTACACCGATCGTTTTCTTGAATCGTTTTGAAAAACTGAACACATCGTTGTAACCCAATTGCTCAGCTATTTGCTCTATAGACCATGTGGTGTGAAGGAGCAAATACTTTGCACGCTCCATTCGTAAAAAAATGAGGTGTTGTATAGGACTCCGTTGGAAGCGTTTTTGAAATAATCGGTGCAAATGAGGAGAGGAATATTGGAGCATTTCTGCCATGTCAGTGACGGTCCACGGAAAGTGCAGTCGTTTCTCTATATCGCGGATTAATTGATCCAAACGTTGGAATTCAGAAGGGCCAGATAAGGGTGCGCATAATGACTCTTCGAGGTAATGCTCCAACTGTTGCATGATGGGTTGTCGATGTGTCAGTGAACGCTCGTAGTAAATTAAACTCAGCGTGTGGAAGATCTTTCGGCAGCTATCAAGCCTGACAACGAGTGGGCGATCAGCACAAATGTTTCTCCAGCGAACACAATCCATAAGGTGAAACCAAACCATGGAAAAAGAAGTGGATGTTAACTCGATTATAAAGGGTTTATTGGCAGGCAACGTGACTAAATGGCATTTACTCACCGTTTGGTGACCATCTTCAGTGTAAAGCTCAAAAGAGCCATCAACGACATAATAGAGGGTATGATCAACAGGATTAGTCCGACCCACACGGTACTTACCTGCAAGATTTGATACACCACATAAACTGATTTCAAGTGCATCCATTTCAGGTGTCTTTGTGCTCTCAACAAACCTTTCGTTGCATTCGGGACCAATCTCCAATACGTCTTGCCATTCAAACATAAACTGCACCTATTTTACCAAATGATAGTTTTGGATAAAAACTGGATAGATTAAACCATAAATAAATAGGAAATATAACCTTATAATAGCCTCAAGATTTAGAGAGACTTCAAATATTCATCCATTAATTTTAGAGAGAAAAACTATGACTAACATCGAGGTTTTGGGATTTACATCAGCATTTTTAACGACAGTTTCCTTTCTTCCACAAGCTATTCAGGTAATTAAGACAAGAGACACGGCTTCTTTATCATTAGCTATGTACAGTATTTTTACCCTTGGTGTGGCATCATGGTTAATCTACGGCTTAGTGATTCAAGATAGTGCAATGATAGCTGCGAACATGATTACTTTCTTTTTGTCTGCCACTATTTTGGCTATAAAACTATATAATGAGTGGAAAAGCAGAGTGCAATCAAAAACCTCATGTGGATTGAATCATTCCGTGCAGAATTAAGCGCAATCCAGAATTCAGTTTGAAAAGTATTACATTGTTAGCGTTTGGAGTGGATCAGGGACTTATCTTGTACTCTTTTAATATTTGAACAGCAGTTAGTGTCAAACTTGGGTTTAGTTTGACCATTATGGCAAGACAGAAAGTAGGGGAAAGAAAAGGGTGATGTTTATTCCCTCAGCTTAGTGACAAAATAGACCTCAAGGCTAAAACGTTAAGATGAATGCTTTATCTTTGCCTTGCTGCAATAATTCAATGAACGCTTTGATTTTTGCTAGGTTAAACATATCTCTATGCACTAAGGCCCAGATAGGGAAATTCCAGTGTAAATGTGGTGCGATTTCAATTAGATCAGCATCATTTTTGACCACACTTCTTGGCACCGCACTAATACCGCAACCACTCTCCAAAGACCTAAACGCAACTTGTGAATTAGAACATAGAAATACAATGTTCTGTTCTGACACATTGTTGTGAATCCACTCATTCCACAATAGATGCGGCGGTCTACCTTTCATCGCAATAAATCGGTGAACCAATGGGCATCTATTTATGATTAATGTTTCGTTATGTCATTCCATCCCTGACAAAGCCATACAGTAATAGTTCAAAAACTCTGGAATAATTTCAGCATTAATGACTAGGTTCACTTTGAAAGCACTCTTTAAACCTTCTAGTCAGATCATATGTAAATATCAATTCTGGAGAGAAACATGAAAAAAATCATTCTTGCTGCTGCACTATCATTCCTTGCGACAGGTTGTGCTCAACAAACTTTTGTAATGGCACCTGAAGCAAGTACAACAAAGACAGAAGCGACATCAGAGCAAGCTCATCATTTCTTCATTAGTGGCTTAGCGCAAGAGAAGCAGATTGATGCAGCAGGCGTATGTGGCGGCGCAGATAAAATTGCAAAAGTAGAGGTTCAGGAAACCTTTATTAATGGACTACTGGCGACCGTGACATTTGGTATTTACACACCTCGCGAAGCCCGTGTTTATTGCAAGGCGTAAATCAGCCTAGTTAGCTTAATGCTGACGTTGTAAAAGTAACAAAACAGAACCGCGCAGAGCTGATTGCTTTGCGCGGTTTTTTGTTTAAGGCTGGCTTATGAGTACAGAGAATTATGGTGGAAACTCTAGCGCATTAATATAAATTGTCGTAAATGGATTTACCTAATCAATTGTGGACTTGGTTAGCTCAGATCTGTCTCGAAACATGTTTGCTTGCTCTCAATTATCACTTTACTAACGTATCATTTGATCTTTTTTTCCTAATGCATGTAGTGTGTCTATAAGATCGAGGGGAATATCAATCTTTAGGAGCAAAAGCTTTGTAGTCTTCTAAATTATCGTAAACCAAGCATTCTCCATTACTGACTGCTGTTAGCTTCATGTAAAGCCATCTAACCTTGTCTATGTTCGATTTTTGAATTGTGAGCGCTTCTTTTAAAGTGATGTCATAAAGCACAAGGTGTGTTGAGGTAGCAGTTATTAATCCATAGCATTTGCCTTTTCCTGACTCAGAGCTTTTAATCAAAACTAAATTTGGAAAAGCTTTATTGCTTATCCATTCTGAACGCTTCGCTGGTGTAGAGATGTCCCAAAAAAGGAACATAACTATCGTTCCACATAGAAGTAATGTAACAGAGCTAAAGAATCTGCGTGAACCAAAGTATGCCCTTGATAAGTTTCTAGAAAGACATACTTCATACAGCTCATTAAATGCATAAAGCGTTATACCTCCGTAAACAACAAACATTATCATTTCAGGGTATCGAAACAATATCATCGGGAGATCGGATGGTTGAGCTATAGTGAGATACTCAACGCCAAAATATTGCAGTGTTCTCACTTCCATATACACCGCTAGTATCTGAGAAGCCACTAGCCCAATAGCGGTTAGCATCCCCCAGTTAGTTTTAATTAAATCCAGTACAGGGTTCTTGCGCAAATCCATCGTTTATAGCCTACTTGTTGAAATTGATTTTTGCCTGCGTAGTTTGAGATTCCCCTACTGGACGAATCACCAACTGTCTTTCTACTCATTAACAAAAAAATCCAGAATGTATTTTAATCTATAGTCTCTGAGGTGATTTTGATGCCACTCGAAACTCTAGTCAGAATATTAGGATACTTGTGTTAATTCGAATTTAGTAGAAGTAGGTACACCCGTTAACACAGTTTTGTCCAAAGATGAGGTTTAATTACGACGCATGAGAGTTTGCTTTGTTTCACCGATGTCTTTCATTTTCAATTTGAGCAAAAAGAAAAAGCGAACCTTGTAGAGGTTCGCTTTTGAATTATTAAGAATTAACTAACTTAATTAGTTATCCTCAACTTGTTTCTTAATCTTCGTAGTTGTCGATACTTGGGCAGCTACAAATTAAGTTACGGTCGCCATATACGTTATCGACGCGATTCACGGTTGGCCAGTATTTCGCATCTTTCGCTGCATTTGACGGGAAGCAAGCCAGTTCACGTGAGTATGGGTGATCCCACTCTACAGACATTAGATCCGCTTGAGTATGAGGAGCATTCACTAGTGGGTTATTGTCTAGTGGCCACTCGCCATTTTTCACTGCTGCCATCTCTTCACGAATCGCAATCATCGCTTCACAGAAACGGTTTAGCTCTTCTAAATCTTCCGATTCAGTTGGCTCAACCATCAAAGTACCCGCAACAGGGAACGACATAGTTGGCGCGTGGAAACCGTAATCCATTAGACGTTTTGCAATGTCTTCTTCGCTAATGCCTGTCTCTTCTTTAAGTGGACGAATATCGATAATACATTCGTGAGCAACACGGCCGTTTGTACCGCGGTAAAGAACAGGGTAGTGAGGGCGTAAACGTTCCATCACGTAGTTAGCATTTAGAATCGCGACTTTCGTTGCGTCTGTTAGGCCCGGTTCACCCATCATTGCAATGTATGCCCAAGAGATAGGAAGAATAGAAGCACTGCCTAAATCGGCTGCAGATACGGCATAGTCACTGCCTTCAACGCCATTTTCGATATGACCAGGAAGGAAAGGTGCTAGGTGAGATTTAACACCAATTGGCCCCATACCTGGGCCGCCGCCACCGTGTGGAATACAGAACGTTTTGTGTAAGTTAAGGTGCGAAACATCAGAGCCGATGAAGCCCGGGCTCGTTAGACCCACTTGAGCGTTCATGTTTGCGCCATCAAGGTAAACTTGGCCGCCAGCTTCGTGAACCATTTCACATACTTCTTTCACTTGTTCTTCGTACACACCGTGTGTAGAAGGGTAGGTGATCATGATGCTTGCTAGGTTGTCTCTGTGCTTTTCGATTTTAGCAGCCAAATCAGCCATGTCGATGTTGCCATCTTCATCACACTTAGTTACAACAACTTTCATTGAAACCATAGAGGCCGTTGCAGGGTTCGTACCGTGTGCAGAGCTTGGGATCAAACATACATTACGATGACCTTCGCCACGGCTTGCGTGGTAGCGCTGAATCGCGATTAAACCTGCGTATTCACCTGAAGCACCTGAGTTAGGTTGCAGTGAGAAATCATCATAGCCAGTGATTTCACATAGCTTCTCTTTAAGATCTTTTGCGAGTGCCGTGTAACCTGCTGCTTGCTCTAATGGAGCGAATGGGTGGATTGAACCGAACTCAGGCCATGTTACCGGAATCATTTCCGCAGCGGCATTAAGCTTCATCGTACAGCTGCCTAGTGGAATCATACCGTGAGTCAGCGAGAAGTCTTTGTTCTCAAGCTTTTTCAGGTAACGCATCATCTGTGTTTCACTATGGTGAGTGTTAAACACTGGGTGCGTTAGGTACTTAGATTCACGACGACAGCTTTGTGGAATCGCTGCAAATTCATTGTTTGAAATTTCAGTTGAAAGCGCATTGACGTCTTCATCTACACCGAAAATGGCAAACAAATCTTGGATATCAGCGGTTGTTGTTGTTTCATCGATACTTACGCCTAATTGATTCTCAAGTTTGCGTAGGTTGATATCTGCTTGTTGTGCTTTATTAAACAGTGAAGTCGTGTTGTCGCCACTGTTTGGCGTATTAGTGTTAATAGTGATGGTGTCGAAGAAGCTGTTGTGAGCCAGTTCGTATCCAGATTTTGTTAAACCTGCCGCTAGAATTGCTGTTAGGTGATGAGTGCGGCGAGCGATAGTGCGTAAGCCTTCTGCGCCATGATAAACCGCATAGAATGAAGCCATGTTTGCCAGCAGAGCTTGAGCGGTACAGATGTTTGATGTCGCTTTCTCGCGGCGGATATGTTGCTCACGAGTTTGCATTGCCATACGCAGTGCTTGGTTGCCTTTTGTATCGATAGAAACACCGATAACACGACCTGGCATAGTACGCTTGTGTTTTTCACGAGTAGCCATGAATGCCGCGTGAGGGCCACCGTAACCCATAGGTACACCGAAGCGTTGAGCAGAACCGATAACGACATCCGCGCCCATTTCACCCGCCGGTTTTAGAAGAGCAGAAGCCAGAAGGTCTGTCGCAACCGTCACGACGATTTTGTTTGCTTGAGCGGCAGAGATGATATCGGTTAAATCGCGAACTTCACCTGTTGTACCTGGGTATTGAACCAAGGCACCAAATACGTCTTGCTCTACGAGTGTTTCAAGTGCGCCAACCATCACTTCAAAGCCGATGAACTCAGCACGAGTTTTTACAACTTCTAGTGTTTGTGGGTGAACATCGTCTGCAACGAAGAAGACTTGGCTCTTACTTTTGCCTGCACGTTTACATAGCGTCATCGCTTCGCCTGCGGCTGTTGCTTCATCAAGCAGAGAGGCGTTTGCGATGTCCATGCCTGTTAAATCCATTACCATTTGTTGGTAATTAAGCAGCGCTTCTAGGCGACCTTGAGATATTTCAGGTTGGTAAGGTGTGTACGCAGTGTACCAGCCTGGATTTTCCAGAACGTTACGCAGAATAACGTTAGGAGTAAATGTGTTGTAGTAACCTTGGCCAATGAAAGTGCGTTTGATTTGGTTTTGATTGGCAAACTGCTTCAATGTGACGAGCATGTCATATTCGCTTTGAGGCGCGGCAAGGGACATTGGTTTTTCTAGACGAATTTGAGCAGGAACTGTTTCATCGATAAGTGATTCAAGGCTTGTGGCGTTGATCATATCTAACATTTTTTGCTGATCTGATTTGTTCGGGCCGTTATGGCGGGCAACAAATTCGTTTTGAGTACCTAAGTCGGTAAGCAATTGGCTATGTGGCTGAGTCATGGCAATAATCTTCTCTTGGCTGGTCAAACAAATATTTCACACTCAATCTTTAGAAATGCGATTAAGAGAACGACTCTTAAACGTTCCTTGTATCTAAAGTATGCGTTCCTAAAATTAAGCTGCCCTCGAAAGAGCAGCTTTGATAGAGCGGTTACTCTTTAATATGTTGCGCTAATTAATCTTCTTCAATGCTAGCAAGGTACTCTTCTGCACCTTTTAGGTTGTCTAGTTCAGATGCATCAGCAAGCTTCACTTTAACAATCCAACCGCCTTCATAAGACTCTTCGTTGATTAGCTCTGGGCTGTCTTCAAGTTCTTCGTTGATTTCAACAATTTCACCAGTAACAGGTGCGTAGATGTCCGATGCCGCTTTTACAGATTCAACAAGTGAAAAGCTTTCACCCGCTTCAACTTCGTCACCTTCTTCTGGCAGGTCTACGAATACTACGTCACCTAGCATTTCTTGAGCGTGCTCTGAAATACCAATAGTTACAGTACCGTCACCGTTGTCTTTTACCCATTCGTGGCTTTCTGCAAACTTCAGTGTGTTGTCCATTGCTAATCTCCAAAAAAGTTATGTTCGGATTTATATCCAGTTAGTCTTTAAATCTAAATGTATTAACGGTATAGAGGGAATCGGTTACAGAGCTCTTTCACTTGTTTGCGAACGCGCTGTTCTACTTCTGCGTTACCTTCAGGGTGTTCTACAAGCCCATCCAGAACGTCACCAATCCACTCTCCGATGAGTTTGAATTCTTCACTGCCGAAACCACGGCTAGTGCCAGCTGGTGTACCCAATCGGATGCCAGATGTAATCATAGGTTTTTCTGTATCGAATGGAATTCCATTTTTGTTACATGTGATCCCTGCACGTTCTAAAGCTTCTTCTGTCTTGTTGCCTTTTAGGCCTTTAGGGCGAAGGTCAACCAGCATTAGGTGTGTGTCAGTTCCGCCAGTCACGATGTCACAACCGCGAGTTTGCAATACTTCAGCAAGAACTTTTGCGTTCTCGATCACTGAATCGATATATGTGCTGAACTCAGGGCCAAGGGCTTCACCAAATGCGACGGCTTTCGATGCGATAACGTGCATCAGCGGGCCACCTTGAAGGCCTGGGAATACGGCAGAATTAATCTTTTTATTGATGTCTTCGTGGTTAGTCAGAATCATACCGCCACGAGGGCCACGTAGTGTTTTGTGCGTTGTTGTTGTTACAACGTGAGCGTGTGGTAATGGGCTAGGGTGTGCGCCTGTTGCGATAAGGCCAGCAATGTGTGCCATATCGACCATCAAAATTGCGCCTACTTCATCGGCAATTTCGCGGAATTTAGCAAAATCGATAACGCGTGGAATAGCAGAGCCACCCGCAATGATCATCTTAGGTTGATGCTCTTTAGCCAGTTCAAGAACGGCATCGTAATCGATTTCTAATGTCTCTTTATCTACGCCGTATTGAACCGCGTTGAACCACTTACCAGAAAGAGCAGGGCGAGCACCATGAGTTAAGTGGCCGCCAGCATCCAGAGACATTCCTAAGATAGTGTCTCCAGGCGTGAGTAACGCAAGTTTTACTGCACCATTGGCTTGTGCGCCAGAGTGAGGTTGAACGTTTGCGTATTCACAATTAAAAAGTTTTTTCGCACGTTCGATAGCGATAGCTTCAACAGTATCTACATGTTCGCAACCACCGTAATAACGACGACCAGGATAACCTTCAGCATACTTGTTGGTTAAACATGTGCCTTGAGCTTGCATAACGGCTTTAGAAACAATGTTTTCTGAAGCGATTAATTCGATCTGTTCATTTTGGCGAGCATTTTCAGCTTGGATTCCCGCAAAAACAGCGTCGTCTGTAGCAGCAAGGTTCGTTGAGAAAAAACTTTCTAAGCTGTGATTCTGATAAGTGTTATTCATTGTAGATGACCTTCCAAATTAGCTGATGAACTTGAATTATTGTTGTTCGTTCATCTGGTCTTTCGTATGTGTCTGCATTGGTTGTAACGTAAAGTGTAGGGCCATTGCAGTGCGAATATAGTGTCCCAAATGGGCAAAAATCAGCTTGGTGTAAATGTTAATAAGTCAATTTATCCAAGCTTGAAATAGCATCTCTTCATCTAACAAGTCGATAACATAACTTTCGTTGCGCCAATAATCAATCAAAAATTTCCTATAGGAAACAGAGTTTCTGTTTTTGCTACAGGGAGCACGCTTTATTTACCTGTATGCCCTTTAATCAATTAAGAGCTTCGTGCAACAATGATAATTAGACAGGAAGCACTAAAATATAGAGGGAAATATGTCGGAAGATATCTATGACGAATACCCGTCCCTGACCTTGGCGAAGGAATCCCAAGATCAAAATATAGAACCATTAAAATTGGGACAACGAATTAAAGAGGTTCGTAGCAAGTTAGGTATAACATTAGAAGAGGCCAGTCAGCGTACAGGTTTAGCGCGTTCAACCTTGAGCAAAATTGAAAATGAACAGATTTCGCCTACGTTTCAGGCGATGCAAAAATTGGCTCTTGGTTTACAAATAGATATGCCTCAACTGTTTGAACCACCAAGGAAAAAGGTAGCAACAGGGCGTCGCGATATTACCAAGTCAGGTTTAGGTAAATCACACCCTACGCCGACATATGAACATGAACTGCTTGCGACTCAACTTTCTAATAAAAAAATGATGCCGTTCAAGAGTCGCGTGCATGCCCGTTCGTTTGATGAATATGGGGACTGGGTTCGACACGATGGGGAAGAGTTCCTGCTTATTCTTTCTGGCAATGTGATGTTTTATTCTGAGTTTTATGAACCTGTCGAATTAAGTGAAGGGGACAGCGTTTATTACGACGCAAATATGGGGCATATGTTGATCTCTACGAGTGATGAAGATGCGCATATTTTGTGGGTAACAGCAAAGTAATTCGATAAAAGGTGAATTTTCTTATAGTGGATGCAACCGTTTGCCTTTGTCTGTATCTAGCTGAAATAGATACTGTTTTAATGCTTGGAAGTGATTTTATCTCGCTTTCAGGGTGAGTTTTTAATGTAATAAAACTGTTAAATGTCACATTTTTAGCTGTTTTAATCTTGTTAAAGGTGTAAAAACAGTCATGCTTGTTTACTATAGTGAACATAGTTTACTTAAGAGAAACTTTTGATTGATGAGGCTGGCAAGCGTCAAACTCATTATTCATTTTTTCATCACTTGCTGATTAGGCTGCGCTCAAGAGAAGTTCGGCTTAGTTAAGATCACAAGCTACATACTCGAATTTGCTGGGTCTGGCTTAATGGAGAAATAAAATGACTCAAGAAAACGTTAATCAAGAAATGCTGAAAACCCCTTTACACGCTTTGCACGTAGAAGTTGGCGCGAAAATGGTGCCGTTTGCTGGCTATGATATGCCAGTGCAATACCCGCTTGGCGTGAAGAAAGAGCATTTACATTGTCGTGATGCTGCGGGTCTGTTTGATGTTTCTCATATGGGTCAACTTCGTCTCCATGGTGCGAACGCAGCAAAAGTTCTTGAGTCTTTGGTTCCTGTGGACATTATTGATTTGCCATCAGGTAAGCAGCGTTACGCGTTCTTTACTAATGAGCAAGGCGGTATTATGGATGACTTGATGGTGGCTAACCTTGGCGATCACCTATTCGTTGTTGTTAATGCCGCGTGCAAAGCACAAGATATCGACCACCTGATTGCTCACCTTCCAACGGATGTTGAGCTTGAAGTGATTGACGATCGTGCGCTACTTGCGCTGCAAGGGCCAAAAGCCGCAGAAGTGCTTGCTCGTTTTCAACCAGCTGTCGCTGACATGCTGTTCATGGATGTGCAAAAATTAGACATTGATGGCGTGGAATGCATCGTGAGCCGCAGTGGTTACACGGGTGAAGATGGTTACGAAATTTCGGTTCCTAATGATCATGCAGATGCTCTCGCTCGTAAATTAACAGCGGAAACTGAAGTTGAATGGATTGGTCTTGGTGCGCGTGATTCTCTACGTTTAGAGTGTGGTCTTTGCCTATACGGTCACGATTTAGATACGACTACCACACCTGTTGAAGCAAGCTTGCTTTGGGGTATTCAAAAGGTTCGTCGTACTGATGGCGAACGTGCTGGTGGTTTCCCTGGTGCCGATATTATTCTGGATCAGCTGATCACGAAAGATGTGAAGCGTAAGCGTGTTGGTCTGGTTGGTCAAACGAAAGCGCCTGTGCGTGAAGGCGCTGAACTATTTGATGCGGAAGGCAATCAAGTGGGTGTCGTAACCAGCGGAACGGCAGGGCCGAATGCGGGTAAACCTGTATCAATGGCTTATGTACGCACAGATTTAGCGGTGATTGGGACTGAAATTTTTGCTGACGTTCGTGGTAAAAAACTCCCAATGACAGTAGAAAAAATGCCATTCGTTCCACAACGTTACTACCGTGGCTAAAAGCTAAAAGCTAAAAGCTAAAAGCTAAAAGCTAAAAGCAGGGCATTCGCTTGTTAGAATTCGAAATGCTCTAAGCAACAAATAAAAAAGAACTCAGCGATGGCTGGGTTCTTTTGGTTTAGGGTAAACGTTTAGGCGCTACGCTATTTCAATCCGAGTCGCTTCATTAATCGATGCAGGTTCCCGGGGTTAAGTCCAAGCTGTTTGGCTGTCGCACTGAGGTTTTGTTCGTTTTCTAAATAGGCGTGCTGAATAAACTGAGTTTGAAACTGCTCTGTCGCGCGTTTTAGCTCTAAATCTTGTAAATGCTCAAAGTTGTGCAGGTTAGTAAGATCGTTATCAGAGTGAGATTGCTGTCCATTGGCACTACTGGCATTTAGGTGAGTCTCAATATCCAATAACCTGTCTGGTTCATTGCTCATTTGGAAGTGATGGGGTTGCAGTGTGAGGTGAGCACTATTTGATTCTGCTCTTGCTAAAACCGCCGCGCGATTGATTGCATGTTCTAGCTCACGAACATTACCTAACCAGCGGCTTTGCAGCAAAAGCGCAAGTACTGGAGCAGAAAGGTTGATACTGGCAATATTCAGTTTATGTTGGCAGCGTTCTGCAAAAAAACCAGCAAGTAAGATGACATCTTTATCGCGCTTACGAAGTGGTGGAACGAATATTGGAAAAACGCTCAAGCGATGGTATAAATCGGCTCTGAACTGCCCTGTTTTTACCTCTTCATGCATGATCCGGTTGGTCGCCGCGACAATGCGAACATCAACTTTGATGTGGCTGTCATCACCGACACGCTGTATATCCCCGTATTGCAAAGCGCGAAGCAGTTTCGCTTGTAAGCCTAACGATAACTCACCAATTTCGTCGAGAAATAGCGTTCCCTTATTTGCCAGTTCGAACTTACCTTTTCGGTTACTGATCGCGCCAGTAAAGGCCCCTTTTATGTGTCCAAACAACTCACTTTCAGCAACAGATTCAGGCAGCGCAGCGCAATTTAAATAAACTAATGCTTCCTCGTTTCGTTGTGATTGAGCATGAATGGCCTGAGCCACCAGTTCTTTACCAACGCCCGTTTCACCCATAACAAGAACGGAGAGGTCAGTATTCGCGACAGCGCTGATTTGATTTTTAAGCTCAATCATAGCCTCTGACTGACCAATGATCTCTTGCTGCGTTGCACGTGTATGGGCTTGGGACATGTCACTGTGGTTGACGCCAGCGTTGCGTTCCAGTCTTTCCATCAATAGAGCGGTATGAAGGCTACTTGCAGCAAGCGCACTGATCAAACGTAGCTCATGATCAGAGAAACGGCTGAACTGCATAGGATCAAAAGCATCAATGGTGACCGCGCCAATAAGTCGGTCATCTTGTAATAAAGGTAAGCCGATACATGCATGTACCTTTAACTCGTCCTCATGATTTGGAATTAGGCCGTCGTAAGGATCAGGGAGGTCACTGTCAGAAGGAAATCGAACAACATCACCCGCTCTTGCAATGGCTTCTAAACGCGGATGCTGCTCAATATCGAATCGACGCCCCATGACATCATCACTTAAGCCATTAGTTGCGAGTGGAGTGAAGTGCTGATCTTGATAGATCAATAGTGCGGACGCATCGCACTTCAACATATTTCGAACCGTTGCTAATAGTCGAACAAAACGATCTTGTTCCGAAATTCCAGACGTAATGTCTAACGCCACCTGAATCCACTCTTGCTTATATTTATCCATTTCAGTCGCCTTGTTTTGCTTACCGTTCACTATAACAAACATGGGGAATAAGAGAGAGTGAATTTTTTGTCAAAATAACAATAATTGTCATTTATACAAATTATACCTTTTTATCAAAATGACAATTTATAATATTATTTTAAGGTAATTCGATTAAAATCAATAAGATAAAAACTTGGCACGGCAGGTGCAATAAGGAGTTCAGATTCAACATTTATTATTAAACTGTTTATAGGTAAAGCCATGACAATTCATGTAAAAAACAATATTCACTGGGTCGGTCAACGTGATTGGGAAGTTCAAGATTTCCACGGAACAGAATATAAAATGACCAAGGGTACCAGCTATAACAGTTATCTCATTCGTGAAGAAAAAACCGTATTGATTGATACGGTTGACCATCGATTCAGCCATCAGTTTATTCAAAATTTAGAGATGGAAATCGACCTTAAAAGCATCGACTACATAGTCATGAATCATGCAGAAGAAGATCACTCAGGTGCGTTATCGGCACTGATGGAAAAAATCCCCAACACGCCTATCTACTGTACAGAAGCGGCGATTGATTCGATTGTTGGACACCATCATCATCCTGAATGGAACTTTAAAACCGTCAAAACCGGTGATAGCTTGGATATTGGTAACGGTAAGCAACTGGTGTTTGTTGAAGCGCCGATGCTGCATTGGCCAGATAGCATGATGACTTACATCACTGGCGACGCCGTATTATTCAGTAACGATGCGTTTGGTCAGCACTACTGCGATGAGCACTTGTTCAATGATGAAGTGGATCAAAATGAGTTGATGGATCAATGCTTGCGTTATTACTCTAATATCCTTACGCCTTTTAGCAGTTTAGTGATTGCAAAAATCAAAGAGGTGCTGAGCTTTAACTTACCGGTCGACATGATTGCGACGTCTCACGGTATTGTTTGGCGCGATAATCCGATTCAAATTATCGAGAAATATTTAGAGTGGGCAGACAACTATCAAGAAGATCGAATCACGATTTTTTATGACTCAATGTCGAACAATACTCGAATGATGGCTGATGCAATTGCACAAGGTATTCATGATGTGGATCCAAGTGTTGCAGTGAAAGTATTTAATGTTTCACGCCAAGATAAGAATGAAATTCTTGCTAATGTTTTCCGTTCTAAAGGTGTGCTGGTCGGCTCTTCTACGATGAATAACGTCATGATGCCAAAAGTGGCGGGTATGCTAGAAGAAATCACCGGTCTGAGATTTAAAGAGAAGAAAGCCGCTGCATTTGGTAGCTATGGTTGGAATGGCGGAGCGGTTGATCGTATCCATGCTCGCTTAACTGATGCTGGTTTTGAAACCGCGATTAGCTTAAAAACGAAGTGGCGACCAGATGGTAAAGCGATGCGAATTTGCCGTGAACATGGACAACAAATCGCCAAACAGTGGGCATTACATGATTTAGCCGCCGTTCCATTGAGTGCTGAAACCAAAGCCAATTCAAGTTTAGTTGCCGCAGAGCTGCCAGCATCTAATAAGACCGTCAATACAAGCGTTGAAAACACAGTTGAGCATATTGACCCGAAATCTAACGATTCACACGGTGATGATTGCCAATGCATGATTTGTACGGTGTGTAACTGGGTATATGACCCAGCCATTGGCGAAGTGAATCAGGGTGTTGAGCCAGGAACCGCGTGGGATGCCGTTCCAGATTACTTCCTTTGCCCTGAGTGTAATTTAGGCAAAGATGTCTTTGTTCCTCATCAACGTTCCGAGGTCGCGTAATGACAGCTCCGATAACGATTATTGGCAGTGGTTTTGCTGCTTATCAACTGGTGAAATCGATCCGTCGCCAAGATAATAGTGCCTCAATTCGCGTGATCACTGCCGATGATGGACATGATTATAATAAGCCGGATTTAAGCCATGTATTTTCTAAACAGCAGCAAGTTAGTGATGTCATCACATTGAAATCGGAAGCGTTCGCACAGCAGTATCATGTTGAGCTTCTAACCAATCATCAGGTGACATCTGTTGATGCTGAAGCGCAAACAGTGACTTCCAATGAGAAAACATACAGTTATTCGTCGCTGGTTTTCGCGACAGGAGCAACACCATTTGTCCCTCCTTTTGCAGGAAGCGCCGATAACCGGATCATGACGTTGAATAGTTTGAAGGAATTTGAACGCTACCAAACAGGCATCTCAACATCTAAGCATATGCTGCTAATTGGTGGCGGCTTGATTGGAGTTGAATTAGCGCTAGATTTGGCGAATTCAGGTAAAAAAGTGACTTTGGTCGAACCTAATACGACCTTAATGCAAAACCTGTTACCTGAGTATGTTGCGGACAAATTGACTCAAGCATTAAAGCGCAAT
Source organism: Vibrio clamense (assembly GCF_050337905.1). Classification (NCBI taxonomy): domain Bacteria; kingdom Pseudomonadati; phylum Pseudomonadota; class Gammaproteobacteria; order Vibrionales; family Vibrionaceae; genus Vibrio; species Vibrio clamense. The sequence goes on along the minus strand of NZ_JAKJTJ010000023.1, from coordinate 24,948 downwards.
CAAATTGTTGTTCATACAGAAGTCACGGTTACTGAACTTAATGAGCGTGAGGAAATAATCACAGCGCAACTTAATGATGGCAGTAAGGTTGAAGCTGACAGTGTGATGGTTTGTGCTGGCTTAACACCCAACGTTGCCTTGGCTGAAAAGAGTGGATTAGCTGTAAATCGCGGGATCTGTGTCAATACGCAGTTACAAACCTCTCAGCCGAACATTTATGCATTAGGTGATTGTGCTGAGCTTGATGGTCAGGTTAGGGCGTATTTACAGCCGACATTGATGAGTGCAACGGCGCTAGCGAAAACATTGCTTGGTAGTCCTAGTGCTGTGAATTTACCGTCGATGATGATTAAAGTGAAAACGCCGAGTTATCCCATTCAAGTTGCAGGTATTACCGATAGTAAACAAGTCACCCGCTGGAATATGGACATTGATGCTACGGGGATCATCGCAAAAGCCTTTGATGAAAAGGAAACGCTAATAGGTTTTGTTGTGACTGAACAGAAGGTAACACAAGCCTTTACCCTATTAAGAGCTTTATAAGATAAAAGACGGCATCATAACGAATGAGTTATGGTGCCACTTTCGCCCTCTATTTCAGCAGCCAATCCACCAGCATTGACAGTGAATGATTCTGTCTGTTTTTTGGTTGAATGAGAAAATACCCATTTCCCGACAGCACCGTTTGTGGATGAGGTGAAACGACTCTTCCCAGTAATAAGTCTTGCTCCGCTAAAGTGATATCACCTACTGCTATTCCAAACCCTTGAACTGCTGCATTCATTGCTTGATCTAGCGTCGCAAAGTGTTGGTTCTGCTTACTCTGTAAATTAGCTTTGCCGACATGGTTCAACCAGATTGCCCAGTCACTTTGAGCGGCATTGGCGTGCAACCAAGTAAATTGAGTGAAATCTTCTGGGGTGAGCGCCTTCTTCTGCTCAATCTCTGTCATTAGTTCAGGTCGGCAGATCGGCGTGAGTTTTTCTTCGAATAATAGATCACTCTGTAGTGCTTTTTGTTTAGGAGGTTGACCAAAAACAATCACAGCATCGAAAGGATCGAAGTTCGGTTCGAAGCGATGTTTGATGGTTGACGTCAATTCAACATCAATGTCCGGAAAGGCTTGTTGAAAGCTCATTAGTCTTGGAAGTAGCCATGACGTAATGCAGCTAGGAGCATTCAATTTAATGTGATCTGGGGAGGACGAGACTTGAGAGAGTGCACTTTTGAGCTGTGAGATGGTCTCTTCAATTAACGGAACAAGCTCAACCCCCTTAGGTGTGAGGGATAGCCCTCTTGCATGACGATAAAAAAGATCAATGCCTACATGCTGCTCCAAACTTTGAATCTGCCGACTAATTGCGCCTTGTGTTAAATTCATCTCCTTGGCGGCATGAGTCAAGTTGAGGTGATGAGCGGTCGCAAGAAAAGATTGCAGTGTTTTCGTCGAGGGAAGTGGTTTATTCATAAGTTAGCCATCAAAAAAATGCATGGCTAGTATGCGTTTTTTTCGATTCAAATATCAATGTCTATTTGTTTGAATAGCGTAATGGAATCGTTAGTGTGCATTTTTAGTAAGTAATAAGCCGTGTTATTGAGTGAAAAATCTCAATAAATGAGTAAATATTTATGAAGAGGGATTTGTATTGTCATCATTAGCATCTTGCTTAGTACCGGAGGCGGTAAAAAAATTAATACCTTATCAATCTGCTAGACGTATTGGTGGCGCTGGCCGTATTTGGTTGAACGCTAATGAACTTGAGACACCAGTACAGTATGGTTCGTCAGTGCAAGCTTACAATCGCTATCCTGATTTTCTTCCTCATGATATTGCTGCTGCCTACCAATCATATTGTCAGATAGATAGCCCTACGGTGGCTGTTCGAGGTGCGGATGAAGCCATTGATTTACTGATCCGAACTTTTTGTCAGCCCGGAAGAGACAGAGTTTTGATCTGCCCGCCGACTTACGCGATGTATGAGTTCTGTGCTGATGCATTAGCGATAGAGACGATTCAAGTTCCTCTACTTGATAGCTTCAATTTAAACGTAGAAGCCGTGATTGAGCAATCACATAACGCCAACCTTGTATTTTTGTGTTCACCGAATAACCCAACAGGTAACGTGATCCCGAAAGAAGAGATCATTCGAGTACTCGACGCGACTCAACAGCATGCGATTGTCGTGGTAGATGAGGCGTACATCGAGTTTGAAATGAAAACCAGCGTGGTTTCTCTTATCGAACAGTATCCAAATCTTGTGGTTATTCGAACGTTATCGAAAGCGTTTGGTCTTGCGGCGGTGCGCTGTGGGTTCATTCTCGCGGATGAAAGCGTCATGGAATATGTGGCAAAGCTTATCCCACCGTACCCTATGCCAGATTGTGTAGCCGAAATCGTCTTGCAAGCCTTATCTCAGGAAGGTTTAGAAACCATTGCAACCTCAACGAATGAATTGATTGATGTTAAAACGTGGTTTATTAAAGAACTCGAAAAGTTTGAATGCATAGAGAAGATATACCCTTCTGCAACGAACTTTGTATTGCTTCGAGTTTCAGAATCATTTGATTTATTTAACCTCTTGTTAAGCAATGGCATTGTGACCCGAAATCAAGGGCATGAACCCGCACTTAGGAACTGTATTCGTATCACTATAGGCACCAAAGAAAGCATGGCCGAAGTGCTCAAGGTACTACAAAATCACGTCAGTAATCAGTAATCAGTAATCAGTAATCAGTAGATAGAATAGTCATTATAAAAGGAATTTCTAATGAAGAAACTTGCTCTAGGTCTTACATGCGCAGCGGCAATGCTCTGTTCAGCAGTTCAAGCAAAAGAGATACGCTTAGCATCAGACTTTACTTATCCACCTTTTAATTACAAAAACAGCGAAGGTACGCCAGTCGGATTTGATATCGAAATTGCTGATGCTTTGTGTTCAGAAGCAAAGCTTGAGTGTGTCTGGGTATCTCAAAGTTGGGATGCATTGATTCCAAGTTTATTGGCTCGTAAATCGGATGTGATTATGGCATCGATGCGGATCACTGACGAACGTAAACGCAAAGTCTTGTTTACGGATAAATATTACCAAACCCCTGCTCGTTTTGTGGCCAGTTCGACGGAGTCGTTCTCAATTGATTCGCAAGGTTTGACAGGAAAAACCATCGGTGTTCAGCAAGGTACTATTCATGATCGCTATGTGACTGATAAATTTGATGATGTTGCAAAAATTAAGCGTTATACAGGACAAGATGAAGTGTATTTAGATCTTGCAAGTGGACGCTTGGATGCAACTTTTGGCAATTCCGATCAATTAGCTCTCGCTTTTTTAGAGAAAGAGCAGGGAAAAAGGTTTGAATTTAAAGGGAAAGCGGTCACTGATAAAGCTTATATCGGGGAAGGAACCGCTTTAGCGTTAAGGCTTAAAGATAAAGCGCTGGCTGAAAAATTTAACAACGCAATTATGAAGATTCGAGCCAATGGCACCTACGATAAAATTGCCAATAAATATTTCACATTTGATATTTATGGTGCTGACTTGTAAATCATCGTTTGCTGTATGGTAAGTGATAAAGGAAACCAATCTCAGCGGGATTGGTTTTTTGCTTTTTATGGGGCTAATCTTTAACTGCGATTGAATTTTTGATAGAGATTAGTGTGAACTATAACCTATTGATTAATTAGACATTAACGAATTTTCGATAATTGGTTCATTTAAAAATACTTATATTGCGCATAATATGTGCTCCGCCTCGAAAATCTTGATGATTTTGTAAAATCGATTCATATCATTTATGTAAAAAGGTATTATCGTTTCAGACAATAAGAAGGAATGATGAAATGAAACAATGGACACTTCTCGCTTTAGCGTGTTGTTCGGCAGTCAGTATGGCGGATGTAGAAGTACAACCATATATCGTTAACGGAACGTCTGCGTCGGTAGATACATTTCCATCAATGGCGAGTTTGTTTATTGATGCAAGGGAGTTTACAGGGAATGAATCGGACTATTGGTCATATTGTGGTGCGACAGTATTAGCTCCACAATACATATTGACTGCGGCGCATTGTGTATACGGTGACGATACAAGTGGGAAGCGATCGAAGCTGTTTACTGTTGTGGTGCCTAAGCTGCAAAAGGAAGATGACTTTCCAAATGGTAACATTCAAAGCGCACGTGTCAGTGAAATTTTTTACCGTTCAGACTATAAACATGGGGCTGAAAATTTATGGCGTAATGACATTGCGATATTAAAGTTAGACTCTGCGCTGAATATTGACTCGATTAATGGAATAGCTGAGTTTGCGGATAATGAAAATTACCGCACTGTAGCAAATTCGTTTGTGGCTGTTGGGCATGGAAATACCAAGACTGGTGTTGATAGTAGTAAGAATTTATTGAAAACAGAATTGAAATACGTAGTTAATTCAACCTGTGCAAACGTATTTCTTGCGGGCTCATCATTAACGGAAAAACAAATCTGTTTTGATGGCGATTTTAGTGCTTTGACTGGCCTTTCTAATGCAACTTGCCAAGGTGATTCTGGTGGGCCAGTGTATTGGAATGATGGAGGCACTTATAAACAAGTGGGTTTAACCAGTTTCGGGCCAACAACTTGTGGCGATCCAACTGCGAATGTTACGTCAGTATTTACTGAAATCACCGATTATAAAGGTTGGATCAATAGTGTCGTTAGCGGCAATGAGACTCCAAAATTTGTCGCGACTGATGCAAAACGTCAAGCCTTCTTTGATTCAAGCTCTGGTGGCGGTGGTGGGAGCTTACCTCTATGGAGTGTGTTCGCACTTGGCTTCATTGGACTGTTTAGAAAACAACAACGATAAATATATCGACCTTAATCAAATTGCTCTGAAATAACATTTAAAGCCTGCTGCATTATTGCCGCAGGCTTTTTTGTTGCTTGTGAGTTTGAGTCTTAAAAACTTTAAAGCTAGGAAGACATTGATGCAGCCTTATTCATAGCTGGCTTATTTATAGATCGAGAGATAAAAAAACACCTCCACAATTCGGGAGGTGTTAATGCCTACGGGGGAGGGCATAATGAATTCTGAAGTTTACTCTTTATGCTGCGGAGATAGACTTCTCTTTACTGTCAGCTCTGCTTTTTAGGAATGCGTAACCAAACCCTGTTACGGCTGTACCTGCTGCAATGGCCACTAAATACATCAGAACTGGTGAAATAGCACCTGGGATGAGTAGGACGAACAACCCGCCATGTGGAGCCATTAACTGAGCGCCAAATAACATAGACAGAGCACCTGTTAACGCACCGCCAGCCATGCATGCAGGAATGACGCGCATTGGGTCTTTGGCTGCAAATGGAATCGCACCTTCAGAGATGAAACATAAACCAAGCACGAAAGAGGCTTTTCCTGCTTCACGTTCACCGGCTTCAAATTTCTCTTTTACAAGGAATGTCGCAAGGCCCATACCTAATGCTGGAACCATACCTGCCGCCATAATCGCTGCCATCGGTGCATAAGTTTGTGAAGCCAATAAGCCAACACCAAACGTATAAGCCGCTTTATTTACTGGACCACCAAGGTCGAAACACATCATGGCACCAAGAATAATGCCGAGTAGAACCGCGTTTGATGTTCCCATGTTATTGAGGAAGTCCGTCATAGCAGACATGATGCTTGATACTGGGCCACCGACGATGTAAATCATCACAAGGCCAGTGAACAAACTCGCAATAAACGGAATGATAAGAATAGGTTTAAGCGCTTCCATTGATTGTGGAAGAGAGACTTTATCGGCTATGAACTTCGCTGAGTAACCCGCGATAAAACCGGCTGCGATGCCACCTAAGAAGCCCGCACCAGTTGAGCTTGCTAACATGCCACCAATTAAACCCGGAGCTAAACCTGGGCGATCTGCAATGGAGAACGCAATAAAACCAGCCAATACCGGAATCATCAGAGCAAAGGCTGAACCACCACCGATGGTCATAAGTGCAGCGGCCAATGTCCCTTCTTCTTTAAAGGCTTCGATACCAAAAATGAATGAAAGCGCGATAATCAAACCACCAGCTACCACAACAGGAAGCATGTGTGAAACACCAGTCATTAAGTGTTTGTATACCCCTTTCTTTTCATCATTTTGTGAACTATCAGATGATTTGCCGCTATGGGTGTAAGTGGTCGCTTCAGCCAATGCCTTTGTGATCTCTTGCTCGGTCTTTTTCAGAGCAAGCCCAGTACTTGTACGGTACAAAAGTTTACCGTTAAAGCGATCAAGAGGTACTTCAATATCGGCGGCGATAATCACTAGATCGGCGTCTGCAATATCTTGATCAGTCAGTTGGTTTTTAGCGCCAACCGAACCACGGGTTTCGACTTTGACATGATGGCCTAAGCGTGTCCCTTCATTTTCTAATGCTTCTGCTGCCATGAATGTGTGGGCAACACCTGTTGGGCATGCTGTGATTGCGACAATTTTCTTTTGGTTGCTATTCAGTGCAGTTTCAGATTCAACAGATGTAGATGTCGGCAGAGTAGTGGCTTCGGTTAATACTTCGGCTTGATTGATGGCATTTTGCAAAAAAGATTTTGGATCTGAAGTGCATTGAGAAATCTCAGCTTGATAAACTTTCTTACCAACAAAGCGAGAGGTATCTACAGGTGTGTTAGCCGCGATAACCACAACATCAGCCGTGGCGATTTGGTTGTCGGTTAGCGCTTCTGTAGGCATAACAGTGGATTGACACTCGACTGTTGGGTTCCAGTTCAGTGCTTTAGCCGCCTGTTCTAATAAGCCAGCGGCAATAATGCTGTTTGCTACGCCGCTCGGACAAGCGGTAATAATAGAAATATTCATAATGTTGACCTTTGTCTTATTGGCTCGCCGCGAGGCTAAGCGATTCAAGTTTGATTTGTTTCTGTGTATTGTCGAGCTCTTGTTGGCTCTTTATTCCCACGCCGACCTGCGAAACGGCTAGTGCAGATAAAGCGGTAGAAAAAATGAGTAATTCATCTTTGTTCATGGCTTGCATGTGGCCCCAGCAAAGTCCTGCAACGAGCGTATCGCCAGCGCCAACGGTACTTACAACCTTCATTTTGGGTGGGTAAGAACGTAGCCATTCACCTTGGTTCAACCACATCACGCCTTCCGCACCCATCGAAACCACAATGTTATCGATTCCTTTTTGTGCTAACTCTGACGCGGCCTGCTGACATTGAATCGGAGTCTTTAGCTCTCGACCGACGAATTGAGAAAGCTCTTCATCGTTAGGTTTAATCAACCAAGGCTGTGCATTTAAACCCGCTGCGAGAGCATCACGGCTGCTATCAAATAGAACTTTTTTACCCATTTGGTGAAGCTGTTTAATCCAAGATGCGCAAAGTTCTGGTGAGATCCCATTGGGTAGACTGCCTGCAAGCACAAAGTATTCGTGATCGTCGGCAAGGCCAAATAATGTCTGTTCAAACTGTTTTATGTCGTTAGGCGTAACGGTGACGCCTGGGAAATTGATGTCGCTGACACCACCACTTTGTTCAACCAACTTAACGTTAATTCGAGTCGCTCCATTCACACGAATAAATTGATCCTTTGCACCGATGTCGTTAAACAGTTGGCAAAACAACTCTTCGTTATCTCTGCCTAGAAAGCCTGTGACGGTGACTTTTGCTCCAAGCTCACTTAATACTTTTGCTACATTTACGCCCTTGCCGGCTGCATGAAGCGAGCTTTGATTGACAAGGCTAACGGAGCCAAGATTGAAAGTGTCGAGGCTTCCCGTTAAATCGAGTGCTGGGTTAAGCGTGATCGTCACAACCTTGGTTTGCTTCTCTGGGGTTCGAGTTGAGTTTCCCTGAATTGAGTTTGTCATTTGTGGCCCCTTAACCTTCACCAAGACCAGCAGAAATCGCTTGGCCAATGGCTTCTATGGCTTGAGGCGCATCCGCACCTTCCGCAGTAAATTGAAGTTCATGGCCGTGTCGAACGCCCATCGCAATGACTTTCATTAAGCTTTTTGCGTTGACAGGTTTTGAATCGCCATTGAGGTTGGCAACTTTGATAGTTGATTCAAACCGCTTCGCTTCAGCAACAAGCATGGCGCCCGGTCTAGCATGTAAACCATGGACATTTTTAATTTTGAATATGCCAGTGTTATCACTAGGGAGACTTGATGGTTCGTCTTCCGTTGATGTATCAACTTCGTTGTTGTTGAAGATGGTTAACAGTTGTGGTGTATCAGCATTGAGTAATGTCTCTTGCTGCTGATTGAACACCAGTTGTCCGATCGTGTTGAGGGCATTTTTGTGGGCATGATTACAAGCTGCGATGGCGATTAACCCTTTAACTGGCTCACCTTGGTAGTTGCAATCATTCGCGGTGGTGACAAATGAGATACCTGTGCGTTTGACGGCTTTATCACTGCTGACAAGCCATAAGCCTTTTCCTAAATGTGTCGGCTTTTTCGTGACAAGTTCCGCAACAAATTCAGATTCAGCACAACCAGTATTACTGAGTAAACCACCTGCTACCGCGCTCATTTGAATCATATCGCTTGCTGGAAAAAGGCGCTGAATCAACGACGCATCAAAATCGACATTTAGCTGAGCTTGACCATTGAGGATGGCAATAATCTCATCTTTTGTTTTCGCTAATCTTAGGCACTCTTCGATACCCTCATCGGACAGCACTTTGGTCAGTTGCTTGAGAATTTCCAAGTGTTCGTCAGATTTGGCCGCGATACCGATAGCAACATAAACGGTGTTGTTGTCTCCCCATTGAACACCTTGAGGAAAATGGTGGACGGTAATGCCAGTTTGTTTGACTAAATCTCGGGTATCCGTTGTGCCGTGTGGAATTGCAATGCCGTTTCCGAGGAAGGTTGAATTTTGTTTTTCTCGATTGATCATACCGTCAATGTAGCCGTCTGAGACGAAACCTTTCGAGGTTAAATCAGCGGCAATCGCAACAATCGCCGTCAACTTATCAGTAGCAGATTGAAGAAGGGTGATGTCTTGGCTTGTTAATTTCAACATGTGGCCTCTTAGCGTTTCCGCTGTATTAGTTTTAGTTTCAACGATGTTCGCAACGTTAAACAGACGACTGATTGATGTTTGCTTAACTTTAGCTGAATCGTTTCAGCAAAAATTTTAAAAAAATTCAGCAAACGCTTTTTTATCGAAATAAGCATAATGCTGTTAACCGTATGGATGATCTTACAAAGACTGTGTTTGAAAAATCATTTTGGCTTTTGCTGAATCCTTTCAGCTTTTATACTGAATCGATTCAGCGTATAATTCAACTTATCAAAAGATCGGATCTGAATTTATATGATCCGTCGCACAGAATAAGGGTTATCCATATGACACTGGATGAAATATCAAAGCTGGCAGGTGTATCAAAAACGACAGCAAGTTATGTGATCAATGGGAAAGCTCAAAAGTACCGGATCAGTGAAAAAACACAGAAGAAAGTCATGGCCGTTGTCGAGGAGCATAACTATCGCCCTGATCATGCCGCATCGTCTCTGCGTGCGGGTAATAGCCGTTCTTTTGGTTTGATTATTCCGGATCTGGAGAACACCAGTTACGCTCGTTTAGCCAAACTATTGGAGCAAAATTCGCGTAAAGCGGGCTACCAAATTTTGATTGGTTGCTCAGATGATGATCCTGAAACGGAAATGAAAGTGGCAGAAGCTTTGGTTAGTCGTCGAATCGATGCGCTATTTGTGGCCAGTGCGATACCTGACGCCAACGCGTTTTATCTCAAACTGCAAAACTCAGGTACCCCCGTCATTGCGATTGACCGTCCATTAGATGACGAGCACTTTTGCTGTGTGATCAGTGAAGATTTCGGTGCTGCGTTTGAATTAACACACTCGCTGTTAACCGATGAAGTAGAAACCGTTGGGTTGATTGGAGCTTTACCAGATTTGAATATCTCTCGTGAGCGTCAACAAGGTTTTGAGTCAGCATTGAAAGCTCAGTCAAAAGTAGCTCAAATTGGTTATGGAGAACACTTCAATCGTGAGGCTGGTAAGAGCGTGTTGAATGAGTGGGTGAAGAGAGGAGAAATTCCTGATGCGATTGTCGCGACATCTTATACCTTACTAGAAGGGATGCTCGATGTTTTGCTAGAACATCCAGATTTAATGAAAAAGATCAAACTTGCGACATTTGGTGATAATCGCTTATTGGATTTTCTACCGACCAAAATAAATTCTTTGCCTCAGCAGTTTGAAGTGATTGCAGACAGCGCTTTAGCCCTTGCTCTTAATGCCTCCGCGAAGCGTTATCAAGCCGGAGTGGAGTTGGTACCGCGAGAGATCATTGTCCGCCGATAATCATTCGCGCCAATAATATAGTACGAAATTAGGTGTGTGGTTGAAAAACCTCTAATCAAGGCTGGTGAATGATTAGAGGTTCTGTTATTCGGAGTGAAGTGACCGATATTAGTTGATAAATTCTGGTTAGGCGTTCACATTTTTAACGCTTTTACGCTCAACCAAACTCGGATCCAATTGCACTATCTGTGGTTCGTCATCGGGGTTTTCTAGGCGATAGAGCAGGGCATCAACCGCTGATTGACCTAATCGATATTTAGGCTGGTGGATAGTTGTGAGTGACGGAGTCATGTATTTTGCAAGGCGAATGTCATCATAGCCAATGATTGAAAGATCATTGGGAATGTGAACGTTGGCCTCAGATGCGGCATTAATCAAGCCCATCGCCATCATATCGTTGCCAACGAATATGGCACTTGGCAGTGGCCCGTTTGCTTGTAAATGGTGAAAAGCATCGAAACCGCCATCGCATTCGAAGTTGGATTCTACTATCCAATCAGGGTTCACCTCTATTTCAGCTTCGGCCATTGCTTGCTGAAAACCTTGATAGCGTGACAATGCTTGGCTGCGAAAAAGCGGCCCAGTGATACACCCTATTTGACGGTGACCCTGCTTGATTAAATGCTGAGTGGCTAGATAGCCCCCTTGATGAGAATTATCTTGAATTTTGTCACTCGCAAATGATATCTCGCCCCAGTCCATCACCACCACTGGTAAATCAGGATAGCGGCTAAATACATCAATTTGTTGACCTTCAAGGGTTGAACACATCAGCATCAGCCCATCAACACGCTTTTGCAGCAGCGTATCAATGGATGCTTTCATTCGTTCGTCATCACCTTCTGTATTGCATAAAATTAGGTTGTAGCCTTTTTCGTAACAGCGACGTTCAACGCCTTTTACGACTTCACCAAAAAATGGATTGGTGGAGGTTGTGACTAGCATGCCAACGGTTTTTGTACATTTTACTTTTAAACTACGCGCTAGAGCTGAAGGGGCGTAATTGAGTTCTTTGACGGCATTGTTGACGCGTTCAGCGATTTCGTCACTGACAAAGCGAGAGCGATTGACGACATGACTGACGGTAGAAGAAGATACCCCGGCCAGTTTTGCTACATCTTTCATTGTTGCCATGAATCGATCCTTGTAAATGTATGTCTAAAGCTCTGTTCAATGAGCGTAAAATAAGAGTCGCTCATTGAAGGGAGTAAACATTGAAGCAGTGGTTATATTACCCTTGCGCTTTTAAGAAAATGTCTGTCTCTTCTCTATTGGGTATAGAGGTTTGTGCTCCAAAGCGAGTGACAGAAATAGCCGCTGCCGCGTGTGCAAATTTGATCGCTGATTCTAAAGACATTTCTTCAATTAAACCAGTCACTAATGCACCATTAAAGGTATCTCCAGCAGCTGTGGTGTCTGTCGCTTTTACTTTGAATCCCGAGATCAATTCACCACGTCCATTTTGACTTAACCAAACGCCTTTTGCGCCAAGTGTGATCATCACAATTTCAATGCCTTTTAAATGCAGCGCATTGGCGGCAAGCTGTGCTGATTCATTGTCGGTAACGGTAATGCCTGTTAGTACTTCAGCTTCCGTTTCGTTAGGCGTGATCACATCGATACACGATAACAGCTTGTCCGAAAGAGGCTGAGCAGGAGCGGGGTTGAGTATCACGTTTGTCTTGTTTTGTTTGGCAATCTCAATCGCATATTCAATGCCTTCAATTGGAGTCTCCAGTTGAGTCAGTAGATATTTAGCATTGCGAATGCTGTCTGAGTGTTGCGCAATTTGATCTACTGTGAGTTTATCGTTGGCTTCTGGAGATAAGCAGATGCTATTTTCGCCTGCCGCTGATACTTGAATCATCGCAATACCAGTTGGCGTATTCTCAGCTACGATCACGCCATCAATGTTAATACCATCATTGGCAAATTCATTCCGAATCTTGTTGCCAAATGAGTCATCTCCAACGCAGCTAATGAATCCGATATCTGCGTTTAAACGTGCTGCTGCGACGGCTTGATTTGCCCCTTTTCCACCTGGGATTACTTGGTAATTAGCACCAACAAGAGTTTCACCAGGACGAGGGAAAGATGGAACTTGAAGGACATGGTCGGCGTTAACACTACCTAAAACAACGAGTTTATTCATAATACGAACCTTGAGATATATCGTATGGAAAAGTTTATTGGTGTGCAACCTAGCCAGCTAAGTGTCACACCAATCAACTCTGAAAAGTGAGGGGACATTTCCCCTCACTATTTTCGATTAGCGAAAATGCTAATCGATGCGCTAATGATTATTTAGCGATAATTTTTAGAGGTACTGGGATGTACGCTTCTACTTTTTCGCCTTTTAGGATTTTATCTGCAATCTCAATACCTAAAGAACCAATCATGTCAGGTTGTTGAGCAACTGTTGCTGCTAGAATGCCGCGATTTACCGCTGCAATCCCGTCATCGGTGCCGTCAAAACCAACGATCATCACATCTTTACCCGACGCTTGAACCGCGCGAACCGCACCTAATGCCATTTCATCATTTTGAGCGAAAACGGCTTGAACGTCTGGGTTTGCTGCAAGCAAGTTTTCCATTACGTTAAGGCCTTTAGTGCGGTCAAAATCAGCTGGCTGGCTTGCAAGTAGCTCCATATGGCTGCCTTTAACTGAGTTCATGAAACCTTCACCACGTTCACGAGCCGCAGAAGTACCAGCAATACCTTCTAATTGAATGACTTTCGCTTTTTCACCTACTTTTTCCATGATGAAGTGTCCCGCCATTTCACCACCGATAACATTATCAGAAGCGATGTGACTCACGACATCACCGCGGCTTGCACCACGGTCAAGAGTCAATACAGGGATCTTAGAGCGGTTAGCCATACGAATCGCGTTAGATACGGCGTCTGAATCCGTTGGGTTAATCAGGATTGCCTTCACGCCACGAACCGTCAAATCTTCAATGTTTGAAAGCTCTTTACTTGGGTCATTTTGCGAATCCAGAACAATAAGGTTGTAGCCTAGCTCTTCTGCTTTTGCTTCAGCTCCATCTTTCATTGTTACGAAGAAAGGGTTGTTTAGCGTCGAAAGTACGATTGCCATAGTATCTTGAGCTTGTGCTGTTGCACTAACAGAAGCAGAAAGAACAGCGGCTGAAATTAGAGTAGCTAATTTATTCATCGTTAAAATCCTTGTAGTAGGGGTGATCTAGGTTAAACCCAGTTCGTTATCGTCGTTATCGTCGTTATCGTCGTTATGTTATCAAGAGTGTTGCCTGCTTTCTAACGAGTAACTTCAATCTTTCTCGTTAGAAAAGAACCATTTATTAATAATGTTATCTATATTGCTATTTGTTTTTGTTATCGACTAATACTGCCAGCAAAATAACCACCGCTTTCGCGATCATCTGGTAGTAAGAAGAGACGTCTAGTAAGTTCAGTGCATTGTTTAAGAAACCGATGATAAGAGCGCCAATGAGCGTTCCCATGATCCGGCCTCTACCTCCGGCTAAACTTGTGCCACCGAGAACAACCGCGGCAATTGCATCAAGTTCGTAACCCATACCAGCGGTCGGTTGGGCGGATGACAAGCGTGAGGTCACGATCAACCCTGCTAATGCAGCAAGTAAACCACAGATGGCGTAAACACCAATTTTCACGCGATCAACATTGATACCAGAAAGGCGAGTGGCAGATTCGTTTCCACCTAGCGCGTAAACATAGCGACCAAAGCGAGTGTGATTAAGCAGATACCAGACAGAAGCAAACACAATCACCATCAGCCATACAGGGACAGGAATGCCAAGAGCGTAACCGGTACCAAACCATGCGAACGCATCGCCAGTATCAGTAAAACCCGTCGAGATAGGGCGGCCATCGGTGTAGACCATAGTGACACCGCGAAGCAGAGTCATGGTGACGAGTGTGGCAATGAAAGCTTGCACTTTACCTTTGGCAATAATGATTCCGCTGATTGCACCGAGTGCAGCGCCAGCTAACAATGCGGTAGGAACAGCAACAATAACGGGCACTTCCATTCCTATTAAGCTAGCCGCAAATGCACCACAAAGCGCAAGTACAGAGCCAACGCTTAAATCGATACCAGCTGTTAAAATAACCAGTGTCATACCGACGGCAATAATAGCGTTAACGGATGTTTGTCTAAGAATGTTGAGAATGTTGTCGAGAGTAAAAAAGTTAGGGTTCAAAAATGAAACCACGACAATCAGAAAAATAAGAGCGATAAGTGATTTCTGCTCAATGAGCCACTCTTTGCTAATCAGTGGTTTCTTCATGTTTTTTTCAGTATCTGAGTTTGTCTTGCTCATTGTTTTGCTACTCATGCTGCTTCCTCGTTAATCTTTTTACCGACTGCGCACGCCAGTAGTAATTCTTGGTTGGCATCTTTTGCTTCAAATTCGCCACTTATGTGCCCTTCATGCATAACCAAAATACGGTCACTCATGCCTAATACCTCAGGCATTTCAGATGAAACTAGAATGATGCTCATCCCTTCGGCTTTAAATTTGTTGATCAGTTGGTAAATCTCTTTTTTCGCACCGACATCAACACCACGAGTTGGCTCATCGAGAATCAATACGTTGGGACGAGTCATTAACCCTTTTGCAATTGCAACCTTTTGCTGGTTACCACCGGAAAGGTTGCCGATGATCTGATCGCGGCTTGGCGTTTTGATATTGAAAAGTTTTATGAAATCTTCAACAGCAATGGCTTCATCTTTATGTTGGATTTGCATTCCTTTGGTGAGCTTATCAAGCGCACAAATGGACATGTTTTCTTTGACGGAAAGACCAAGTACGAGACCATCGCCTTTCCTGTCTTCAGATATATAAGCAATGCCATTTGCTAACCCATCTTGAGGGCTTATGGGGTTGATGGTTTTGCCGTGCAGTCTAATTTCACCAGACTCATAGGGCAGTGCACCGTAAATGACTTTCATTAATTCCGTTCGACCTGCACCCATCAAACCTGAAATACCGAGGATCTCACCGTGATCTAACGTGAAGCTGATATTATTAACACCGGAGCCACATAGATTTTTAACTTCTAAACAAACGGTGCCGTGTTCGGCATTAATGCGTGGATATTGTTCGTCTAGCTTACGTCCAACCATCATTTCGATAAGCATATCTTCATCGGTTTCAGCAACGGTGCGTTGACCAATGAATTTGCCATCACGTAAAACGGTGATGTCATCGCAAATCTCAAAAATCTCTTTCAAACGGTGTGAAATATAAACAATACCGCACCCTTCTGCTCTTAGTTCATTAATGACCTTGAACAACGACTCTGTTTCGGTATCGGTCAGTGCATCGGTGGGTTCATCCATGATGATGACCTTAGACTCAAATGACAGCGCTTTAGCAATCTCGACCATTTGCTGCTCACCAAGGCTTAAATGACCTAATGGCGTTTTTGAGCTGTGCTTAACATTTAAGCGAGCCAGTAATTTGTCTGCCGCTTGGTACATCTCATTCCATAGAATACGACCCATCGTTCCGGTGATCTCTCGACCAAGGAAGATATTCTCTGCGATTGTCAGCTCAGGAATTAAGTTCAGCTCCTGGTGGATAATGCTGATACCAGCTTGTTGAGAGTCTCGCGGACCTTTAAATGATGCAGGTTGCCCTTGATATTGAATACTCCCTGCGTCCATCGCGTAGATGCCAGTTAGCGCTTTCATTAAGGTTGATTTACCAGCTCCATTCTCTCCCATAAGTGCCATTACTCGGCCGGGATAAACATTCAGGCTGGCTTTATCGAGTGCTTTAACGCCAGGGAATGCTTTTTCAATGGAATCTAGTTCTAAAATTGCTTGAGTCATTTTTGGTCCTCAACGTTAGCGAATTTCATTTTCTGGTGAATTAAGCCAAGCATTAAAAGGTCACACCGGCTTGAAAAATCACGTTGGCGTAGGGAGTGCATTCACCTGTTCTTATTACCGCTCGGCTCTCTGCTGTGCGGGCTTTGAACTCTTCGTGTGGTAGGTAAGCAATGGTGATGGTTTTTTTACAACGTAGTTCCTCTGCCTTAAGTTCTTCAATAAGCAAGCCGTGAAGATCTGGGCTTACCTTGGAAAATTCTTCTGCGATGATAACGCCTTCAATTTGCGATTCGTCTAACGTGACTTTTACCGTGTCAATGAAGCTTGGAACGCCATGGGTGAGGGCGAGGTCAATACGTTGAACAAAATCCGGAATCGGTAATCCAGCATCGCAAATAGTGATTTCATCGGTGTGGCCAAGAGTCGCCACCAAAAAAGACATTTCAGAGTTGAGTAGGGTACTTTTTTTCATATTACGACCTTTAAAGTGTAGATGGTCCGAGTTAATGAGTTTGAGATAGCTCGAAAAATGCCCATCGATACGTTTCGATGGTGATAATAGCGTTGATTTTATAATTTGCACATCACGAAATGTGAATGTGTGATCTTTGTCATCGATACGTTTCGATGAGGGCAAAAAAGGTGATATTCATCACTGATGATTTTGTCAGTAGAGCGAGCGAATTTCATATTTCGTTAGATAAAAATCTCTAAAGAGTACGTTCAAAAGCTATACATCGGCGTGAGGTGACTTGAAATCGGTGAAGAGAGGGAGATATTCGCCATGTTAAAGCTAATAGACATAGAATCTAACGTGAGATGCCTGTTGCTCAAGCTTAGCCAAGAAAACACTCGAATATTCAATTAATGATCATTTTATAAAATATTAATTTACAAGCGAATATTGTGACCCGTTGGGGAGTTTGTCAGAATAAAGTCAGTATTATATGAGTTATCTTTATCTACTGGGTGGAGATAATTGTACTTTAAGGATATATTCTGTTCTATCAATAAGATAGTTGGGGGGGCTTATGATTAATAATGGTTTGAAACTTTGGGTTGCCTTATCCGTCTCTCTCTTTTCTGGTCTGTCTTTGGCCTCTGAAACGATAATTCTTGCTTATTCAGATACACAATCTTACCCATTTCAGATGGGAAGCGGCCGAGATGTTGCTGACCCTCCGGGTTTATCAATAGATCTCATAAATAAAAGTATGAGCGAGTTGGGTATCAATGTGAGGTACGTCCGTCTACCTGGCAAAAGGGTGTTGCAGTACCTAAAAACGGGGAAAGTGGATGGCGCGTTTATTCTCTCTCACAATGCACAACGTGAAAAATATGCGAGCTATCCAATGGTGGAAGGTAAACTTGATAGCACGAAGCGAGTTGCAACGTTAGGCTATTATTTTTATAAATTAAAGAATAAGCCGCTTGATTGGGATGGCGAAAACCTGACACAAACAAATAAGCAAGTGGGGGCCCATTTAGGGTTTTCAATTGTAAGAGAATTAGAAAAAAGAAAAGTTAAGGTTTATGAAGTTAAAACCACGTCTCAATTATTTGGAATGCTTAAGTTACAACGTTTAGCAGCAATAGCGGTACAAGATTCAACAGCTTTAGATTTCTTAAACAGTAATGACTATCCAGATGTGGAGCAGGTTCAACCAGCCATCATCACGAAGGACTATTATTTAGTGTTTGGT
Organism: Vibrio clamense; assembly: GCF_050337905.1. Classification (NCBI taxonomy): domain Bacteria; kingdom Pseudomonadati; phylum Pseudomonadota; class Gammaproteobacteria; order Vibrionales; family Vibrionaceae; genus Vibrio; species Vibrio clamense. The sequence goes on along the minus strand of NZ_JAKJTJ010000023.1, from coordinate 7,082 downwards.
CAGAAATTTGTCGACAGTCACCCGAATTTAGTTAACCAGGTATGGGACACCATTGGCTCAAGTAGAGATAGTGTCCTATCTGAAAATCGACATAAGTATGTGGATTGAACCCATCGATTTTGGCTTCATTAAATAGTCGATGGTATTACATCCTAAACAATTCGACGCGCAGGTGTTCTTTATCTTCATAAGCCACGACGGATTGAAAGTGATCGCTCTGGTCGACAATGATTGAAAACATCTCTTTATGTTCTGAGCTTCCGATAAACAGAATCTGGGTCGATTTGCTCATCATTCCATGTTCATCAAAACTTGATGTTAAATCTTCATCTACGACACAAACTAAGACTTTTCCGTAACGTGCATTCAGATCGATATTATGAGCATGGGAGTATTGAATTTTAGTTCGAAGCTGAGTTTCAATTCTGCCAATTAGATCGACAAAACGGAACAAATCGGTCGAGCATGTTTGGACGAGATTATCTCTATTTTTGACTAGCACGGACTCAAGATTGCTGCCAGATTGTCTGCCAATTAATAGCCACTTTTTCGTGGTCTTTCTTACGGCTTTGTATCGATTCGACTTAGCGATGCGCTTAAGATATTGAACCAGCAGGTTATTGATTTCTGCTATGGAAAGGCGTTTGTCGAGTTTTTTGAATTCCAGATGTAATAAGGCGTGTGTCGTGATGTCTAATAGTAATTGGGATTGGTTCATTCGCGTATCGATTTGGTGCTGAAATTAACAAATATCATACACTTAATCGCGTAAAATAATAGTCGCGTATGATATCTTCTTTCTGAGTTTGTTACATTTTACTACTAAAATAATCGTCATACAAAAATAACCCGAGTGATTAGCTTGAATGCATTCAGGGTCGTTTTCTCTATGCATGTCGAATTTGAGCTGTGATTGAAACTAATGCATGATCGGTACTGAATTGATCGTGTTCAAAACTAGGGTTGATGATATGTTGATCCGTTACCTTATATTTCACCACCTCTAGAATATTAGATGAGTTATGACAGTCGAACTCATTAGATAACAGTATGTAATCCAATACCGATCCTTTTGCTCCGTAATAATGAGTTGGCGCTCTATCTTCTAATAAGTCGACACCGTTCAATTGGCAATAAATATCCCAACTGTCTTTGAGTTGAAATGGTGCGAGCCACTCTAGGCTAAATCTATCGCGCCTTAATTCACAGGAGAGTAAGCCACTAAATTCTTCGTTGAATAGGGGCTTATTGAAATCGCCCATTAATACGACTGCTTGATCGGTTTTTTCTCTTTGAGTAGTGATGTAGCGATGCAGTAAATTCGCTTCAAGGCCGCGTTGAAGAGTGGATAGCCATGAACCAAACTGTTCATCATGTAATGAGTTCAGCTGTTTTTTTTCATAAGCAATGGGTTCTGGCTCTGCTCTATTTTCTAACTCGATGGGTTCTTTTGGACGTTGAGATTTGAAATGCACCACATAACAATCTGTAATGCCTATATGAGGCAATTCAATGCTGGCATGTACTGGAATTCGATTAAATGAAAAATCAGTGCTCGTTTCAAATCGAGCGATGAACTCATTGTCCGATACTACAGGTTGGCACTTCACAATCGGAAAACGTGATGCAATGGCAACCACCGGAGAGTGGAATAGATAGCCATCTTCGGCTTTGGGTTCATCAACGGTACAAAAGTAGGGATAACCGAGTTGGTTAAGCTGTTTTTCTAGTGCGTTGGGGCTAAAGACTTCTTGAAAACCAATAACATCAGAATTTAACTGGCTGATTTTGTCGTGAAACCATTTCTGTTTTTTTTGCCACTCTTCTTGCGTCAAAATATTTTCAAAATCGTAGTAAGCATTGGGTGGCTCAACATAATTGAAAAGATTAATGGTGGTGAAGGTGATTGCATCAGGATTAGGCAAATTTCAGTTCTCAAAATCAGATTCTGGTTAGTTGTTTACAATAGTACTGAAATGCGCCGAAAATGGTATGGCTAACTGTTAATTAAATTGGACGGCTACGAAAAAGCCCCACGTTTATGGCGTGAGGCTTTGGTATCGTTTAATTACCCGTAGAGGTAAATTGGATGATTATAGCTCTGCTTTGATCCAAACCAGACGGTGGTCAGAAGAGATAGCTTTGCTGTTTCCGTTACCAACGCGTTCATCATTCACAAGAAGACGACCTGATTCGAAAGTAGCAGGCCAGTGTACTCCTGACTCAGTAATATTGAGATTGGCCGATGGGATAACGTGATCAAGGCGTAAACCACTTGTGCTTGTTACTTGATCAGGATTTGGAGTATCCCAGTTTGCTTCTTTACACTCACCAAGTGCAAGGCATTCAGGACCACCAAGACTAGCTGGAGCTAAAGGTCCAAATGTCGCTAGGCGATTTACTTTATCGTGATCCATCAGTGCGTTGATAGCCGTTAGGTCACCATCACCTTTAAGTGGATCAGCGTTTAGGTCGCCCATAACGATAAAGTGAGCACCAGACTCAAGTCCACCCGTCACGCCTTTATCATCATAAATGTAGTTTGCATTACCACCTACGTAATCAACCCAGAAGTCAATTTCAGCACGGTTTAGCATCTTGTTGTTGGTTGTTAATTTGTCAAAAATAGGCGGTGTTGGATGCGAAAGAAGCAAATGAATTTTTTCTTCAGTACCATCTTCTTTAGTTATGATGATTGGTGCATCTACGTGGTTTTTAGATGACATTGGTTTTTCTGCCCATGCAGCATCAGTATACCATTTGTCACCACATGCCATACCAGCAGGAATTGCGGGGTCACCGTCACAATCAGTAATTGTAGGGTTAGTTTCTCCTGGCATATCTTTCCATTTGAAGCTTTGGAAAGTACGTATGTTATCTTTATCTATTTCATATTGAGACATCAATGCAAATGCATATTGACCGTGGTATTGACCAAAGCCCCATGAATCATTAGCGTAAGTGTATGATCCTTTGTCTGCATCTGTTGCTACTTTACCGTCTCTATTTAAATCGTAGCCACTTAGTTTACCTGTATTCGTCGCGAAGTTTGCGAAGTACTGGAATGAAATGGGCTTAAGTACAGTACCATCTTGGTCAATACTGTTTGAATTTTGAGGAACCGCTAGGTAGTTCAGACGGAAACCAGTTAGAGCATCATTGTTCGTGCCTGTACCATCATTATTGAACTCAGACATCATAATAGCAGCTGGTCTTTCCGTTTGGATAATAGCGGCAACATTGCGAATTTGGATTACTTTTAGTGCCGTCGCGTTATCTTCATCAGACAGAGTACCAGCTTTCCAGCCATCGACTAGAGCGGTTTGCTCGATAGTCGTTAGTTTCATTTCTGCCACAAGGTCTTCGTATGTATAGCGGTCAAAAGAAAGGTTAAACGCTGCAATACGACCTTCGCTATCAACGGGAGCCGGAGCTGGGGCTACAGGAGTCTCTGGTAAGTAGTTATTAACCGTTTCTTCATCATTACAACCTGCTAATAAAGCGACAGTGATTGCTAGCGCAGCAGTAGTTTTTAGTAGTTTCATTAGAATTCTCAAATTAGGGGGGAGTGAAAACCATGTGAATAATACGGAACGCATGATTTTATAAATGAGAGTTTTGTCACTACTATTACTTTTTGTAATGTTACTTTTCACTATTAATGAGACAAAGATCGCACTGCTGGGTGATTGGTGTCTCAAAAAATATTGATTATTAACTATTGTTTATCATGTTTTATTTGAGGTTGAATGAAATTATATGTGGAGATATTCCAACTAACCTTACTTTTCTAAATGCTAATTCTAGTGACTCTCATCCTTAGCGCATCACTGCCTTTTCTAGGTCGTAGAGGAATTCATTCTGTGTACTCGATTAGAAGTTGATCCAAATAATGTCACTTTTTTATGCTGTGTAATTTTTTATACCACCGCTGCTATTAGTGGGTTCTAGCATGGATGAATTACTTTATAGTTGCTTAAGTTCATATGCTTAGCTTGCCTTTCTACCTCGTGCATATCAAGAATCAATTGAATTTATAAAACTGTGCATTAAGCACGTTTTGTGCAGATTTAGATGCCTACATGGTCACGAAATGTACACTATTGGTTTTGTTACTATTTTCGCGTTTATATTTTGCATTTTGTTACATTTTTTTAAGTGCTCAATTCCAAATTTGGCGCTTTAGATCTGTTGGGGGGAGATTACATGAAATTTAAGCTTACCAGTATGGCAATGGTTACAATGCCACTGGTGACATTATTATCTGGTTGCTGGGATGGTAGCTCGGTAGAACAGAACAACAGTTCATCACAAGTGCTTGAAATTAAGGCTATAGATGGTTATTTACGTAATGCAGAAGTTTGGCTAGATCTAAATCGAAACTACTTAAGGGATCCCGGTGAACCCTTTGCCATATCTGGAGAAGGTGGCCGAGCTTTAATTGATGTATCTGAAATTGGCGGCGACTTAACTTCATACCCTGTAATGGCGAGTACGATTGCGGGGCAGACTATCGATGAAGATAATCCAGATATTCCTTTAAGGGATGGCTATTTAATGGCTGCTCCTCCTGGTTCTAAAGTCGTTACACCAATTACTACTCTCGTAGATTCGAAAATGGTTGAAGGAAAAAGTGAAGCAGAGGCAATAAAAGAAATAAATCAACTGCTTGCACAGCCTGAAACTAATCTTATGAGTGATTACCTTGCAGATAAGAATGAATTATTGGCTGATAGTGCTAGAGCTTTAGTCCAGTTATTGCCACAGCAAGTAGACGACATGAACACTCCAGAAAAACTTGAGATACTTACTCAAGGGGCAGAGTTATTGGGGGAAGAGGTTCGTAAGCAGGAGTCTAGAGGTCAAATAGTTACATTAGAAAAATTAGTTTTAACTGTAACGAACAATCAAGCCACATTGAATCAAGACCGAGATGAAGATGGTGTTGAGGATGACCGAGATGCGTTCCCAGACAATAAAGCGGAAAGCCTTGATAGTGATAACGACGGCACGGGCAATAACGCGGACACCGATGACGACAACGATGGATGGAGTGATGCCGACGAAGCGCGTCTCGGTAGCGATCCATTAAGTGCCGTCAGCAAGCCTGCGGATCTGGATGGCGACTTGATTGCCGACAGTGAAGACGGCGACCGCGATGGCGACGGCGTCGACAATGCACAAGATGCGTTCCCAGATAACAAAGCAGAAAGCCTCGACTCTGATAAAGACGGCACAGGTAATAACGCGGATACCGATGACGACAACGATGGTTGGAGTGATGCGGATGAAGCACGCTTAGGGACCAATCCACTTGGTGCGGCCAGTAAACCTGCGGATCTGGATGGTGATTTGATTGCCGACAGTGAAGACGGCGACCGTGATGGCGACGGCGTCGATAATGCTCAAGATGCGTTCCCAGACAATAAAGCGGAAAGCCTTGATAGTGACAAAGACGGCACGGGCAATAACACGGACACGGATGACGACAACGATGGTTGGAGTGATGCGGATGAAGCGCGTCTCGGTAGCGATCCATTAAGTTCTGCCAGTAAACCTGCGGATCTGGATGGCGACTTGATTGCCGACAGTGAAGACAGCGATCGCGATGGTGATGGCGTCGACAATGCACAAGATGCGTTCCCAGATAACAAAGCAGAAAGCCTCGACTCTGATAAAGACGGCACAGGTAATAACGCGGATACGGATGACGACAACGATGGTTGGAGTGATGCGGATGAAGCACGCTTAGGGACCAATCCACTTAGTGCCGCCAGCAAGCCTGCGGATCTGGATGGTGACTTGATTGCCGACAGTGAAGACAGCGATCGTGATGGCGATGGTGTTGATAATGCACAAGATGCCTTCCCAGACAACAAAGCCGAAAGCCTCGACTCTGATAAAGACGGTACGGGTAACAATGCGGATACGGATGACGACAACGATGGTTGGAGTGATGCGGATGAAACTCGTCTAGGCAGCGATCCATTAAGTGCCGCCAGTAAACCTGAGGATCTGGATGGCGACTTGATTGCCGACAGCGAAGACAACGACCGCGATGGTGATGGCGTCGATAATGCACAAGATGCCTTCCCAGACAACAAAGCCGAAAGCCTCGACTCAGATAAAGATGGCACAGGTAATAACGCGGACACGGATGACGACAACGATGGTTGGAGTGATGCCGACGAAGCGCGTCTCGGTAGCGATCCATTAAGTGCTGCCAGCAAGCCTGCGGATCTGGATGGCGATTTGATTGCCGACAGTGAAGACAACGATCGTGATGGTGATGGCGTCGACAATGCACAAGATGCGTTCCCAGACAACAAAGCAGAAAGCCTCGACTCTGATAAAGACGGCACAGGTAACAATGCCGACACCGATGACGACAACGATGGTTGGAGTGATGCCGACGAAGCGCGTCTTGGCAGCGATCCATTAAGTTCTGCCAGTAAACCTGCGGATCTGGATGGCGATTTGATTGCCGACAGTGAAGATAGCGATCGCGATGGTGATGGCGTCGACAATGCACAAGATGCGTTCCCAGACAATAAAGCGGAAAGCCTTGATAGTGATAACGACGGCACGGGCAATAACGCGGACACCGATGACGACAACGATGGTTGGAGTGATGCGGATGAAGCACGCTTAGGGACCAATCCACTTGGTGCGGCCAGTAAACCTGCGGATCTGGATGGCGACTTGATTGCCGACAGTGAAGACGGCGACCGCGATGGCGACGGCGTCGACAATGCACAAGATGCGTTCCCAGACAATAAAGCAGAAAGCCTCGACTCTGATAAAGACGGCACAGGTAATAACGCGGATACCGATGACGACAACGATGGATGGAGTGATGCCGACGAAGCGCGTCTCGGTAGCGATCCATTAAGTGCCGTCAGCAAGCCTGCGGATCTGGATGGCGACTTGATTGCCGACAGTGAAGACAACGATCGTGATGGCGACGGCGTCGACAATGCACAAGATGCGTTCCCAGATAACAAAGCAGAAAGCCTCGACTCTGATAAAGACGGCACAGGTAATAACGCGGATACCGATGACGACAACGATGCCTGGAGTGA